>NZ_JBHTNH010000028.1:44139-345354 GCF_042679865.1 Lentibacillus salinarum | reverse complement strand
TGATTCATAGGGAAGACCTCTTTTCTGTGAATGTTGTTGGCTAACTCTATTCTACAGGAAAGGGTCTTCCTTTTTCTATGAACATCATTTAGTCATTTCTATTTACACAAAATATTTTACACTCTCGATTTGCTCTTTTGATTGAAAAATAACGTTTGATATTCCTTGGCTTTTTGTTTATTTTTAGCTTATGGTTTAAAGTTGTTGCGACTTTAGCGTTTTTCAGTCCTTCCAATTTTCCTTGATAGATAACCTCTCCTCCATTTACGCCTGCTCCTGGGCCCATCTCGATTATTTCATCCGCCACTTTTATGACGGCTAGATCATGTTCGATGACGATCACG
Organism: Lentibacillus salinarum; assembly: GCF_042679865.1. Taxonomy (NCBI): domain Bacteria; kingdom Bacillati; phylum Bacillota; class Bacilli; order Caryophanales; family Bacillaceae; genus Lentibacillus; species Lentibacillus salinarum. The sequence continues at coordinate 345,010 of NZ_JBHTNH010000028.1, read as the reverse complement.
GTATTATGCTCGTCTTTTAGACTTTTTAGCATCTGTATTAACATATCCACTTCTTCTGGATGGAGTCCTGCACTTGGTTCGTCAAAAATGTATAGGATATTGTTTAGACTGCTCCCTAAATGACGCGCGATTTTTACCCTTTGAGCTTCACCACCGGACAGGGTGCCCATTTTTCTTGATAGGCTCAGATATCCTAATCCCATTTCAACGAGTTGTTTTATATGTGGGATTGCCTGTTGGGCTATAGACTCTCCCATAGGATCTTTTATCTTCGTTAGTTCCGCTAGTAACTCTGTCAGTTCTAATTGATCGTATTCTGCAATATTTAAGCCATTTATTCTACATTCTAACACCTTTGGGTTTAGGCCTGAGCCCCGGCAGGTTGGGCATAATGAATGTGTCGATACGGCTAAGACGTCGTCTAAGGATATCTGTTTTAGCTTTGAGATATCTCGATTTATATAGAGACGCGTAAATCTAGGCAATAACCCATCCCACTCATGATCTTGAGGTCCGTGTTTGGTGTGAAACGGCGCAAAAACTCTCTCGCCTTCTGGAGGACCGTATATGAATAGGCGGAACTCCTCTTCGGAATAGACCTTTATCGGTTTATCCGGATCGAATAATCCGCCGGTCATCATCCATCTGCCTTGCCAGCCTGAAGGTGATAACGGCTTAAATTTCACTGCATATTCCCGAAGCGATTTATCGCAATCGATTATCTTATTCAGGTCTGGTGCAATGACCCTCCTATATCCACTGCATTCTGGGCATCTACCAAATGAACTGTGACTCGAGAAGTCGGTGGCAGAATCTATTGAAGGATTTCCTATTCGTGAGAACAAAAGTCTAATCAATGGATGTATATCCATATAAGTGCCAACTGTTGAGCGGGAATTGCCTCCTATAGGTCTTTGCTCTACTACGACCACAGGACTTAAGTTTTGCATCAGATCGACATGGGGTCTTTCGTATCTTGGCATTTGATTTCTAACATAGAGAGGATAGTTCAACGTCATTTGTCTTCTACTTTCTGTGGCTAATGTATCAAAAACAACTGAGCTCTTTCCTGAGCCTGAAAGACCAGTAAATACGTTGATTTTTTCTTTTGGTATGTTTAAATCTACATTTTTTAAATTATTTTCTTTAAGTCCTCTTAAAATGATTTCATCTTTTATTTCTGACACTTTATCATCCTTTCTGATTTTATCTACTAAGAAAGTGTCTTAGATACGTTAGACGCCATCAATCCGTTGCTTGTGAATAAAGTCTTGCACCCTCCCCCTAAAGCCACAAAGCAATAAATCACCAAAAATTAGGGGAATGGCTAGATCGTGTTCATTTAAAGTTATCTACCATTGATCGTTAATGTCAATCGACGCCCCAACGTTTTGCTTCCTATGCTTTTTAATCCGAACAGCAGTCCCGCGTTCATCCGATTTCACATCCCAATCCAGCCCCATTTGACGGACCATCATATCAACGATCGATAACCCGATACCGGCACCTTTTTCAGGCCCTTTATTGTCCATACCGGGGCCACGGTCGGTGATGATAATGGCGTCATAGTCACTCGTTGTCTCAGTGAAAACCCCGATATACCGGCCATCTTTGGCATAGCGGATGACGTTTTGCAGCAGATTGTCAAGAACCCTGTCCATCCAGAGCGGATCAATCTGCCAATCATTGGTTTCAAAAGGCTCCAGGTGAACGTCAATTTCAAAGTTTTCCTGTTCAAACAGTGGATACCATGATGCCACGGAAGACCGTACGTGACGGATGACGTCCGTTTTTTCGGGCTGATAGTTCAACTTGCTTGCCGTTAACAACGTGTATGACATCAGGTTTTCGATCAGCCGGTCTATACTGTCAATGGATCCTTCCAGCCGTTGAACAGCTTGATGGCCATCTTGTGACAAATTTTCTTTGGTAATGGCATCGGTCAGTGCCCGCATTTTGGTTAAAGGTGTGCGCAAATCGTGTGAGAGATTGGCGATCAGCTCGCGCCTTAATTGTTCTTCTTCCTGCTCACGTTCTCTACTTTCGCGCAGTTCGTTGACCATGTTGTTGAAGGCCGTTTCAAGCTCACCAATCTCATCATCTTTCTTCACATCAGTCACGACCGGCAAATTGTCAACATCTCTTATAGCCATCGCTTGCTGCAGGTTCAACAGCCGTTTCCGGATCTGTCTGAAAAATATGAGGGATACCATCATAAACAGAACGATTAAAACAAGAAATGTGACCGAATATATCCAGATCCGGTCGCTGGTTACGTTATCCATGACAGCCCTAGGTAATTCCAAAACGATAAAGCCCTGGTTTCCTTCCTGACCAAGAAAAGCAACAACTGTAAATGGATTGCCGTTATACCGGTCTTTAATAAATTGTGCTGTATCCGCAGCACCCCATTCCGCTGGCAAATCCTCCACGCTATCAAGTTCTGCTGACAGCTGGCCATTATCATTGACCCAAAACATACCCGCATCCGGATAGGCTTGTTTCCATTTCTGAAAATGTGCCATGACCGCCTCTTCTGAAACATTTTCCATATCCCCGGCGTCTTGATGCCATTTGTCCTCAACCCCGGCATAATCATGCTCAAATGTGTCAACACCTGTATTAAACAAAATAAAAGCCGATATAAGTAGGCTGATTTGAACGACGAAAATCGCGATGAAGATGATCAACAAATATTTCGCTTGCAATGATTTAAAAAACCTGAAAAATTTCATCTTCTCACCCTATATCCGATGCCGCGAATTGTTTCAATAATCGTTGGCTGAGCCGGGTCCTTTTCAACTTTCTCCCGCAAATGCCGGATATGGACCATCAGCGTTTTGTCGCCATCGATATAAGGGTCGTCCCAGACACCTTCATATAGTTGTTCCTTTGTTAAAATCTGATTTAAATGGCGCAGAAAGTAATGGAATATATGATACTGCTTACCGGTCACCCGTTTCCCGATTGGTGATGTGCAGATCCTGTGTATTGACTGTCAAATGCTGCAATTCGAGCAGCTCATTCTGTTTATCAAACCGCCTCAAGAGAACATCGACACGTGCAGCAAGCTCATCGGGATGAAACGGCTTTGTGACATAATCATCTGCAAAACTTAATCCTTCCAATTTATCCTCTACCGCTGTGCGGGCAGACAGCATTAAAATCGGTATATCCGGCATTTTCTTTTTAATCCGCTTCCCAAGTGAAAAACCGTCCAACCCCGGCAGCATGACATCTAAAATAACCATGTCCGTCTCACGAATGTATTGATCCACCTTTTCACCGGATGTCAGCCACGTGACGTCATGACCTTTTTTCGTCAGACGCTGCTTTACCCACTCACCAATATCCATTTCGTCTTCAATATATAAGATGCGAGCCATTATGGAACCTTCTTTCTAAACGAATCGTTATATCCATTATTTTAAGTCAAAATAAAAAGTTTTCAATATCCTTGAATCATCATGATTTTCATTTTCTGACAGGGTGGCGTAAAATAAAGGTAATATGGCTATCAAAGGATGATCACAATGACTAAGGTACATACCGATATCACCCAATTCCGCGGCAGCCATTATGACTTCGGCTACGCACAGGGGCTCTGGCTCCAGGATTCAGCTGTACTGCGCAATCGGCAGGACAGTTGGCGCATGCGGAAACCCCGGTTTCAGTCCGATGAATACGATGCGAAAAGGGCGTTTATGCAGTTCGCCCCGGGTATCTGGGATGAGCTGACCGGTATGCGTGATGCACTTAGTGTGCCGATGACGGACGTGCTCCGCGATTTCGGCCATTACCGGGTGAATATGAAACCGAGCGGCTGTTCCATTTTGACGGGTGCGGATTTTATGGTGCGCAATTATGATTATCATCCACTCACTTATGACGGCCGCTACAGCTTTTTTCAGCCGAGTGATCAGGGTTATGCGATCATCGGCCCATCATCACGGGTAACCGGACGGATGGACGGCATGAATGAAAAAGGCCTGGTCATGGGGTACAACTTCATGCAGCGCCGCAAGCCTGGTGACGGCTTTGTTTGTCACATGATCGGCCGGATAATTCTTGAAACATGCGCCACCGTTGATGATGCGATTCAGCTCTTGAAAGAGATTCCCCATCGCGGATCGTTCAGTTATGTGGTGCTGGACCGGAATGAGGAAACATACGTGGTTGAAGCGTCACCAAGGGCAGTCGAAGTGCGGCAGTCCAATGCATGTACCAATCATTTTGAACTGCTACAGCATGAAAACCGCCATCATTTGGATGACTCGAAACGTCGCATACATGTTATCGATAAGGAGGCGAGCCAGTCCATCGGTGCCCATGACGCTTTCCGCCTCTTGAATGACAAAGATAAAGGTGTCTTTTCCGATCTGTACAAAAGCTGGGCCGGCACGATTCATACAACCGCCTATTTTCCAAAAGAATTAAAAGCATGGTTTGCCCTAGGCGGTGATCAGGAGCCGGTTGTATTTGACTTTGCCGATTGGCTGAAGGGCAGCGATGTTGCGGCAGAATCGATCCACGGTGAACTCGATACGCATTTGGGCATAGCGAATAGGGACTAATTACTTCTTCTACAACGATAATCGAAACTTTTTCTAAAAAAAGGGGCATGATTTTCAGAAAAAAATTTTTGAAAATCATGCCCCCTTTTTCATTTTGTTTTCGATTATTATTAAAAGAAGGTTTTTGTGAGGGTTGAAAAATTTACCACTTCGGTATCCTGTTGCCCGTTTGAGGGCTGGAATTTTACTTAATTGTGGTGCTGTTCGCGCGAATTTGAACCTTGGTCGCGCGATTTGCTCGGGATATCGCGCGAAATTATGATATTATTGCGCGATTTGTGTGATCGTCGCTCGAGTTGGGGCTGCTCTCGCTCGAGTTGGAGCCGCTCCCGCTCGAGTTGCGGCTGCTCTCGCTCGAGTTGGGGCTGCTCCCGCTCGAGTTGTGGCTGCTCTCGCTCGAGTTGAGGCTGCTCTCGCTCGAGTTGGGGCTGCTCTCGCTCGAGTTGCGACCGCTCCCGCTCGAGTTGCGACCGCTCCCGCTCGAGTTGGCTCCGCTCTCGCTCGAGTTGGAGCCGCTCCCGCTCGAGTTGGGGCTGCTCCCGCTCGAGTTGTGGCTGCTCTCGCTCGAGTTGTGGCTGCTCTCGCTCGAGTTGTGGCTGCTCTCGCTCGAGTTGGAAGCGTATGTTCACCCGTTCATGACTTTGAGTACGACCTTAATGCATCCAAAAATAGTTGCCAAAATTCACCCGAATCAAGCCGGCGGGCAAACTGGACATTTGACTCCCGGCCTGTGGATCCTTTAAAATCAACCACGGTCATACCGTACGTGAACTTACCTGTCGTCTCAACATCAACACGCACCTTATCCCATTCGAATATATCCGGGGCGATTAGGTAACCGATCGGACAAGGGTCATGCATCGCAGCACCGGCAAAATTTCCTTTGTATGCGCCAGAGTAAAAGGTCAACATGTCCGCAACTGCTTTCGCAACAGGGTTTTCAATGGCCTTCAGCTCCGCCAGCTTATCGGGCGTGGCCAGCGCCTGATGCGTGACATCCAGTCCAAACATTGTAATAGGTGCACCGCTTTCAAAGACGATACGCGCAGCTTCCGCATCAGCATAAATATTAAATTCGGCTGACGGTGTTCGGTTACCGAATGTTCCCCCGCCCATCATAGCGATTTCTTTAATTTTCGCAACGATACGTGGTTCTTTCCGGATAGCCAGGGCAATGTTTGTCAGCGGGCCGATCGGGACAAGCGTTATGTCCCCATCAGATGCCAGCAATTTCTCAATCAGCACGTCAACGGCATGCTGATCAATCGGTTGCTTCACCGGTTCTTCCGGCAAATCTGTTCCGTCCAGGCCGCTTTGGCCGTGCACATGGGAGGCTTCTGACGGTTCCTGGACGAGCGGGCGGTCAGCCCCCATTGCAACTGGAATGTCGTGCAGTCCCGTCAGGTCGCATACGCGCAACGCATTTACCGTGTTTTTTCCCACGCCAACATTCCCAGCAACCGTTGTGATCGCTTCAATCTTTAAATCACTTACACCGGACGCCGCCAGTATAATCGCCATCGCGTCATCTTGTCCGGGATCACAATCGATGATAATTTTCTTGTTCATATGCTGTCACCTCTTGTCTCAGGATAAAACCGTTTGTTATATGTAACACATCAAATAAGAAAAACTCGCTTACACCTCGACATTCTAGAGGTCAGAGGCCGGAAGTCAGACTTGAAGAAATGGCACTACAGCCGATTTCGGTATTGAAAATGTCGTCCAAAATTTAAAAAACACCAAAAGCAACATCACTCTTGGTGCTCTTCAAGGTTTACAGGTTTTTCAGAGCATCCGCAATCGCTGTGTCACCCGAGACCAGATCAAACGCGCGTTTATGTGTGTTTTCCTCGGACAGGGAAGCCACAACCGTACGGGCTACGTCTTCACGCGGGACCGATCCGCGTTCGTCCAGGTTCCCGGCTATGTGTACATTGCCTGTTCCGGCATCGTTCAACAGTCCGCCCGGCCGCACAATGGTGTAATTCAGGTTGCTGGCTTCAAGCATTCTGTCCGCATAGTGCTTGGCCACATAGTAATGTCTGATTTTTTCGTTCCAATTTTCACGATTATTGGCTTGCAGGGCACTCACCATAACAAAGCGGTCAACACCGGCTTCTTCAGCTGCCTCAATGGTTTTGACAGCGCCATCCAGATCGACCAGCAATGTTTTTTCGGCGCCTGTTTTGCCGCCGGATCCTGCTGAGAAAACAACCGCGTCACAACCTTTTGCCGCTTTGACGATGGATCGTTTATGACCTTCAAGATTGGCGATAACCGCGTCAATCCCTTTTTTCTTCAGTTCTTCTGCCTGCTCTTCTTTGCGGACCATCGCCCGTACTGTATGGTCATCATTGTTGTTCAATTGTTTAACGATATGTTGTCCAATTTGGCCATTTGCACCGACTACCAATACTTTCATACGGGTCCACTCCTTAGATTGTAAAGTTATTAACAAAACCTATTCATATTATTCCAAACTGGCGGGATCATGGCAACTATCCTGTTTTGCTTAAGTTACTTCATCAGATGGGGTTTGGGCTTGCAGAATCTGGCGATTGATATGGCAGTTTTAGTCTGCGTTCCCCCACTGATAAAAGGAACAAAGGCTAAGTACTCGGGCGTCCTCAAAAAAGAAAAGCACTTTTCTTACGGAGATGCATCACTGCTGAAACTTTCCTTGTCCAGTACGGCGCATCCCAAGACCCGCATCGCGCAGGCTCAAACAGAATCGGACATTAACTGGCAATTGAGCGGCGCGTCATCGACCGGTGAGCCCTGAACATCAACCGGAGCGGTGCGACTATCGACCGGCGAGCGCTGAACATCAACCAGAGAAGGGCATCTATCGACCGGTGAGCGCTGAACATCAACCAGAGCGGCGCGTCATCGACCGGTGAGCGCTAAACATCAACCGGAGCGGCGCGACTATCGACCAGTGAGCCTTGAACATCAACCGGAGCGGTGCGACTATCGACCGGTGAGCCCTGAACATCAACCGGAGCGGTGCGACTATCGACCGGCGAGCGCTGAACATCAACCGGAGCGGTGCGACTATCGACCGGCGAGCGCTAAACATCAACCAGAGAAGGGCATCTATCGACCGGTGAGCGCTAAACATCAACCGGAGCGGCGCGACTATCGACCGGTGAGCCTTGAACATCAACCGGAATCTCCTACTTATCTTTCCCGGTTTCGCCATCAGGCTTTTAGCGGGGGCTTACGATGCGATGCACAGGACGTGTCAGGTCGACATTGCGACAGGACGCGGTCTGACAGTTACATGTAAGACAAATGCTTCGCTACATTTAATGTTTTTGGAAATGCCTCACATGATAAAAGCCCTCTATGCCATGACAAAGCATAGAGGTGCCAGCCATCACTCCACCCGTGGTTCACTTTCAAAGCCGACTTTCTTGTGGGTCCCATCGCAAAAGGGCTTATTGGATGAATGGCCACAGCGGCAAATGGTGAAAGCTTTTTTCGTTTCAAAGACATTCCCATCTGCATCCACCATTTCCACATTTCCTTTCACCAGGTAAGGCCCATTATCATTGACTTTGATCTGTGCTTTTTCACTCATTTCCATTTCCCCCTCACTTGGATTTCTATTTAGTATATTCAACAATAGAGCGCCAAAACCCTTCCTAATACGAATAATTTAGATGACAGGATAAACAATAGAACACAACGCTATATTTCTGGAGGAATCAGCTCATGACACATGAATCGGTTAAACTGACATCCGCCGAGCTATCACAGCTCTGGATATCCTATCAGAACGATACGGCATCCATTTGCATTTTGACATATTTTTTGCAGACGGCTGAAGATTCTGCCGCTCAATCGCTTCTGGAGCATGCCCTGAAGTTGTCCCAAACACACGTTGACAAATTGACAGCCATTTTCAATGCGGAACAGTATCCGATCCCCATTGGTTTTTCGGAAAATCAGGATTTGAATATGGAAGCGCCCAGGCTGTTTTCTGACCAGTATTTGCTGCATTTCATGTTTCAGATGTCGCAAGTATCACTGAATGCCTACAGTGTTGCCAAATCGCTGGCTGTCAGATCCGATATCGATACGTATTTCGCCGAATGTCTGAGCGAATCGAACAAACTGAACACAATGGCAAAAGACGTCTTACTGGAAAAAGGGCTGTTTGTCCGCTCACCGTACATCCCTTATCCGGAGAAGGCTGATTTTGTAAAAAAACAATCCTTTCTAACCGGCTGGTTCGGGGAAAGAAGGCCACTGCTGTCGTTGGAGATCGCCAATCTGTTTGCCAATTTCCAGCGTAACACATTTGGAAGCGCAACACTGATAGGGTTCAGCCAGGTTGCCCAGTCCAAAAAGGTCGGGAAATTCTTTACACGAGGCAAGGACATCGCCGACAAACATGATGAAATATTCGGCTCGATTTTGCGTGAAGATGACTTGCCTGTGCCGATGGCGTCCGATTCGTTTGTGACCGAGTCAAGGGTGGCGCCCTTTTCAGATAAGATGATGCTGTTTATTGTGACATCCCTGATAGGACTCGGCATCGGGTATTACGGGACAAGTATTTCAACGAGTGTCCGACGTGACCTGACAGCGCATTATGACCGGCTGATGCATGAAATTCTTAAGTATTCGGAAGATGGGGCCAATCTGCTGATTGAAAACGGCTGGATGGAAGAACCACCCCGTGCCAGTGACCGGGACGAGCTGGGAAACCAATAACGTGACATGTGACGCAGAGGGTTTCAAACAGACAAAGTCCCCGATTGACGGTCGGGGATTTACTTAACAGATAAGAAAGTATAAAATTTTGGACGATGTTTTCAATGCCAAAATCGGTTGTCGCGCCGATTTCTTCCAATCCGACTTCTCACCTCCGGCATCTGAAAAGACGCGTTAGCGTTTTTTCTTAATGCTATATAATCGGACTCAGAATTATTCTTTCTTCATGTGGTAGCCTTCAAAAAAATTTCCGTGCTTATGTTCAAACGGATACAGGTTCTGCTCCTTCGCTTTGGCGGCATGCCGGGTCATAATCTCATCAAAAAGCTTATCCGTATCCTTATCAGTCGTTTCCATCCCTAACGCCTCAGCGGTGCGGACAACTTTTTGCTCATGAACGACCCTCTGTAATTCGTAAACATCTTTTTTTCCTGCATCGACGCCTAAATTCTCGGCCTCACGTTTGAGCGCTGCTTCCAGCACAGCTTTCTTCAGTTCGTCAATCTTCTTTCCGTTCGTTTCGACACCCAGTTCATTGGCTTTTTGCTTCATCATTTCTTCGTAAACGTTTTCCGCAAGCAATTGCGGGTCTTTCCCCTTTTGGTTAATGCCCAGTTCATCGGCTTTTTCCTTCACCTCGGCGTGGTGCACTTCTTTCGCAAGTTCCTGTATGTCCTCGCCTTCTGTTTCAATGCCATGTTTGTCCGCAGCTTGCTTAATTTTTATCTCGGCGACGGCCTTATGCAATTGCTCCTTATCCTTACCTTCCGTTTCAATCCCCAGTTCCCTAGCTTCAAGTTCCAGGAAAATACGGTGGTAGGTCTCTTTTTTCGTATTCTCTGCCTGCTGTTCATGCTGCAAGTCCTCGGCAAACCCTTTATAAAAGGCCGATACGGTCGGTACACTGATAAAGAAAGCCACCGTCACAGCCATGACGATTTTAAGTAAACCTTTCATGCCAGCTTCATCCTTTCGTGATTGTTTGTTTAACTGAATGTAGTATGCCACGAAACGAAAAATCCATGACCAATTAAAGGTGCTTTTTCAGCCAGCTGGCAAACGTCAGGAGGTTCGGAAAATGCTTGTCAGGCTCCGCGGTATGCCGATCTTTTGCGCCCACCAAAACGGTTGTCGTGCCGGCTTGTCTTCCCGCCTCAATATCCGGTTCCCGATCACCGACCATGTAGCTTTGACCGGGATCAACGACATGTTTTTCAGCGAGGTCAAGGATCATTTGCGGTTTTGGCTTGCGGCAGGGGCAACCGGCGTGCGGTTTATGTGGACAGTAAGCGATGTCATCAATAACGGCGCCATATTGCGCCAGATCGTCGGCCATTTTGTTATGGATTGCGGTCAGACTGTCTTCTGTCATGTAGCCAAGCCCGATACCGCCCTGATTCGTGACAACAAACACACGAAAGCCCATGTCATTGAACGCCTTAATCGCCTCCCCGACACCATCCAGCAGGTAAAAGTCACCCGGCTTGTTAACAAATTTGACCCGCTGCGTGAGCACTTCATTGATGACGCCATCACGGTCGAGAAACATGCCTTTGTCCATGCCATTACTCCTTCGTTAGAAAAACTCGGCTTCCACTTCGTCTTTCTAGAAGTCAGAAGTCGGAAGTCAGACTTAAAGAAATCGGCGGCCGCGGCAAATCACCGTCAATTAATCATCTTTTTTATTGACATACTCATTCAACTGTTCGCCGTGTACACTGTTGTTTTTATATTGGCTTTTGCGACCATTCCGATACTCACCATGGTTTTTATTTTCCTTGAATTGGTTGTTCTTTTCAGACATTGTTTGCACTCCTTTCATGCTTTAGCTTTTGGATTCGGGGCTGCCTTTATGCAAGATAGGATTGGTGCTTTTCATATACGATGTTGGTGATGACATGTGCATGAGAGACGTGTGATGCTTCCGTATGCAAAAAAATCTACGGAAGCCACCCTTTTTCTTTAACTTTTGAAATGGCTTCAATCCGGTTTGTCACTTCCAGTTTATCGAGGATCACGGAGACGTAATTGCGGACAGTGCCATTGGTCAAATAAAGCGCGTTCGCTATTTCCTTTGTATTTTTACCGTCAGCAATCAGTTTAATCACCTGTTCCTCTCTTTCAGTCAGCGGGTTTTCATTATCGTATACCATCTCAACCAGCTCAGGGGCATAAATCCGTCTGCCGTCCATAATCGTCCGAATTGAGTTTGCCAATTCCTCGCTCGGGCTGTCTTTTAATAAGTAACCACTTACCCCGGCCTTTCGTGCCCTTTCAAAATAACCTGCACGCGCGAACGTTGTTAAAACAATCACTTTGCACGGGTGATCCTTTAATGCTTCCGCTGCATCAAGTCCGCTTTTCAATGGCATTTCAATATCCATGATACAAATGTCGGGCGTATACCGCTCAACTAACGTTAGAGCCTCTTCACCATTCCTGGCTTTACCGATCACCTCCATATCCGTTTCTAAATCAAGCAAAGATCCCAGAGCACCGAGCAGCATACTTTGATCTTCGGCAATGACAATGCTTATCACGACGAGCCCTCCTGTTCAGTTCTATGTAGCACACTTGGCACCTGAATGGTAAGTGTTGTGCCGTTCCCCGATGCAATAGCCAAACGGCCATTTACAAATTCCAGCCGCTCTTTCATTCCTTGAAGTCCATTTTCTGAATACAAATCTTTATCTTTTGTCATACCGCGGCCATTATCCGCTATCTGAAGACACACTTCTTCCGGCGTTTGGGTGATCGTCACATGGCAGGAAGCAGCCTGACTATGCTTGACGACATTTGTGACAGCTTCCTTTAAACACATACTCAAAACATTTTCCACCAGTAGTGAAATGCTTTTGAGCTGCGGGTTCCCGTTGAGATGACATTTAATCCGGGCGGCTTCCAACACTTGTTGGATTCGGGTTATCTCATCTTCCAACTTTGTGCCTTTCATATCGGAAACCATCTGACGTACTTCTTTTAATGCTGTCCGTGCCGTCTGATGGATATCATCGATTTCACTTTTAGCTTTATCAGGTTTTACGTCGACTAACTTGCCAGACAAATCACTTTTTAATCCAATGAGGGAAAGCTTCTGCCCCAATGTGTCATGCAAATCACGAGCAATCCGTTGGCGTTCTTCCAAGACCGCCATCCGGGAAAGCTTTTGATTGGCATCTCTTAATTCGCTTTCCAGCTTTTCCCGTTTGTTACGGTAATATAGGGTTATGGGCAGAAGGATAACACCAATGACACTGAAGATAATAAACGGCAGCTGTGAAAGGAATATAGCGTTTTGGGTAAAAAAACCAATCGTAACAGCCGCAATCGTGGTAACAAGATGAATAACGTAGAGCGTTATAAAGCGGATTTTATGCTGTAAATTTCCAATGTAAAATGCTAAGAACAACCCAAAGTAAACGTAGCCTAAATATACGGTCATCACAATGCTGATGACCATTTCAACACTGACCGACAAGTATACCGTCCAGCCTTTTGAAAGGAAGGATACTCTGTATGCCGTGAAAAACAGCAATATCATTAAAATGCCGAAAATAATTTCCCATGTTCCGGATGTCCGAAATATAAAATAAAACGGCAGAATACAAAATATGATCCACGCATAGATACTGAGCCCCGTATTTTTCGGAATGATATGATACCAGTTCTGCATACCAGCCGCACTCCTTTCGCCAACTCCATTAAGTATAACAAAAAAGTAAGGCCCTCCTATACAATAAAAGAGGGCCTTTTGTGGAATGCGTTTAATTTTCCTGTAAACGTGAGTGATTTGTGCTTACGTGCTTCATTTTGCGCAGCCGTTCTTTTACGTCTCTAAAGCTTACAAACGACTTGTCAGCTTCATCATACAGCCGGAATCGAATTGACTTTAGACTGGATGCTAATGTTATGGTTGTTGCATTTTTTAAAGGTGGTGTGGATTCGTGCGCCTTTTCCAAATGATAGTTCGGGACTCTCGGGCTTAAATGATGGACATGGTGGAATCCAATACTGCCAGTCATCCACTGCATGATTTTCGGCAGTTTGTAATAGGAACTGCCATCCACGGCAGCTTTTACAAAATCCCATTCATCTTCATTTTCAAAGTAGGAATCCTCAAATTGATGCTGGACATAGAACAGCCAGATTCCCAGTGAACCAGCTATAAAGATAATGGGCATTTGGATAATTAGAAACGCCTGCCAGCCGATCACCCATATTAACAGGCCATATATCGCCGCAACCGAAGCATTGATGACGTAGGTATTTATCCGTTCCTTTCGCTTTGCGCCTTTTCGGTTAAAACGGTTCGAGAGGAGAAACAGATAAAATGGTCCTAACCCGAACATGACAATCGGGTTCCGGTAAAGGCGGTAAGCCAGCCTGCCCCAAAAGGTCGCGGTAGCATATTCCTCAACCGTCATGACCCACACATCGCCGGTACCACGTTTGTCCAGGTTACTGCTGGTTGCATGATGAATCGCATGACTTCGCTTCCATTTTTCAAAAGCAAACAGTGTCAGGATTCCAGTAATCGTCCCAACAATCCGGTTTGCCTTTGGGTTTTTAAAAAAGGAACCATGTGTACAATCATGAAAAATAATGAAGATGCGTACAACAAAGCCTGACGCCACAACCGCTAGTGCCAGGGTTAACCAAATCGATACAGCCAAACTTTGGTAGGCAAGAAACCAGATCAGGAGAAACGGCAGAATCGTATTAATAAGCTGCAGAATACTTGCTTTCTTATCCGGGTTAGCAAAAGCTGCGACACGCTTTTTTAAATTGGTTTGTTTTTGTTTGCTCATAACGGCCTCCTTGAGAAGGGTGACTTTTTATCAAGCGTCCTAATTTCTATGTTAGAGAAAACAAACATACTGTTGAAGTCATAAACGTCAAGGTACAGGCATGACAAATGTCATACAATCGTGTAATCCCGGGGGAACGGGGAGCTGATTTGGTGATCACATGCGTTAAGTGGAAACGATGGCAAATTAAGAAAAACGCCTGACGCGTCTTTCCAGAGGTCAGAAGTCGGATTGGAAGAAATCGGCGACATAGCCAATTTCGGAATTGAAAACGTCGTCCAACATTTTATACTTATCTTTCAAAAAAACTGATCAACGCCTGATCGGCTTCATTTTTACCGGATTTTTGAACATCCTCGAATAATAATCGGATAAACGCGTCACCGCATTCTATTGCGCCTTTTGGTCAAACTAAACGTATGTGATGATTGAGGGAGGTACATTTCAGTGGAAGACATGGATTTGCATCATATGTTTTCACTCATTCTCATATTGGTCATGATGGCTGCCGGCATTACCGCCATTGCCAAAAAATTTGATCGCCCATACCCGATTGCGCTCGTCATTGTCGGGGCTGTTATCGGTCTAATCCATATTCCGGTGCTTGAGCCGTTAATCGACTTCATAACAGAAGGCGAGGTGTTTAATTTTGCGGTGATTACACTCTTTCTTCCTGCACTGCTGGGTGAAGCCGCCTTGAAAATGCCCTTTTCCCAGCTGTTTGACAACAAAAAACCGATTATCTTGTTGGCGTTCGGCGGCACCTTTCTGTCATTTGTCGTCATCGGTTTTTCCGCCATGTGGTTATTGCAACTAACCATTCCGGCTGCCTTTGTATTTGCCGCCGTGATGAGTGCCACCGACCCGGTCAGTGTGTTATCCATTTTTAAAAACCTTGGTGTCAACAAACGGCTTTCTACCGTGATTGAAGGCGAAAGTCTGTTCAATGACGGCCTTGCTGTTGTCCTGTTTAACATAGCCGCTTTTTCACTCTTGACCTACGCCGGAATGGGGATTGAAGGTGTCGGTCTTGGCATCTGGTCGTTTATCAAAGTTGTGGCACTGGGGCTCTTGGTCGGCGGGGCTACCGGATACGTGGCATCACGGGTGACGCGCTATTTTGACGATTACCCACTGGAAATTATCTTCAGTATCATTTTGTTTTACGGGACGTATTTGCTCGCCGAAAGTATCCAGGCGTCCGGGGTGATTGCGGTGGTTGTAGCGGCACTGACGTTAGGCAATTACGGGGCCAAAATCGCCATGAGTCCGACAACAAAGCTGAACATCAAGAACTTCTGGGATGTCATCACACTACTGATCAATTCGCTCGTGTTTTTAATGGTCGGGTTGGAAATTACCCGGATCGATGTAGCCGACAGATGGGGACTCATTTTCCTGGCCATTTTGATTGTGCTCGCTGCCCGAAGCATTGCTGTCTACACCACGACCTTGTTCGCCGGCGGTATCCCAGCGGCATGGAAACATATTCTAAACTGGGGCGGGCTGAAAGGGTCCTTATCCATCGCATTGGTCTTGAGCCTGCCACGGGATTTCAACGGGCGCGAAGATGTTCTAATTTTTGTTTTCAGTGCTGTCCTGTTTTCCCTCGTCTGTCAAGGCCTTACGATCAAGCCGATTCTCAACTGGCTCGGCGTGAACAAACAGGATAAGGGCTTTAGGACGTATGAAACACTGCTGGCAAAGGCATACCGTTATGAAACAGCCATGGAAGCCATAACGCGGGTAAAAGATAAATTCCGGATGACCGAGACGATCACACGTGATATTACCGCGGATTATGAGCGCTATCTGGAAGACATCCAGGAAGAAATGGAACAGCTTTTCCAGGAGCATCCGGATTTGAAAGCTAAACAGCAAAATACCGTCCGGCGTCATTCATTGTATGCCCAGCACGAAGCTGTCGAACGTTTAGCGAAGGAGGATATTATCGCCGGCGATGTTGCCGAACACGTGACCGAACAAATCATGGATCAGCTGGCTGAACTGGACAGTGAGCATTAGAACACGTCTTTTCAGATGCCAGAGGGAAGAAGTCGGCGAGTCAGCCGTTTTCGGTCTTGAAACGTCGTCCAAAATTTTATACGTTAAAAAACCCGGCATACGCCTAACTGAAGGGTGTGTACCGGGTTTTGTGCATAAGCCGGGCAGGCACTACCGCCCCGTCGCTTACCATAATCCGAATGCTGATACGAGCAAAAAGCCAAACACGGCGAGTAATACGGATCCGACTAAGCCGGCTGTGAATGATTTAAGCCCGAGCCGCCGGAATGTGCCAATATCGACGCCCAAACCGATCCCCGCCATGGCCATCGCCAGCAGCAAGTAGGCAAGGTTGACGATTTGGTCGGCTATATTTGCCGGGATAATGCCAAGCGAATTGATCCCGCTGACAGCAAGAAATCCGAAGATGAACCATGGCACCATTGACCAGGAAAACGTGTTCCGGGCCGTTTCGTCATCCTTTTTCTGAAACAAATAACCAATGACCAGGACAACCGGCACAAGCAGCGCCACACGCGTCAATTTAACGATGACCGCAATGTCGACCGCAGCATCGCCTCCCGCTGCTGCCGCTGCGACAACATGCGCGATTTCATGCAGTGTTCCACCGGCAAAAATACCAAAGCCATTCTGGGATAAGTCAAACAGCGAATACAGAAACGTATAAACGAGTGTGAACAGCGTGCCCAGCACCGCAATCGTGGCCACCCCGACAGCTGTTTCATCATCTTTGGCTTTCACTTGCGGGGCAATCGCCACAATGGCTGCCGCACCGCAAATCGCTGTACCGCTTGCTGTGAGGATGCCAAGCTTTTTGTCAACACCCATCCAGCGGGAAATGAGATAAACGACAATAAGGGCAAACGCCAGGTTGAGCGTAGCAATCGTGAATACACGCCAACCGGCTTCATAGATGTCGACCATATTTAGCCGCATCCCGAGCAAAATAATACCGACCCGCAACAATTTCTTGCTGGAAAACGTCACACCCGGTGTCACACTATCCGGCAGACCAAGCGTCGCCCGCCAGGCGATACCGATCAGAATCGCAATCACCAGAGACCCCATAATTGATAAAAACGGAAACTGCGCTAAAAATTGGGCAACGAATGCGATCACAAGTGTTATCAGAATCCCGGCCGCAAACAAAATAGAGGGCCGTTTATACAATGGCTGTTCCATGGTGCTCCCACCTTTTTGAAAAACGTTCTATTTTCACTTTATCGGAGCCCCAGTTATTAGTAAAATACATATTAATGATAGTTGTAATTAGGATTTTTAATAACAAAATTAAACATACCAAAGGTGGGATAGCCATGTATTACGATGCCCTGAAAACATTTGTCGCGGTTGCGGATCAGCAAAATTTTACGAAGGCGGCGGAAGCCTTGCGCATTTCGCAACCGAGCGTCAGCCTGCATATTAAAAATCTTGAGGAAGAATTCCAGACTGAATTATTTGTCCGAACCCCAAGAAACCTGACGATTACACCAACCGGGGAAATTTTGTACGAACGAGCCAAACAAATTCTGGCCATGTATGAACAGACACGTCAGGCTATTCTGGAACATCATCAGGCGGTAAAGGGCGCGATCAAAATCGGCGCCAGTTTCACGGTTGGCGAGTATATCGTTCCTTCGCTGTTCGTCAGGATGCGCGACCATTTCCCCGATCTTGATCCGGATTTGGAGATTGGCAATACAACCGAAATCGTCCAGGCCGTCAAACAGCTCGACATCGATATCGGCTTGATTGAAGGACAGTCCAACGATCCCGAACTGCTGATTGAGCCCTTCATGGAAGACGAACTTTTCGTCGTGGGGCCTGCTGATCATCCACTTACCCAAAAACAGTGCGTGACCATCAGCGACTTGCATCACGAAACATGGATTGCCCGGGAAGAAGGGTCCGGCACACGAAAATATCTGGAACACGTCATCCGCTCCAACGGCCTGCAAGTCACGTCCACGATCACCATCAGCAGCAATCAGGGCGTGAAAGAGTCGGTCATCCGCGGTCTGGGCCTCTCACTGCTGTCTGGAAGCGTGGTTGAGCGGAATGTCCGCCATAACGATCTGGCCATCATTCCGGTAAAAGACCATGCGTTCAAGCGCCGGTTTTCCTATGTCTGTTCACCGATTATGGCTAGGAAAAAGAATGTGGAAGCGTTCATGGGCATGCTACAATGACCGGGATAGGCGTCACACCCACTACGGTCGACTGATGGCGCTTTGTTGTTCAGCCTAGCTCGGCTGCCGGCGAACGGCCTGCTTCACGTCCGGAAAACAGACACACGCTGCGAAACGTGCCTGCAAACGCCCGATCGCCGTGGACACCAGCCCCGCCAAACCCGGAAACTTCACCTGCTGCAAATAGCGATCCCGAGCGGATAATGCCGGTTCTCATTGGATGTGGCCGGTATAATCAGTGCCCCTCTTTGCAAGTAAAATGCCGTCGACGTATAACCCGGAAACAAATTCATAAATTCTGCAACCGAAAGCTGATGGACATGGAACGGCGACCCGCACGGCTTGCCGCGCCCTTTACCAAACGGCGTTGACAACACAAGTGTGCCACCCGGTTTCAATAAGTGATAAACATTGGTCAGAAACTGTTCCTCTTCAGCCACATGCTCTAGCGTTTCAAAGCTGACGATACAATCGAATCGGCCAAGTTCTTCTTGCAGCTTCGGATCGGTCACATCGCCCACAGCAAATGCTGAGTTCGGGTGATAATACGTTCCTTGGGCATAACGCACCGCATCCGGGTTACGGTCAATGCCGATGACTTCATCAACCCGTCCTTTTCCTTTCTTGGCTAGAATATGGGTACCATACCCGGCTCCACTGGCAAAGTCGAGCACGCGGCCATACACATAGTCACTGGCAAAATGATACCGCGCCACATGCTCAATCAAGAGTTCATTCGTTATAGTCATGTTTTCGGGAATGACGCGTTCCCCTGTATCGTTTAACATTAACCTTCACCGCTTTATCGTTATGTTAGTTACCAGAAGCTGTCGCGCATCAACCTTAATAGATTGCGCGATACTGCGCGAGATCGAATGGATGGGGCACAACGCGTTGACGTCTCACGGTCATTGCGCATCTAAGCCCTAGTGCCACGCAAATTGTGACTGCCCACGGTCGAGCAGGTCTTAATACCGCACGATCCCATTTTAATCCTGGCGTGCCCTGATCGCATCCAGTTTGGCTTTTTGCGGTCGTTTGGCTGTGACAGCACAAATCACGCCGGCAACTGGGAAAATGAGCGACGCCAAGAGCACCGGCGTGTAATTGTGAAATAGATCAAAGCCAGCCCCGAACGGAAGCGGCCCGAGCGAGGAGCCGATGACCACCATCGTCATCCCGACCCCATTAATACTGCCGACATATTTCCGGCCAAAATAATCTGGCCAGATGACGTTCATCCCGATCCGCTCGAGACCATTGGCAGCCCCCCAAACGACGCCAAATAACACCGCCAGCAGAAAACTTTCGGTTACGAGAAGCAACAATAAAAAGATTATTTCAATCACAAACACACTGGCAAGCAAATAATTGGTGGGGACTTTTTCCGTAATAAAGCCGGAAATGAGTGACATCGGCATCCCGACAAATGCCATCAGACTCAGCACCATCGCCGCGATGCCCGGCGACAGTCCATTCGTATCAAAAATGGACATAATATGGAAGGTGATCCCGGTATTGATCATCGCTGGTATACCGACACTGATCAAAATCCCCCAAAAAGCCCAAGTACGCATGGCTTCTTTCAATGTCCAGTCCGCTTCTGCTTCAGGCAGCGTGGCGGTACCCATGACCGGTTCTGTATTGTCGTCCTTCGATTTCTGCAAGCCGTCCGGTTCCAGCCCCATCTGTTCCGGGCGGTTGCGGACGCCAAACAAAGCAAACGGTACAAAGACAACGAGAAGCATCACACCCCAAAACTGCCAGGCGACCTGCCAATCCCACGTCTGGATGAGCCATGTATTGATAATCGGAAACAGCATCGCACTGATAAAGCTGCCCATTGTCATGAAACTGAACGCGCGGCCTCTTTTTTTCACGAACCATTGCGCGACCAGCGTATTCGGGATCAATGACATCGTGCCCTGGCCCAGTAGCCGGACCATAAAGAACCCAACCGCCAGCATGACCATATTCGTGACCATACTGTTAAAAAAGCAGGCGAGCGCAAAAACAATCCCAACTGTCACCATCATAAAGCGCTGGCCGTACCGGTCAATAAACCGGCCGACAAACATCATCGTCAAACCGGCAATCAATGTTGCTGTCGAATATAAACTGGACACTTCCGTCCGTGACCAGCCAAAATCCTGAATATACTCATCAATAAAAGCTGAATTCGAATACGTCTGGCCGGGGCCGGAAAAGAAGATCCCCAGACCACCGATAAAGACGATAAACCAGCCGTAGTAAAATGTTTGAAAAACCTTTCGTCTTGCTGTCAACGCTCCATCCCCCGTTTCAAATCCCCCTGTACTTTTTCACAGTCTAATGCTGATTTTACGTGAAATCAACCATAAAAACAATTTAGACAACTGGTTAATTCCTCCTCGCATATACCGTTCAGGGGCGGTAAAAAATAACCGTGAGGCCGTTGAAAGGAGATCATGATGGATCACGACCGCGCACAGGCCATTATCGATTCCATAACCATGGTCAACGTTAGCTATCACGGATTCCCCGTTTATTTAAAAAACATCAATCCCGACCAGGCAACAGCCACTGTGTTTCCACTTGATGAAATGGATCACATCCAGGAAGTGGACCTGGACGGTTTATTTGAGGATGGTCCTTAACGAATAAACAGCCGGACACGTGTAGTTGACGCGCCGTGTTCGGCTGTACAGCCAAATGTTACATTAATGGAGGTGGTCTGGTTGAACAGACAGCGGGCAGAGGAAATCGCCCAGTCAGCCGATATGAAGAATGTTACCTATAACGGCCAACAAATCTACATCCAGCATGTGAATGACCAGCAGACAGCCCGGGTCTTCGCGCTGGACGATCGGCAAAATGAATTCGATGCTCAGCTGACCAAGTTACACGAAACATGGTAGCCAGCTTTGATTCAGCCGGTGAAAACAACGATCGGCAAGTCGTCGAGGCCTGGATGGACAACGAAGAACAACGGGAAAACATTCTGAATGAGTCATTCACCCACATCGGTGTTAGCTATAACGACAGCGGCCGTTACGGGTCCCAGATGTTCATTGTACAATAAGCGCCTGACTTCAAGCCATGCTCGCCGGGAGCATGGCTTGATGATCGGCATTAAAAACAGGGATTTTGACACAGCCGGCCAAACAAGATACTGTCAAATAAATACCGATTAATTTTATCGGATTAAGTGTCATAGACTGATTACATAAAGGGGAGGGAAATCGATGAAAAACATATGTCGGGGGTATCTTAGCGCATCACTCATTTCCAAAATCACTGTTGCGCTGGCGCTTGGCATTATTGTTGGTTTAATGTTCGGTGAGGATGCAGCGGTGCTATCACCGTTCGGGGATCTTTTGCTTCGTCTGCTGCAATTTCTAATCATTCCATTAATCTTATTCACACTGATTGTCGGACTTAACCAGACGAAGCTCGCGAGTCTTGGCCGCATGGGCGGAAAAGTGTTTATCTATTATGTCGTGACGTCCGCTTTGGCTATCATTGTTGGGGTTACGGTTGCCAGTATCTTCAATCCGGGCACAGGGATGACACTCGAAGGAAGCGAAGCCTTTGACGTACCGGAAAATCCGGGTGTCGTCAGTGTCCTGTTAAGTATTGTCCCGGAAAATATCGTGACAGCATTTAGCGAACTGAACTTGTTAGGCATCATTTTTACAGCCTTCGCATTCGGGATTGCGATATCAGCGCTCAGATCGTCCGAGTCCACCAAAGAACTGGGCGAGACGGTGTATAAAGTCATTGACGGTCTGAATGAGGCAACGATGCGCATCATGAAAGTGATCATCCAGTACGTGCCGGTCGGCATTTTTGCCATCATCGCTGAGGTAATCGGCAATCAGGGTGCTAGCACATTATGGGAATTGGGCAGCATGATCGGCGTGCTTTACATTGCGTTAATCGTTCAACTATTGGTTTACGTGCTGTTTATGGCCTTCTATAAAATCAATATCAAGGACTTTTTCCGATTTGGCCGGACACCGATGATTACGGCGTTTGTCACCCAAAGCAGTTCCGGAACATTGCCGCTCACCCTGAATGCCGCCAATGGGCTGAAACTGCCTAAAAGTCTGTACGGCTTCAGTCTGCCACTCGGTGCGACCGTCAATATGGACGGAGCAGCTATCCGGATTGCCGTGTCTGCTGTATTTGCGGCCAATGTAGTCGGTGACCCGCTCAGCTTCGTCGAAATCCTGCAGGTCGTCCTAATCGGGACATTGGCATCCGTCGGGACCGCGGGCGTTCCGGGCGCCGGTATTATCATGATTGCTACCGTATTTGCACAAATCGGACTGCCAATGGAAGCAGTCGGCTTGCTGACGGCTGTTGACGTGCTGGTCGGTATGGGCTGTACCGCCATCAACGTGACCGGTGATTTGGCCGGTACCAGCATCATTAGTAAAACCGAACCGCCACAGAAAAATGAACAGGCCGCGGGAAGCTGACCAGAAAAAACATCTTCCGAAAAGACATAAGTCGTTCTCTTACCGTGGAGAAAACCCAAAATATCAGTACGATTTTCTTATGAAATAGCGACGTTTTAGATGGTCTTTGTTAGAAAGAATAAAACAGCTCAGGTCACATAAACTGAGCTGTTTGTTTTATTTGTTTATTAAACAATCGCGTCCTATCGTATTCCTAAAAAATAAAAGAAAGTAATATAGCAATGACCAAACTTTGTACAATCACCACTAAAATCGTCTTCTTATCAAGTTTATTTCTGTTTACAATCACCCTTTGGCCTATGTAACTTAAAATCAAGGCAATTAGAAAAGTGACAATGAAGGTGAAAAAGAATTCCTGTATCAAAACAATCATACCACCTATCCGTGTTTCTGACGTCAATAAAACTATAGCATATTCCTAACCATTCAAACCTCATATTAATTCAATTAAATGCCGGGATTCAGAAGGACGCCTTCTTATTCGATTAGGCCCGTTTGCTTAATTATCAACACCAAGGAATTTGATTAACTTCATGAATTTTTGATCGTCACCTGGATCAATGGACTCCGCCTTTGTATTCTCAATAATAGCTTTATAGACGTCTTCCCCAGTAGGATTCTTGCCATCCCAATGTAAAGGAACTTCGTATACATTAATCGTACCATCCCCATTACCACTATAAGTTACTGATCCATCTACTAAGCGTGAACCGGATAACTGGATAACGCCTTCTGGATAATTAGCACTTGTTTCGTCGTCGGGATTGAGTGGATCACCTGCTGAAATATGCCGAACATTCAATTCATTTATGTCTTGATTCGGCCCAAGCTGCAACCAAACACGAGCGTATTCGATTTCGTCAGAAGAATATTTGCGGATTCTTTTGTGGACACCGATTTATCTTGTTTATTATCCGTTAGATTCAGTACTATAAGAATCTAATTTCAAGATTTGTTTTAATTGGCGTGCAACCCTATTTAATCCTTCTTCTGTAGGAATGAAATAAGACAGACCATCAATCATTTCATTGGAACCCTTAATATCAAAAGTTTCAATTGAAGTGGGATCCATCGAGGAGTATGTTTGTTGTAAAGCAAAAATTTCAGATGGTTTCAAACTAGTTTTTACGTTTTTGCTTATTATATCGGATATTTCTCCTACTTTAAATATAGTTCCCGCTGAAATAGCCTGGTCAATTGCAGCCTTAATGAACTGCCTCTGCCTTTCCATACGTGTATATTCCACGGCAATATCCCGTTTTCTCATTCTGACAAAGGCAAGTGCTTCTTCACCGTTTAAACGTTCCAACCCTTCTTCAAAATAAATTCTTTTATCGTTGTTAAAAATATTTTTCTCCCAAAATCCTTTTTTTATATCTACAGTTACGCCGCCAAGTGCATTTACAATATCTCTAAATGCTTCAAAATTAACAGTTATATATTCATCAATCGGAATATCAAGTAAATCCTCAACTGTTTCCACAGTTAGTTTATTGGCTCCATATCCAGATATTGAGCCATAAGTGTAAGCAGCATTAATTTTGTGAAAACCTGCATACTTTCCAGCCTCTTTAACCGTAAATTCTACTCTGGTATCACGGGGGATACTCGTCATAGTTAGTTCTTTATCTTTTGGATCAAGCGTAACAACAATTAGTGTATCTGCGCGACCGTTTTTACCATTAGAAGAATAACTTTCAGTCCCAATTAATAAGATAGATATAGGTTCATCACTTATGTCGACTGTTTGTTCTCTCAATTCTGATTTATTACTAGGACGATCTAACCCCTTATAGGAGCCCTGGGCGGCATTATAAATTTGGTTGAACAAATAAATTCCTAAACCAATGACAATAACAATAAGTAACAAAAGGATATTTAGCGTCCATTTTTTCCATCTTTTGTCTTTTTTGTGTTTTCTATGTGCTGATCTTAATTTATTCAAAACAATACCTCACTAATGTGTTTAATAACCGCTTATCCATAGAGATGATAGGTAAGGGTTTGAAGTTGTCTTTCCCTTCTCCCCTGTTCACACCGTACGCGCAGCGCTCATCGCGTATGGCACTCCAACTCATCAAACATCCTTAATTAATACATTAAATTGAACAAAAGATTTCAGGAGGATACATTTATTCTCTGTTAACCTTGAAATCCAGAACTTGTAGTAGATGATTTAAGTTAATTATCATCCAAGTGGTTCTTTAAAGTATTAGAGGTCTTTTCCAATAATTTTTGGTTAATCTCTACATAATAGATATCATTCATTAATTTTTCTTCTATTCCTTTTGCCACATCTATCACCTGCATGGAACCAGAATTCATGTCCTCTATTTGGTTTAACACATCTCTTGGAATAGTGGTTTCACTTTCGTCTAAAAGGGTTTTAATTTCAGATGCAGACAATCGGTCTTTGATTAAACCGCCCATTTCATTAATTATTTTTCTATTCTCCCTTGCATCCTTTTCAGCAATTCCCAACTTTTCATATATATTTTTTTCTGACATAATGGCGTGATAATCGATAGAAATATCAAAAAGGTTCGAGACTGTTGTTATAGCAGCTTCAGGATCTGGCTCATAAGCTGAGGCATGCATTAACTTATCTTGGCCTATCATTTCCCCTTCAGAGTTAACAATTTCCACATACGTATCACGAGGAATTGACACTACATTCATACTGTTGTCATCACTATTGTAAGTAAGTAATATGTTAATATTGTTCCTACGATTAGTTTCATCAGCTGAATCCTTTCCCATTATTAAAACTGAAAAAGATGATTCTTCATGTTGAGCTGCTAGTTGTTTATCCGAGTTTTCCTGAACAATTTCGTTACCAATGTTTAGATTCGGTAAAAGTACAACAATTGCTAAAATTAATGCTGTTACAGAACCTAATACAGGAAGGACATAACGTTTGCTTATATTGAGCAGAGTCATGTTATTGTCTTGTTTTTTATGTTTCTTTTCTTGAATTTTATTTAAGGTTTCTACCCTATCTTCTTCAGTAAATTTCAAATCTTCCTTTTCCAAATATGAAAATACCTCCTTATTAAATTTATTATCCATAAGCATTTGCCTCCTCAATTAAAATTTTTAACCTTTGTTTTGCTCTTCTGAGTCTTGTTTTAACGGTATTGGTATTTAATTCTGTTACTTCAGCTATTTCATTAATGGATAAAGACTTATAGTAATACAAAATGATAACTTCCCGATAATTTTTGGATAAAGAAAAGATAAGACTTTTCATCTCTTCATCCTCTGTATTTTTAATCATCTTATCTTCTGCTGAAGGTAAAAAGGATCCCATTGCACTTTCCAAAAAGCTTCTAGCTTGAACTTTTCGAAAGTGCCAACTTCTTAAATAATCCTTACACTGATTAATTGTAATCCTGTATAGCCATGTTTTTATTGATGATTCAAAACGAAAGTTATCTAAGTTCTCATAGCATTTGATAAAGGTGTTTTGAACCATATCCTTCGCAGTTTCTTTGTCTTTAACGTAACTAAACGCCAATCTAACCAAATCACTCCCATGTTCTATCATGATTCTCTCTAGAATACCTTCTTTCTCCCTATCTTCCATGACTCCCCCTCTTTTCAATTTTTTATTATTCGACCTTTAGACGGTAGCTGAACCAAAATGGTTTCACGATCCTTAGTTGTCATTTTAGCTCTCTATAGTTACACGTGTTTTCTACATGAAAAAGAAAAAAAGCATTATATACAAGATAACTCAAAACCTTGAAAATAATGCTCAATGAAATAATTTCAGAACTAATCAACCTCTCTAATCAACAAAATGCCCCTAATCAAGAAGAAGGTTTATTGTTCAAGGATGCGATATTGGCGCTATGGGCTATACCAAATTGTCATGCAAGTTGACTGCCAAACTCATTTAAACGTTGTTATGTCATGAAAAAATAGCGTACCAAATATTATGTGATTTAGTACGCTAAATATAATGTCATTCTATATTGTCTCCACCGTAAGTAACGACTTTGAAAGGACGGAAATGTTTTTTCTTACCCTTCTGCCGGCCGCAAATGATGAAGACGCCAGTTCAGCCATTGACTTTCCCGCATTTTTCTTGGGATGAACTGACGAATTTCTTCTTCATTGAAGCCGATCTGCAGTCTTTTATCATCCGTCATGATCGGATTCCGCAACAAACCGGGGTGTGTCTGGATTAAATCAAGGAGCTGTTTTAATGACAGCGCACTGATATCTTTCCGCAAATCTTTGTAAACATTGGACCGGGTTGAAATGATGTCATCCGTCCCATTTAATGTCAAACGGAGAATCGCTTGAAGCTCATCAATCGTCAGCGGCTCCCTGACCGTATTCCGTTCCACATAGGAAATATCGTGTTCCGTGAACCATTCTTTCGCCTTTCGGGTGGACAAACAAGGTGTGCCATAAATCGTTACCGTCATATACCATACCTCATTCTTTTAAGGATTGTCAGCCATCAGCCTTACATTCGGGATTGCATCAGCTGTCTCATTCATGTTTGTAAACCCCCGCTTTTAAAAGGTTCAGTTCAATGCTTAAATGATCCATCGCCTCTTTATCAGATAAATTGCGGGCAAATGTCTCAACAAAGTTGTGCACCATGACAGACGTGAGGATCTGAATCACATGGAAAAGTTCCGTTTCATCTGTAATATTGAGTTTCTGTTTATCAATTAACGCGCTAACTTCCCTGAATTCCTGATTATCTTTCCGGTCACTGAAAATCCGTGCAATGCTGTCTTCTATTTCATGGGTCATATTTAAAAACGCATTTTTCATAAAATCCAGGTTTTCGCCTTCCGTTATCACCGTTTGGAAAAATGCCGCTATCGACTCGACCAGGTCGCCGTCATGCTGTTTCAACAGGCTGACGAACAGGTCTTTACGCTCACTTGATAGTTTATCCAACAGAAAGAAAAACGCATCTTCCTTATCGGCAAAATATTGATAAAAGCTCCCACGCGGGATATCAGCCGCCTTGACGATATTGGCAATGGAGGCTTCGTACATCGGCACGCGGGAAAATTCCATTTCAACCGCTCGCATTAATGTTTGCCTTTTTTTCTCTGGTAAGTTAAAAAATGTTTGCTTCGGCAAAGGCTTAGCCTCCAGTCCCTCAGGTCGGTCAAATCTCGTTTTCATTCTCTAAGTCTAATATAAATGACAGTGTGTCATACGTCAATAAAAAATGACACACTGTCACTTAAATGTCAAAAAACGCCGCCGTCCTGAAGACAATCATGGAACGGGAGAAGGCGCATCAGTCATCAATAAACACCGTTAATACCTTGGCGCCATCGTTATCGACCGGGATAAACAAATGGGGCTTGATCCCTTTGAAATAACCGGTATCCCCTTTTCCCATATAATGTTTTTCCCCATCGTAATAAAGTTCAATCGCGCCCTCAACAATATAGATGAATTCATCCTGTGTATGCGTATAAGGCTCATGCCGTTTATTATATTCCTTCGGCGTCACATGGACTATCGTCGGTTCAACCCTCGAAAAGCGGGAGCGATTGGCGAGCAGTTCAAACGAATAGCCCATATTCTCATCATCCGCATTGATTGTCCGATGCGATGTCGGCAGCATGACAAGATCTGTTTCCGGGTGCCCGTCCAACACCCAGGAAAGCGGCACATCCAATGCCTCAGAGATTTTCGATAAGGTTGCCACCGCCGAGGACGTCTGGCCATTTTCAATTTTGGACAACAGGCTTTTGGAGATGTCGCATTGGTCGGCGATTTGCTGCTGTGTATATTTGCTTTTTAAACGGGCTGCTTTCAATTTTTGGCCGATCGTTTGAAGGTCTATGGTTAATCGCTCCTTTCACCCACTCAACTACAACCTCTTTATCATAGAATAGATGAAATTTCCCCATCTGACAACAGGTAACCCGGAAGTCCCCCCTGGTATTGTTAAAGTCGCTGTTCATTGTGCTTCATGCGCTGATACCTGCCCGGCGCGCTGATAAAATCGAAAAGAGCCGCCGATAGCATAGGAAAACCCCACCTATGATGGGGTGTGAGGTCATCAATGTATCGTCTTTCAGCTCTGGCTTGCCACATAAGCGAGCGATTTACTCGGCAGTGTCTTGCCCAATTTATTCTGGATATAGAGCGCCGCTTCCTGGAGCTTTTGCTCATTCATCCCCGTTTTGATTCCAAGACCGTTCAACAAGTAGAGCACGTCGTTAGTCGCTACATTACCGGCGGCGCCCGATGCATACGGACAGCCGCCCAATCCGCCAACTGCGCTGTCAAACCGTGTGATGCCATGCTCCATCGAACGCATAATGTTGGCAATTGCCATACCACGTGTATCATGAAAATGCATGATCATTTTGTCGCTCGGAAAACGATCCAACACCTTAACAAGCAGCTGATCAACCTGCGATGGGACGGCCGTGCCAATCGTATCCCCAAGTGAAATATCATCGACGCCAAATTCGAGTAGCTGCTCACAGACACGCAACACCTGGTCAGGTGAAATTTTTCCCTCGTATGGGCAGTCAAAGACCGTAGAGACATAGCCCGTCACATGCTTGCCTGCCTGTTTGGCCTCCGTCACCACTGGCTGCAGCACTGGATACGTCTCCTCGATCGATTTATTGATATTTTTCCGGTTATGCGTCTCACTGGCCGACATAAAGACCGAGGCCCCATCAATTCCGGCTTCAAGCGCCAGCTCCAGCCCTTTCATATTTGGAACAAGCGCCGAATATCGAACACCCGGAATGCGCATGATGCGCTTGCCAACTTCGTGCGCATCCGACAATGCCGGTACCCATTTCGGATGCACAAACGATGAATACTCGACTTCCTTAACACCTGATTCGGAAAGCGTATTAATCCAATGTACCTTATCAGCCGTCGAAATCCGCTGCTGTTCATTTTGCAGCCCATCGCGCGGCCCGACTTCCTTAATCTGCACAAACTCCGGCATGCGTCCCATTTTATAGCCTCCTTTTATTTTCGGAAATTCGTTTGAATACGCTTTCAAATTCAAATTAACCGTAAAACTGAGGGCATCTTACTGTTCATTTCCCTGATACATTCTATCGTATTCACTGGGGTTCAATTTGGTTTCGTTTCATTCAACATTGTTGAATCTATTATAAAATAAAAATTCCCAAAATGTCAAATTTGGGAACAGTTGTGAAGTGCTATGGAATTTTCACGCTTTTTAACGAATCATGGCAACAAAGTGAGCCAGAATCCTTGCCGTTAACCCCCAGATCACGTTCTCATCATAAATATAAAAATACTCATCCATCTGACGGGTGCGCCAATTGTAGTTTTCACCACCAGGTATTAGCTCAAATGGAAAGGACGCTTCCGGCTGTACCTGTAAATTCACATGGTGGATAACCGGTTCGGTCTCCAGAAAAAAGGTAAGCGGCACCGTAAACAGCTCACCGACTTCTGCCGGATTGGGCTGAAATGGCGCCCGTGTGCTGATCAGTCCGGCATAAGTGTAGATGATCATGCCAAACGGTGTGACCAAATAATCCAGCGGAAACACGTCCGAAATCATCTCATCGCTGATGCCCAGCTCTTCTGTCGTCTCCCGGATGGCTGCCTCCCGAGGGCCCTTGTCCTGCATGTCAATCCGCCCGCCCGGAAAGCAAATTTCCCCTGGCTGCCGCCGCATACTTTTTGCACGCACTTCAAACAGGACGTGCAGCTCATTCTCTTTCTGAATAAGGGGCAAAAGGACAGCCGATTTCGTCAATTGTTCATGGCCAAGCACTGATGGCGTATGTTGTTTGATTTTTTTCATGATGCTTTCCAGATCCATCCAATCACCTCAACCCTGCTTCTTCTACTATAGCAGACTTATGTACCCTTAGATAACCAATATGCAACAAGCCGGTTAACATATGCAGGGCAAACAACATGACGTGATAGCTCGTCTATTTGACCTTACCACAACTTTCGGGAGCTACTCGGGCGATTAGAAGCCTTCTATTTTACCTTTCCGCGACTTTTGGGAACTGCTCGGGCACTTAGAAGCTTTCTATTTGACCTTTCCGCAACTTTTGGGAGCTACTCGGGCGATTAGAAGCCTTCTATTTGACCTTACCACAACTTTCGGGAGCTACTCGGGCGATTAGAAGCCTTCTATTTGACCTTTCCGCGACTTTTGGGAACTGCTCGGGCGATTAGAAGCCTTCTATTTGACCTTTCCGCAACTTTTGGGAACTGCTCGGGCGATTAGAAGCCTTCTATTTGACCTTCCTGCGACTTTTGGGGGCTACTCGGGCACTTAGAAGCTTTCTATTTGACCTTTCCGCGACTTTCGGGAGCTACTCGGGCGATTAGAGGCTTTCTATTTGGCCTTCCCCTGACTTTCAGGAGGTCTAATCCGCAAAAATCCAATTCTCAAAACTAACAATTGACCCATTGACTTCTTACATCACCGTAGTATAATTATAATAAGTATCACTTTATAATGATTATAAATAATTGCAAATGGTTATTATTATCAATTAGGAGGTACAATTCCACATGACCACCCAAACGGATGTCTTGAAAAAGGAAAACCGAAATCCAGTCCAATACCTTCAAGAAAACAACTATTTCATGAAGGTTCGTGACCATATTGAATTGATTGCTGCCCTTGTCAGTGGCACACTCATCTTATTGACATGGGCAATGGAAAACACGCTTTCCCAGCCAATGTGGGTCATCCTTCATTTGATTGCCTTTACGATTGGGGGATATGCAAAAGCCAAAGAAGGCATCACCGAAACAATTCGCACGAAACAATTAAATGTGGAAATGCTTATGATTTTTGCTGCGATCGGTTCGGTTGCCATCGGTTATTGGACAGAAGGCGCGATTCTTATTTTCATATTTGCATTGTCAGGTGCCCTGGAAACGTATTCCATGAATAAGAGTAATCAAGCGATTTCGTCCTTAATGGAAATGCAGCCTGAAGAAGCCCTACTGCTGGAGAACGGAGCCGAAAAAACAGTGCCTGTATCATCGCTGGCCATTGATGATGTCATCCTTGTGCGTGCAGGTGAGCGTATACCGGCAGACGGCGTCATCGTCAAAGGGTCGAGCGCTATTGATGAAAGTACCATCTCGGGTGAATCGATGCCATTGAGTAAAGACGGTGGCAACGATGTCTATGCTGGGACCGTCGCTCTGGATGGTACACTAACGGTGGCCATAACGAAAAGACCAACCGAAACAGTCTTTCAGAAGATCATTAATATGGTTCAGTCCGCACAGGCGGAAAAATCACCATCCCAGTTGTTTATTGAGCGGTTTGAGTCAACGTATGTCTATGGCGTGCTGACCACCGTTGCCATCATGTTTTTCCTGCCAACGCTTTTATTCGATTGGCCATTATCGGAAAGCATCTACCGGGCGTTAGTGCTCTTGGTTGTGGCTTCCCCATGTGCGCTCGTTGCCTCCATCACACCGGTCACCTTATCGGCCATATCCAACGCAGCCCGAAAAGGTGTCCTGTTCAAAGGCGGCATTCATGTAGAAAATTTAAGCCACGTGAATGCGATTGCCCTGGATAAAACCGGTACCTTAACAAACGGCAGGCCGGAAGTCACCAATGCCTATTTTACCGAAGTCGCGGACGAAGCGTACATCACAGCTGTCGTGGGGGCAATTGAAAGTGAATCCACACATCCACTGGCAGAGGCACTCACAGCGCATAGCGACAAACAATTGAGCGAAAAGCCATCCATCGACGTTCATGAGATGAAAACGTTGAGTGGAAGAGGTGTGACAGCGGTTGTTGACGGTAAAAAGTGGGTCATCGGGAATCCGGATTTTGTTGGAAAGTCAGA
Organism: Lentibacillus salinarum; assembly: GCF_042679865.1. NCBI lineage: Bacteria > Bacillati > Bacillota > Bacilli > Caryophanales > Bacillaceae > Lentibacillus > Lentibacillus salinarum. The sequence continues at coordinate 312,393 of NZ_JBHTNH010000028.1, read as the reverse complement.
AGCAGATACATTTTCGAATGGCATCGCCGCAGAATTGGCAAAGGAAGGCAAAACCGTTATATTTGCTAAAGTGAATGATACCATCGTTGTCGTCTTCGCTCTGAAAGATACCGTCCGGAAGTCAACGAAAAAGGCCATCAGCAAACTAAAAAAAGCTGGTATTCACACCGTTATGATGACCGGGGATCATGAATTGACCGCCAAAGCGGTTGCTGAAGAAGCTGGCATTGATCACTATATCGCCAACTGCTTGCCACAGGAAAAAGTGGAACACGTTAAATCATTACGCGAGACGTACACAAACATCGCTATGGTAGGCGACGGGATTAATGATGCGCCTGCACTGGCGAGTGCCAACGTCGGCATTGCCATGGGTGAGGGGACAGGTGTTGCACTTGAAACAGCCGATATGGTACTCATGAAAAACAATTTGGAGCGCATCACTAACGCGGTCAACCTATCAAGCCGGATGAACCGGATCGTCAAACAAAATATCATCTTTTCCTTAAGTGTGATTGCCGTTCTTATTTTAACGAACTATTTGCAGATGCTGGATCTTCCCCTGGGCGTGATCGGCCACGAAGGCAGCACCATTCTGGTTATCTTAAACGGGTTACGTTTATTAAAATAATAAAAAACCACTTGTGGGGTGGCTGTCAAGCTACTCCACCCCGCTCTCCAAAATTGAAAACGAGCCATTATCACAATCCACTTCTGCCATGGCACCATACGGCAAAATCATCTTCGGCTCGGTATGCCCAACATTCAGATTGTACAAAATCGGTAAGTCTTCCAGCTGATATTCCGTCATGACAGTGCGGATGGCTTCTTTGTAGTCGCCATAGTATGTTTCATCCTGGGGTTTGCCAAAAATGATTCCGCTCGTTTTGTGCAAAATACCCTGGGCCGCATAATTACGCAGCCAACGTTTAATGGATTCGGGCGGCGGCTTTTCTTCTGACGTTTCAAAGAACAGAATGCTATCCTGCCAATATTTTTCATCAGGCCAGATGGCGGTCCCTTTGGCGAACTCCAACACGCCCATACAGCCGCCGATCAAACGCCCCTGGACTGCGCCAGACCCTTGCAATACGTCATACCCTTGATTGGGCTGCATGGTACGCCGTGTGTGTTTGTTCTGGATATCCCACTCCAGCCGCTCGCTCGTCCATTCCGATGCAGGCGGGATTTGTCCGATGGCTTCGCTGGAAAACAATGACCGCTTGACCATTTGAACTGTATACGGCAGCATATCGACATTCTCGGCAAAGTCGGTCATAATCGCTGGCCCGTAAAATGAGGACAGCCCTGCTTTGTGACAGAACAAATGCGAAATGGTCACATCCGAATAGCCCATGAAAATCTTCGGGTTCTCTTGGATCACGTCAAAATCAATATATGGCAACAGCCGGATGCTTTCACTGCCCCCAATGTTTGCGATAATGCCCTTGATGCTTGTATCCCGGAATGCATTCATCAAATCTTCTGCACGCGCTTCCGGATGGTCGTAAAGATAATCCATTCCTTTTAAACTATTCGGCATCGCCACCACTTCAAGGCCAAACACATCACGCAGACGCTCCACCCCTTGTTCATAGCGCCATCTTAATTCCGGCTCTCCAGCCAACCCCGATGATGGGCTTACCGTCGCCACTTTGTCACCGGGGGTTAATTTTGTTGGTTTGACCAGCATCCTGCCACCTTCCTTTTGATGTTTTCGTTATATTAACATAATTCGTTCATTCAGGTCATCATTTTTTAATTCGGGCGATATAAGTGGTCAGATGTGCTATAATACGAGATACAATAGACTGGCTTTGCATGAGGGGTTAGGTGCACCGTTTTACCTTCCGGGATCTTCCCGAGGAGGGAGGTGTTGCCAATGGATGTGGAAATAGCACTCACACTGATGATTTCTTTCGGTATGCTTGTTGCGTTTATCATGTCCGATAACAAAAAATAACCCCTCACATGCTCTAGCGGGCTACTGAGGGATTATTTTCTCATGTGCCTAGCCCTTCTTGATGGGGTTCGGTCTTTTGTAACCGTTCCATGTACAGCATGGAGCGGTTTTTACTATTTTATGCTTTTCTACCCATAGTATACCACGTTTTTGGAATTTGTACACTATAAACAATGACCAAAACGTTTGAATGTAAGCTTCTCAGGGCCAAAACGTCACTTGGGAGCATCGAATGTCGGATAGAGCACTTCTAAAGGACCAAATCGACCCTAAGAGACAGTGAAAAGGCTAATAGAGGCTTTCTAAAGGACCAAATGGCCTTCTGAATCTGCTGAAATGGCCAATAGAAGCCTTCTAAAGGACCAAATGGCCTGCAAGAGTCTTCAAAACGTCCGTTAGACGCCTCCTAAAAGACCAAATCAATCCTAGGAGACGCTAAAAAGGCCATTAGAGCACTCCCACCCTCACGATCATCTTTGAAAAATAGCCAAAGGTTAACTAAAATGAGTTCAATGTAGGTCACTCAAGGAGGTTCCATGAATGCCGCACACAACACTTAACCAATTTCTGCCGGCCATTCAAACATTAAACACTGGCAAATCACTCACCAAACAAGAATTACTGACAGCATCTTTCCGCATCGAAAAAGACGGAGATCTCAGCATGTACTATGCACCGCATAATGAATCCATCAACCCTGACGCCAAGATTGTGATTGTCGGTATCACCCCGGGATGGCAGCAAATGAAAACCGCCTTTGAGCAATTTATCACAAGCCTTTCATCCGATAAAACACTGGAAACGTGCTTGAAAGAAACCAAAAAAGCAGCCGGATTCGCGGGTTCAATGCGAAAAAATCTCACCGCCATGCTTGACCAATGCGGCGTCCCCCACATACTCGGCATGACACATTCAGCAGATTTATTCGAGCATCGAAGGGACCTCCTTCACACCACATCGGTCGTCAAATACCCCGTATTTATTAACGGTAAAAACTATACAGGACACCAGCCCCCCATCGATCGTGCGCCGTTATTACAGCCCTATGCCTATAATATGTTCCCGGACGAAATGGCCCAAATCACGTCCAATGCACTCGTCATCCCGCTTGGAAGAACAGTGGACAGCGTCATCGTCAGACTAGCCGAGGAAGACAAGCTGCCTCGTCATACGTTTCTAACCGGCTTCCCGCATCCATCCGGGGCAAACGGCCACCGTGTCAAGCAATTCCAACAGCAAAAGAGACAGCTTCAGGAAAAGGTGACATCATGGGCCGGTGAAATGAATTAAAAGTAGTGGTGGCGCACTATCCAGCCAGATGCTGCCATATTCCGGCCCGTTCCATCGACAAACCAGCCTGTACCTATGTCAGGCTAGTTTACTTCATTAAAAGCTTTACCGAAACAGGTCCATCAACCGGTCCCAAAAGCCTTTTTCCGCTTCTACGTCTTTTTCCTCTGTTGCTTCAGGTTCTTCCACTTCAATTGGATCGGTCTTTAATACGAATTGCACGACATCAACCTTTTCATTTTGATCCGATACAAACGATTGCGGTTCAAAATCGGAGCCATCGTATTCATCCATCATCTCATCGATTTCTGACTGCATTTGGCCGGGCAGATCACTGGTCTCGTCGTGCAGTTCCTCTGTCCCGTCTTCCAGCTCGCTGGCGCCGCTGTCCAGCTCAGACGTACCATCAGCGAGTCCCTGAATACCGGTATCGATGTCCTGGTAGGAAGTCGCCAATTCGCTTACGCCTTCTGTATAGTCCACCAGGCCACTATGGAAAGATTGGTACTCGGATGCCATAGAAGATAGCCCTGACTGCAGTTCACTTAGTTTATCCAGCTGGTCCATATTTTCCATGCCGCCCTCGATGTCTGTAGCAATCGTTTCAGCATTGTCGGCGATGTCCCTTATCGAGCCTGCTACCTGTTCCAATGTACCGGTCACAGCGCCAAATGCTTCCTGAACTTGCTGATAAGTTCCTTTAGCTTGACGGGCAGCTTCATACGTCTCGAGCAACTGGTTCACGACGTCTTGATTCGCATCACTGTTTTGCAGCTCATCAATTTTCTCGGGACCTATTTCGTAATCCGGAATTCCGTTCATGGCATCATCTAAATGACTATACGCTGTATCATAGTTGTCACGCAACGTATCAAGCCCATCAGCGGATTCCCGCAAGCCACTTGCCAAGTCGCGCATACCCTCAGGTAATTGTTCCAGTTCGCTGAGATCTGGTGCGTCATCGGGGGCACCTTGCATGGCATCATTTATCTGTTGCAACACATCACGGATCTCCGCAGAGCCACCTACCAGCTCGCCGGATGACTGATCAAGTTCGCTGATACCGCTCAAATAGTCGCTGGACCCGCTGCTCAGATCCGCTGCCCCTGAATTCAGGTCAGAAATGCCGCTGTTCAAGTCGCCGACACCGTTGTTAATATCACTGATGGCATCCGACAACGACTGCATGTCGCCTTCCACACCGCCCAAATCCGGGTCATCAATCGGCATGGAAGCTGGTGTGGCCGATATATCAATTGGGTCCATCTCTAAATCCGTTACGTTGGCAGACACAATGAATGTTTCCTCTTTTTCCGGCATGACAGTGAATGTCACTTGTGTATCTTTGCCGGAACTGGCCTTTGTCCCATCCGGTGCCTGAATATCGCTAAATACGCTCGGATCAAGCGTCAGTGAGATTTGCAGCATATAGTTTTCGAAAAACACTGGATCGGCATCATCATTACCGGCTGTTTCAATCTGAAGTTCCAGCGAACCGCTTTTACCGGCTATTTCATCCGGTGTCACGTCGTCGCCATCCAGCTTATACGTGATATCGATGTTCCACGGGAGCGGCTGATTTTTCATGTCGCCCTGATAATAAAATTCGTCGTCTTCCGCTTGAAAACGGACCGTATCATCATCTTGTTCCATCTCGTGTAAATTGCTTAAGTTACGCACATTCGTGTAAGCACCATAATCCACGATTTCACCCGGCTCAGTAACGTGGAACGTGTTCACCACATACATGTCCTCAAGCGTACCACCCGCATCCAGATTACCATAAATCGCTTCATCTTTTGCTGAAAATTCGCCGTCAGCCATCTCTTCATCGGCATTCTCGTCAGCCAAAGTAGGCAACGGAAACGAGCCAAACACCAGCACGGCACTCATCGTCACGATCGCTAATTTTTTCGGCCGCATAGCATCACTCCCCTTTATAAACGTTTGCTTTCCATGTTGTTTTGTCAATCACCCGGTCAAATACAAGCAAGAGCGCCGGCAGCAGGAGAACGACCAGGATAAACGCCAATAACGCGCCCCGTCCAAGCAGTAGCCCAATGGATGAAACGATCGGATCCGATGATGTCGCCCATAAGATAAAGCCGACACCGGACAGGATCGACGCAGATACACCAATCGAGAAAATCTTTTCATCAATGGTTTTCTTAATCGCATCCTTAGCGTTCATTTCTTTCCGGTTTTGCGTATAGTTTTCTGTCAACAAAATGGCGTAATCGACCGTTGCCGCCAGCTGGACCGTACTGATAATCAAATACCCTACATAGACAAGCGGCGAATCGGTAAAGTACGGCACCGCCAAATTGAACCAGACCGCGGACTGAATCGTTAGCAGCAAGACAACCGGGAAGGAAATCGACCGGAATGTGATGAGCAGAACAATCGCAATCGTCACCACGGTCAGTAGGTTGACCAGCGTATTATCCTGTTCCACAATATCCTTCATATCATACAGCGTGACACTTTCCCCAAGGGCATGATAATCATCGCCATAATAGTCAGCGGCAACATCCCTGACGTCTTCCACCAAGGCAAACGCTTCGTCACCTTCATTATCCGTTGTCGTATTGATCGTGATCCGGCTGTAATGCTCCGAAAAGAACTGCTCGGTTTCCGAATCATCGAGATACTCCGGCGGGATGCCTGCACCCACAGTATTGACGTAGGAGACGGTATTTTGCACATCATCAAAGTTATCAAGTTCGTGTACAAGTTCGTCCTCTTTAGCCAAGTCGCCTTTTGGCACGAGCAAAACCACCGGCGTAAATTTGTCGAATACGTCTTCAATCGCCGCAGCATCCTGGCCGGCGCGTGTATTCTCCGGGTGTCCCCCGGTGCCGTAAAGAAAATTCGTTTGACTCTGTGCCAAAAATGCCGGAACAATCAGGATCATCACAATCAGTAGTACCGGAATCCGCAATTTCATAACATGTTTCCCGACACGATAAACACTCGGTACAAATGGTTTATGGTGTGTTTTATCAATCCATTTGTACAACATCAACGTGAGGGCCGGGAGAAAAATCATCACACTGATAAAGCTGAGCAAGATCCCTTTGACCAGATTAAGGCCCAAGTCAGCGCCAAGCCCAAACGCCATAAACGTGAGGGCCGTAAACCCGAAAAACGTCGTCGATGCACTCGCTGCAATGGCCGGAAACGACCGCTTCATCGCCAGTTTCATGGCTTCTTTCGGATCTTCTGTCTCTTTCCGGTAATCGTCAAAGCTATGCAGCAGGAAAATCGCGTAATCGAGCGATACGGCCAGCTGCAGAATCGGTGCCACGGCCTGCGTTATAAACGAAATCTCACCAATAAAAATGTTCGTTCCCAAGTTGATCAGGACAGAAACCCCAATAGCTGTCAGGAAAAACACCGGCTCGATCCACGACCGCGTTGACAACAGCAGAATTAAAATAATAAGCGGCACAAGGATTAGCGCGGCATTCATCGACTCTTGGCCGGTGCTTTCCTGCGAAATCGCCGTATCCAGGGCATCGCCTGACATGGCACCATCCTCACCGATCAACTCATAGATGGTATCCGTTGTTTCCACTTCTTTTCCTTCTTCAGTATGGAAGGAAAACAGCGCATTGCCATCCTCGTAGTACGATTCAACGGTATCCTCATCCGCCATTTCGACCGGTGTTTTAATATCCATCACATCATCGAGCCACATCACGTCAGAGACACCGTCAACCGCTTCAAGCTCTTCCTTGAATGCCGATGCCTCCTGGATGCTGACATCGTTGATCATCACCCGTGTATTGGCCACATCCCCATCAAATTCTTTATCCATAATATCTGTCGCTTCAATGGATGGTGTGTCATCCGGCATATAGTCGACCATATCATGGTTGACCGGGACGCCGAATTGCACTATCGCACTGAGAACCGCCAGCATCATAAACGTGATCACAATCGATTTTCTATGTTTCAAAATACGTGTTGCCATATCAATCGGTGCTCATCCTTTCTTGCATCATCCATTCCAACACGATATAGTATATACGACACCGTGTTGGATTTACAACAAACAGTTTTATAATGTACGTCCAAAAGCCAACAGATGACGATAAAGTGTTGACGAACGCCAAAAAGAAAGTGTGACGATTTAATGAACAAAAAACTCGACCGTCGCAAAAAATATACCCGCATGGTCTTAAAGGATAGTTTAATCGATTTATTGAAAACCAAACCAATTACCGCCATTACGGTCAAAGAAATCTGTGGACTGGCTGATATTAATCGGTCCACATTCTATACCCACTACAGTGATCAGTTTGACTTGCTCGAGCAAATCGAGGAAGAACTGATCACGGACTTAAACATCTATTTAAACCAATATAATTTCGAGCAGGAAGAAGAGGCACTGCAGATGACCGAAAAACTTCTCGAATATGTCGTGTCCAAGCAAGAGATCTGCCAAACACTCCTCAACGAAAACGGGGATCATTCCTTTGAGCGCCGTGTTATGGACGTCGCCAGGCCATTTCTGATCCAAAATTGGATGGACAATAATGAAGTTGATCCCGACATATCTGATTATGCCAGTACCTTTGTCATAAGCGGCGGCATCTATGTCATTAAACATTGGCTGGCTAACGGAATGGACAAGTCTCCGAAACAGATTGCTGAGCTGATTAATAGTTTCAGGTTCAGAGAGTGAGCCGTCCCTTGTAATCACCAAGGGGGCCAGGAGAATAACCCCTCTTTTCTCTATAATCGAAGTAAGTTCTGAAAAAGAGGCATGTTCAGAAATAAATATTTTTTCTTCCAACCATGCCCCTTTTTTGCATCTCATTTCGATTATAATAGAGAAGGGTTTGACCAGGGTCATACCGGTAACCTGAACGGAACAGGCTTTGTTCATGAAAAACAATACGCAATTCAAGGGGGGATACACATGAAAAAGAAATGGCTTATTGGTTTAGGAAGTCTTATGGCTATATTACTTGTTGGCTTCATTTTTGCAGGCAATTATTTTTATGGCGAAGGGATTAAAAGGGGTACTGATGTGCAACTCCACCAGGAAACCTCAGCTGTGAACACTAAAGCATCCGATGCAGATCAAGCTCTTGTGGCGGAAGCGAATAAGTGGTTTGATGAGCGGGAGACCGAGAAAATCGACATGATATCTTATGATGATTTGAACCTGGTGGCGCAGTTCATTGACCATGATTCCACCAACAACAAAGCGGTTATTTTAGCTCACGGGTTCCGGAATACGGGCGATGATATGGGAAAGCTTGCGAAACTTTATTATGACGAAGGATTTGATATTCTCTTACCTGATGCGCGGGGGCATGGCGAGAGTGCAGGGGATTACATTGGATATGGATGGCATGATCGGCTCGATTACCTCGACTGGATCAATTTATTAGTTAACGTATATGGTGCAGAGGATATCATCTTACATGGAAACTCGATGGGCGCTGCGATGGTTTTGATGACCAGTGGCGAAGAATTGCCGGAAGAAGTGAAAGGCATCATCGCGGATAGCGGTTACAGTACCGTAAAAAATGAACTGGCGCATCAATTACAACATTTATACGGGCTTCCGTCATTCCCGCTGCTTGATGTCACCAGTATGATCACGAAAATCCGTGCCGGTTATTTCCTGGGTGAAGCTTCAGCAATTGAACAAGTGAAGGAAAATACACGGCCATTATTCATCATCCACGGGGAAGAGGATGAATTGGTACCAACCGATATGGCGCATGACATATATGAAGCAGCCGGCGGTGACAAAGAATTATGGCTTGTGCCTGAAACAGGCCATACAAAAGCATTTGATAATGTCACCGGAGAATATCAGGATCATGTGAAGGCGTTTGTTGATAGGGCTTTGGGGGGATAAGGTGTTTTCAAAAGTTGTATAGTGAATTCCATATTCTTACCTATAAATTTGCAGGCATATTTCTTCTCCCTGAAGAATCGTTTTTAGCCGATGTGCAAACGATAAATCGCGTGACAAACCCCGATGCTTATATTGACTTGAAAACGAAATGGAAAACATCCTTGCAAGTTTTAGGGTATCGGGCGGCGAGCTTAGGGATAATGGATCCTAAACATCATCGCAACTTTTATGCAGCACTTCATCGCAAGGGATATTTGAAAAGGGAACCACTTGATGAAGAAATACATCTTCAAAAACCGCAAAAGGTGAAATCGATTATTGATTTAGCTGTCAAAAAAGGACTGGTCGACATCCGTCAAATGATCGAAAACGATTGGATGGCTGATCTGAACTTCTTTTATCGTATAACAGGTATTAATACAGGCTTTTTTGATCGTTACATGGTTAGCGATCAGGTCTTTGAATTGGATAATGTAACTGATTTATCAACGGATATGCGTAAAAGGAAGGTATAGTCATGTATGATCTTTTTAATAGAGGGGCAAAAACGAAAGGAAGCAAACATTTGCTAAATAGCAAGTGATGCTTCCTTGTTTTCTCTGCTAAGGCAGGCGTCTCTGTAGTCGTACGAATGTTATGGACAAGCCCCGGACGATCCATTAATGACACGCCATAGGAAAATGTTACATGATTATTTTCGGTTTAAAATAAAAATAGCCCCACCATAACCCAATACACACCATATCAATAAATTAACGTAATTCCCTAAGCTTGCAGAAAAGGTGGAAGCTGCCAATGAAGCCCGCATTACTTCTGCCATTGAATAAATCGGCAATACTTCATGAAGGCCTTGAAGCCATTCCGGAAGCCGTTCTATTGGAAAATTAACAGGCGAAAACATAAGAGCTGCAAAGATGGTCACTTGAGAGATTCCAAGTGAGGCAACTGGCGATAATAGATAAGAAAACCCGTACCCGACGCCGATGGAAGTTAATGCAATCATGAACAGCGCCGGAATAACCGTCCATGATACATCATATCCTGGATTAAACATAACTTGTGCAACGATTGATGAAATAATGATGCCTGGAACCGTAATCAGTAACCATATGGTTGTATCAGCTCCGAGAACTACAGCCCGGTTGATGGGCCATGTCCTGATAAACTCCATATACCCATCTGCTTTAGAAGTGCCGATCTGCTGCGGCAGGATAACCAACCCGGTAAAGATTAAAATGATCGTTGGGGCTCCCGTTGCTAAAAAGAGAATCGTTCCCGTATCCGGATTTGGAATCAGATAAGTAAAGCCGATTACGATGCCGATTGCTATCAATATTTGGATCAAGGCGATAAATACAAAAAAACCTGAATTCCTGAGAAACTGCATTTGAAAGACATACTTGAATTGACTTATTGTGCTCATCACTTAAACAACCGCCTTTCCGGAAGTCAATGTTATATAGGCATCCTCAATTGTAGTTGGAGAAAGCGAATAGTCCATCACAAATCCTTTATCAACCTGATTTTTTGCCCAATCAATAGTTGCTGGTACGTTTGCCGGATCCATGGAAAACAATATACGTGATCCATTCTGATAGGAGGACAGCGCCCAGCCCGGAATCTCAATTTCTGCTGACTCTTTTGCTACACTGAGTTCAATTCGCATTTGATTGCTGACAGAGCTTTTTACTTCTGAAGGGGTACCTTGCGCCAGGAACTTCCCTTTATGCAGGATAGCCACCCGATCAACTGCTTTTTCGGCTTCCACCACATTGTGTGTTACGAGAATGACGGAAGTACCGTCATTTGTCAGATTCCGTATCACTTGCCAAAGATAACGCCTGCGAACTGGGTCCACATCATTAGTAGGTTCATCAAGAATCACTAAATTGCCGGGAGCAATCACCGCCATGCAAAATGATGTTAACCGCCGGAAACCGCCGGAAAGTTTTTCACCCACTGTATTCGCCCACTCCGTCATATCCAACGCGTCAAACAGTTCTTCCACCCGCTTTGGATCAAAATTTTCTCCTGCCCGCATTTTGCCCATAAGTGAAACGGCTTGCTTCGGAGTAAGTAATCCGAGCGGTACCTGAGATTGCGGCTGTACGGAGCAAATGGATCGTGCCCGTGCAGGTGATTGAAGCACGGATTCACCCATTAACATAATTTTACCGCTATCCGGAGTCGACAGGCCCAAAATCTGGTTGACCAGTGTTGTTTTACCAGCGCCATTATGTCCCAGAAGGCCGTATATTTCACCTTCATGAATACGAAATGTGAGATTGTCATTAGCAACGACCCTGGACTTTCGCCGACCGGAGAAAACCTTCGTTACGCCATTCACATCAAGAATCATTATTTGACCTCCTTACTATCCGCATACTTGATCGTTAATGCACGCTCGATAAAATGAATGACGTCTTTATCCATTGGGTAAAAGGCAATACCTTCTTTTAAGTTCTGCAGTACTTCCCACATATCACCAAGTAATTCTTCATCATTTCCGAACATGTTTTCTGCCTGGTTTAACCATCGTTCGGCCAACTGCCTTGCCTTTTCTGAGCTTGGGTCTATATCAAGGTTGTTTTTGATATCACCAATGACATTCATCCATTCCTTGATGTCTTCATCGCTTATTTGTTCGTTCACGTCCATAATTTTTCTCATTTCTTCATCATTAAGAAATTCTTTATATTGCTGTAAGGCATCCTCAGGGTCTTGTTGAAACAACCGGATCGTACTGAAGATAATTGGCCAGTTGATTTCTCCTTCAAATTCAATGGCATACGATACACCACGAAGCGCTTGCTCCAACGCCTTTAAACGTTCCTGCTCCTGTCTGACCAATTTTAATTGGTGTTTGATCGACTCCTGCCAGGTCAACGTTTCACTTTTCAACATGTCTTTAATTTGTTCCAATGTGAACCCCATGTATCTTAATGCCAAAACACGTTCCAGCCGCATCACGTCATCCGCATTATATAGACGATGACCTCCATTTGTTTTTGATGAGGGATTTATCAAGCCAATTTCATCATAATAATCCAGAGTTCTCACGGTTACTCCTGTGTTCTTTGATAATTTTCCAATTGTGTACATTTCCCCACCCCTTCTGTATTTTCTACAGTATATAACAACACGTTACGTGCGATTCAACAGTCAAGTATAAAAAAGTATAAATATTTTTATAACATCAATTTGATTTGCTGGATGAAATAAAGGAAGAAATGATTGCGGATATTAACGCGTATTTAAGTTAAATTTATTTCACGCGGGAAGAGGAATCACTTCAAATACAGAGAAGCTCCTGGAGTATATGGCTTCCAAGTATGATATCTGCAGGGATCAGACACCCGAGCAAATCGCCCGGTTGATAAACGGTATTACGATAACGAGTTGAAGCGGCGGGTGAATTTAATTTGACGGAGTCACCTGGGTATTAACGAAGCCGGTGATTTATTGGGGTTTTTCAATGTCTTTTAAAAACCACTATAAAACGGTAAATTTTTTATAAACGTTTCGTGTCCTTGTCGAGTTTTATGGCGATGACTTAATTGCTTACAAGCAAAAAATCGGAAGCCATAAACATGCCAATGCATTTCTCCGCATATTCACCAATTACCTAGCCGACCTTTTGGAAGATCAACGCCCAACATCAGAGGATTTCATTACGGTAACCGATATCGACTCCGGCTGCGTACTCCAAATTGTTGGTCTGCCTGCCGATGAACTGGCACCCGGAATCCTCCTGGAAGGCGTTATGGGCAAGTTTCATGATGACTTTTTCTACACTTGGTTGTTCACGGATAATGTCTATCCGGAAAGAGCTGAGAATTATTTCGTGTTTGTTGATTGAGATGACATAATCCACTCATACCTGCAGAGAAGATATTGTTTGGGTTAGCTGTAACAATGAAGGCGGGAAGAGGTTTGCAGGGTAAAATGAAATGGGAGCAAGTTATACATTAACCAAAGTTCCTAGATTAAACTTCCTGTAAACGGGAAAATTAACAGAGAGATTGTTTCAGCACAGGAGGTATAGCGATGAATCAATATCAACAGCTCAATCAAAACTTCATCAACGGCCAGTGGGTTGATGGAACCGAAGATACAATCGTTGGGATGCACAACCCGTACAACATGGACGTCCTGGCAGAAGTCAACATTGCTTCTCTTGATCAGGTAAACGAAGCATTCGACGGCGCTAAAGAGGCACAAAAAGCTTGGGGCAAGGATGCCGCATTGCGCAAAACGGTTATGACTAAAGCCATTCAATACTTCAAAGACCATAAAGATGACATCATGGAAATCCTGACCCTTGAATCAGGCAGCACAGCTGTCAAAGCAAACCTGGAATTTGATTTAACGGTCGGCGTAATGGAAGAGTCGTTAACGATGGTCGATCAAGTCGGCAAATTTGAAGAAAAAACATCAGTCATTCCGGATAAAATGAATGAAAACTACCGCCTGCCAAAAGGCGTCATTTCATCCATCGCACCATTCAACTTCCCGCTTTATTTATCAATGCGGACCATTGCACCAGCGCTGGCACTCGGGAATGCCGTTGTCCACAAAGCCGATCTCCAATGCGGCCTGGTATCCGGTTCAGCGGTTGCCAAAGCATTTGAAGAAGCCGGCATCCCGTCAGGTGTCTTTCAATCAATTCTCACAACACCTGATGTGACTGGCGATGTCATGTTCAATCATGAAGCGGCAAACCGAATCAGCTTTACCGGTTCCACAGCTGTTGGCCGCCAGATTGGTAAAGTGGCCGGCGAGCAGCTGAAGGACGTTTCACTGGAACTTGGTGGCAACGCTCCGTTTTGTGTCATGAGCGACGCCGATATCGACAAAGCCGTTGATGCAGCGGTCTTCGGTAAATATCTGCATCAGGGGCAAATCTGTATGATGACCAACCGCTTCGTCGTCCATGAAGATGTGTACAATGCGTTCGTGGAAAAATTTGTAGATCGCTCCAAAAAAGTGAAACATGGCGACCCGCGCGACCCTGACGTTATTGTCGGGCCGCTGATCAACGAAGAACAAATGGAAAAATCACTGAACAATATCCAAAGGGCGAAAGACGCGGGCTATGACATCCTGCTGGAAGGTGAACAAGTCGGCAACATTCTAACGCCAACAGTGATCGGCAACGTGGATAACGACAGTGATCTGACCCAGACGGAAATGTTTTCACCGATTGCCCTGATTATTAAAGGCTCATCAGACACCGATATCATCGCGAAAGCCAATGACACCGAATTTGGCTTAAGCTCAGCCATATTCTGCAACGATGAGGACAAGGCACGCGCGTACGCACTTGATTTGCAATTCGGCATGACCCACATCAATGATCAGCCGGTCAATGACGAGCCAACCGCCATGTTCGGCGGTATAGGCCAAAGTGGTATCGGCCGCTTCGGCAGCCCGTACATTATTGAGGAATTCACAGAAGGCAAGTGGATTTCCGTGCAGAAGAGAGCACGGGAATTTCCGTTTTGATATGAGAAGGAAAAAGGCCCGGTCCCCGAGAGTTTGGGGGCTGGGTTTTGGTTTAAGTGATCGTGTATTTATCCGGAATAACGATCCTATGGAAACCGATGAATCTGTAGTTAGCATTAGACTGTTCACGACTCATCAAATGATACCCGTCAAAGACGGTGATTTAAATACGACTTCCTATATCCTGCTAAGGGTAGGTCCGTCCTCTTTTCATTTAAGCCTCTGTCAACTTTTTAGCTGTTTCATACAAAACATTGGCACCTCGGGCCAGATCATCTGCATGCGTGAATTCTTCCGGACAATGACTGAGGCCATTCTCACTCGGTACAAAAATCAACCCGACATCGGTCACATCGGAAAAGACCATGGCATCGTGGCCTGCTCCACTATTCATCGTATAATGGGAAATATTTAAGTCATTGCACGCTTCCGACAGCAAGGAACGTATATCATCACTCAAAGCTTTTGGTTTAATATATAATGGATGTTCTATTGATGTTTTTATGCCATTGCCGTCATATGAACGAATAATTTCTTTAACGTTTTTAACGACTTTCAAGACCTTTTCCTCTTCCCCGGATCGAATATCGACCGTAAAGTTAACCGTATCCGGAATTACGTTCGCAGCATTCGGTGAAACCTGAAGGCGTCCAACAGTGAGAACAGTACCATCCCCTTCATCGATGGCCAGCTGCGGCAGTTTCGACATGATATTGGTTGCGCTCATTAACGCATCAGAACGTTTATTCATTGGTGTTGTGCCAGCATGACCGGCGCGTCCGGTTATGGTAACACTAAGCTGTGTCAAGCCCACAATCGACTGTACGACGCCAATCGGAATGTCATTTTCCTCTAAAATTGGTCCTTGTTCAATATGCATTTCCAAAAAGGCCTTGATCGTTTCCGAATCGCGATGTATCGGCAATGACGGATCTAATCCAGCGTTCGACATGGCTTCCGTTACTAATAGACCATCAACATCCCGAATGTTTTTAAAATCTGATTCTTCAATGGTACCTGTTATACCACTCGACCCCATGAGACCACGGAATCGGGAACCTTCCTCTTCAATCATTGCAATGATTTCCAATGGATAATTTGGTGTCAGTTTATTCTCCTGAAATAAAGCTGCCACTTCCAGTCCGGCTACAACACCACCTGCCCCATCATAGGCACCGCCGTTCGGCACACTATCAAAATGAGATCCCACCATAACACTGGGAGCATCTTGGATTTTCCCTTCCAATTTACCAAATATATTGCCGATGCCATCCTCTCTCACAGTTAACCCATACGCTTTCATTTGTTGTTTAATATACTCACGCGCTTGCAGATCCTCTTGACTGTAAGAAAGTCTTGTGACGCCATTTCCTGGTGTTTGCGTAAATCCACTCAATGTTTCAATGTGTTTTTGAATTCGCTCGATATTTACCTGCATGTTATGCCCCTTCCATTTCAACCAATGTTTTTAACGAACCATATCGTATTCCTGTTTTGAGATATATGGCTTTACAGAAATCCGACAAGTACACCCGCCAGTACAACAGAAACAATTGTTACCGTGACAAATCCCCCAACCAACATGGGCGGCAGCATATGACTCGTCAGGACTTCTTTTTCTTCCTCATCATCTGTTAACGATTCAATTACTTCATTCGTTATAATATAATCTGCCGGAAATCCATATAACGCCGTCAGCGCCACAGCAAAGGACATTTCTTTACTGAACTTAAGGAAAATCCCAGCAAGTAATGAGAAGATATACATACCAGCTACACCCAATAAAATACAGCCTATGAGAATAAATAATATATCCATCATCATGTCTGGTGTCGCATTTTTCAATCCATCAAGTATATACAGCATAAGTCCGAGCATAGCAAAACCGAATCCACTTGCCTTTTCCAATAAGTTCCTTTCGAGGAAACCAACATGTGTCGCCAGAACGCCCAACACCAAACAGAGGACATAAGGGCTGATTGACACAACAGGTTCCAAAACAGTTGATACAAGATAAGCCAAATAACCGACAAAAGCCAATTTGAAAAATTTGAAGTAATTTGTATTATATTTCTCTGGGATTTTTTCAAAGAACGTTATCCCCGTTTTTTGTGGTTGTTCTACTGTTGATGCCGTTTCCTTCCTAGCAAGCTGTCCGCTTCTGTTCAGCTTAAGTAGACGCTCGCCCTCTTTCTTCAACATGATGGATGTTAATGGATATCCCAGGAAACCTTGCATGACATACACAACAACAGCAAATACGGACAAACTCATCAGGCCTGCTTCCGCTGCGCCTTCTGACATAATAAGGGCAGAAACTAACCCACCTACCAATGGCGGAATAGCCACAATTACTGTTTCAATTCCAAATAATAATGTTCCAATGCTTAATAGGAGAGCAATGGCACCCAAGATCCCTGATAATGCGATAAGAACGGTTTTCCATTGTCTTTTCAATTCCTCTAAGGATAACAAGGTACCCATATTCACAATTAACAGATACATTAATGCTGTAGCGACAACGGATGGAATCCCTGCCTCCGCAACGATTTCTGTCGGGAAAAACGTCCAGTAGCCTAATAGAAAAAGAATGGCACAAATAAAAATGGACGGGACCCACGCCTTAGTCCGTACAGCGACAAAATCGCCAATGAATAGAATGAAAATAATAATAACAAGTGCAAGCATCTGTGACATAACTCTACAACTCCTGCTAAAAATAAAATAATAATTTACATTGTAACAATTCAGTCATAGAATTTAAAGAAAGTTTATGGAATAAACAAGTAATTTAAAAAATGCGACTTAACCCCATCCATCTTATATTTTTTAATTTTCAGTTATTATTGATGTTAACGCCGATGGTTATTCGTGAGGTGCTGGCCATGGTATGATTGGTGCAGCACCGGCGAATCAATGAAAGCACTGGAGGAATTAATTGAAGAAGCCGGTGGCGATGTGTGGCAATAGCAGCCATATTAGCTGAAGGCGATGCAGCTGCACGAGTTGACATATTGTTTTCGGAAAAATTACCGACGTTTTAGTAATGCCAAGATGTTAACTTTGCCCGCTTTTATCTACAAAACGAAAAAACGCAGGATAAAGGGGCATCATGGACCCGCCCCTTTTCATTTATCCCTCGGTTAGTTACTGCTCAGGTATGTACATTTTTCTTAGTGGCATTAATCCTTTTATATCGGACGGCATATTTTCATACCAGTCTACAAGCATTTTAACCAGTTGTTCCATATCGATCACCCGAACCGAATATTGTTTGGCTACCGTTAAGGCATTGGAGGTGAATCCACCAGTCGATATAAACAGACAACTTGAATCCATTGGGTGAGCACCTAATAATTGTTGTATTTCCTTGGATTCTGCTTTGCTTTTTCGATGTTTGACTTGTGTTTTAATAATCGGTTTTTGAAATCCAAAAGCATCCTTAGAAGCTAAAACGTCCACGCCTCCATCTGGTCCTTTAGCTGGTTCCTCAACATAATAGCCCATTGCAACCAATAAGCCGGCTGTTAATCTTTCCATTTCCCACGGGTCAAGACGATCGATCTTATCTTCTATCAATCCTTGTGCAATGCCTTCAAGGTCTTTTATGGAATCACTTTCTTGCTCATCGTCTTTCGTTTCTACGAATTCCCCGGCATGAGGGTCCATTAGAAGTTGTTCAAATGTATCGCCCCATTCATCAACCCTGAACACTGTCAGGGTAGAGCCCAGGCTGTTTTTGGCTCTTTGCGGTAGGGAATCTCTGGGGATGCGCTTACGCTCCCATGAAATCCGAATATGGTTCGGATATTTCGTATCGCCAGTATTTCTATCAAAAAAATGACTTTCTTGTACTGTTCCGATTAAATACTCCCGCTTCTCTTTCGAATACGTAATCACGCGGTCGTCCTTATGTATTTGATGACTAAATCGCCACACCTGATTAACCCAACTCGAACGCGAACGAGGGTTTTCATCACTAAAGACAGCGTCTGCCTTCCCCTTTAGGTCTGCCTTATCCGAATAGTCCTTTGGATTTCCCAATTGCGGCCATCCGATTGAAGCAATCCCCTGTTCCAGCCATATAGGTATTAACTCGTTATTATCGCCGGCCCTGATCATCCACCATCTTGTCATTAAACTCTCTCCCTTATGTTCATTAACAGTACTAATATATCAAAAATAGGGCACGAGCGACATCGTCTTGATTACTTTCAATGAGAATAATATTTAACCATACAAAAGGAGATTGAGAATCACCTCAATCTCCTTTTGTATGGTTAATCCGTTTTGCCTGTCCGATCATAAATAATATTTATTGATAAGAAATTTCGTTCAAGTTTTTAGAGTAAGCTTCTTTTAAAAGGTCGGAAACATTCACATCAGTACCATATGAAGCAGTTCCACAAAATTCACAGTAGTAATGAGGAACATTTTTTATAATTATCTTTTTTGATCCAATAACATGTTCGACATCACCAATTTGGTGCTTCGCATATCCGCCACATTTACAAGGAACATCCATCATAGTATGTGTAAGCTCCTTCACAGTACTCATATTTCCAATAACCATTTGTATATCATTTCCAGAAACCTTATTTAAAATCGTATGATCAGACATATTGTACCATAGGATTTATTGACTTGCTTTCACACTTTTTCAATTGGGTTGAATGTTTTAAAGGTTTTATAAAAGGAGACTGAGCATCAACTCAATCTCCTTTCTCCACCTTATCCGTATTGCCTGTTAGCCACCTTCACCAACAGCTTCCCAATGTTCTTCCCTCTAAACAGATCCAGGAAGGCATCAGGGATATTGTCAAAGCCTTCACGGATGGTTTCGCGGTAGGTCAGTTTACCTTCCTGCAGCCATTGGCCTAGCTGCTGGGCGCCTTCTTTGAAGCGATCGGAGTAATTGCCGACCGTGAAACCTTGCATTAGGGCGCTTTTCTTAATGAGGGTCTGCTGCACGCGCGGGCCGATGTCTGTTTCTTCCATGTTGTAAGTGGATATAGCACCGCATATTGGTATGCGTGCGTAGCGATTCAATTGCGTCATGACAGCATCTGATATCTCCCCGCCGACGTTATCGAAGTACACATCAATACCGTCAGGACAGGCGCGCTGCAAGTCGCTTTTTATATCATCCGTTGTCCGGTAATTGATGCCTTCATCAAAGTTCAGTTCGTCTTTCAAGTAACTGATTTTTTCATCGGAACCGGCGATGCCGACGACGCGTGTGCCTTTGATTTTAGCGATTTGTCCGACAGTGGAGCCGACCGAGCCAGCAGCACCTGAAATGACGATGGTCTCGCCTTCTTTTGGTTTGCCGATATCAAGCAGGCCAAAATAGGCAGTCAAGCCGGTCATGCCCAGTATGCCGAGATGAGTGGTGATCGGCGCGATTGACGGATCGATTGGGCGGACTTCATTTTCGCCGGCGACATAGTATTCCTGCCAGCCGAACATACCCGTCACGACATCGCCTTCTTTGAACCGGTCTGATTTGGATTCGATGACCTCGCCAATGGAACCGCCATCGATTACCTCATTGAGTTTAAACGGTTCAACGTAGGATTCCACATTCTCCATTCGGCCGCGCATATACGGATCGACGGACACATACAGCGTTTTGATAAGAATCTGGCCATCCTTAACGTCCGCAACATCTTTTTTCACAAATTGGAACGTATTGTTATCCGGCATGCCCTGTGGCCGTTTAGCCAGGATGATTTGTTTATTCACACGAGTCATGGGATCGTCTCCTTTGTATAAGCAAGTTTTATCGTAAGTTGTTTCCATGGTAAGCGAAATAACAGTGTAATGCCAGTGAAAATAACAACAAGGGGTTAGTACGAGCTTTCCCTCAAAGCAACTCACTACTCACCTTTCAATCACATCATCCGGATCAACCAAATTGGCAAATGACCATGTTTCGCCATCATCTACGGTTACAAATCTCGCCTTCACATTCCCACCTTGGTAATCGCCATTTGGGCCTTGGTTTACAAGCATTGTACCCTGAGATCCGTCAAATGTTGGAATTTCCGTAACGGTGAAAATGCCCTCATACTCAGCCGGAATGGGTACGTCAACGCGGTTCCATGTGTTGCCACCGTCTGCTGTTCTGTACAAGTCAGGCACTGCCGGATGATCATTTCTGGTAATCGACCCGAACGACACGAATCCAACCTCTTCATCGATAAATCCGCCGCTCGTTACCTGCCGTTCTGACGGTACGCTCCCGACTTCTTCCCACGTTGTGCCGCCATCGTTGGTTTTAAAAATCATATTGCCTTCCCAACTCATCGTTCGACCCCCGGTTAGAATCAAAAAGCCGTTGTTCTCGGAAACAAAATCAAGAAGGCGCATCCGTACCGCCTGGAATGGACTGGAAACTGATGATGTCTCCCATGTTTCGCCCTGATCCGTTGATTGAAGCACGCTTACACCTTGATGGCCGCCAACCACGAAAGCTGTCCTTTCCGGCGTAATCATGTAGCTGTCTTCAATCAATTCATTTTTTGGCCCGTTATAATCGCCTTCAAAGAACTCATTGATGTCTACCGGTACCTCCGTCCAATTGTCGCCGTTATCATAGGTGACTTCGAGTGTGTCGTTCCCTATCCGGTAGCGATTGTCCTCATTAGGCACATCGATTCCCGCTTCTTTTTGATAGGTATCTTCAACCGGAGACAAGTCACCGATGGCATTGGATATATCATCAATCCTGAGTAGCGTATAGTCGTTTTCGCCTGTCTTTTTAATCCGGAACGTCCATTGGATATTTTTTACCGTTCCGTCATCTTGTACGTCCCCCCAGCTGTGATGGGTGGACCAATTTCCCTTTTCCAATTGTGCCCAGAATGTTACCTCAACAGCAAATTCCCTTTCGTCTCCTGCCAGTAATTGAAAATCGTTGTAGCGTACGTCAGTCAGTCGTTTCCACGAGCTCACATCGTCCCCCTTGTACTGATTCATATAATCAAACCAGAAGCGATAGGCGATGTCTTCCGGTTCCTGATCATCCGTATCAACCGTGACGGTCATTGGCAGGGGTTTGTTTAAGTCTTCCTCGTAATAAAAATAGTAATAAATCAACGCGGCTGCTGCTAATAAGAGAAGGAGTGCAACGCCAGCTATTGCGGTTCTTTTTTTCGTGAAAATCATCCAGTTTCCCCTTTTACTAGACTTGATATGTCTATGATACCATTCATACTTATACGCTAGTAACGTATTTCACCTTTTCAGTCATATTTAACGCCTCGAACCTGTATTCTTTCTTCTGCTGTATATAATAGAGCCGCCGCAGCCGGATTGTTGGATTGAAGATATTCCCGCCAGTTCATCTTTCGTAGTTCAAGCATCAGAAAATTAAATGTCATCTATAAATACCCCATCCTCTTCGCCGCAAATGTCAGCTCATCCCTGAATCCTGGATGAGCGATGTCAATCAATGCTTTCGTTCGCTCCCGGATGGTCTTCCCGCGGAGTCGTGCAATGCCATACTCGGTGACGATATAATCCACATCATTTTTGGATGTGGTGACAGGCGTGCCTGGCTGCAGTG
Source organism: Lentibacillus salinarum (assembly GCF_042679865.1). Taxonomy (NCBI): domain Bacteria; kingdom Bacillati; phylum Bacillota; class Bacilli; order Caryophanales; family Bacillaceae; genus Lentibacillus; species Lentibacillus salinarum. The sequence continues at coordinate 290,184 of NZ_JBHTNH010000028.1, read as the reverse complement.
TCGGTACAATTTTGGAAATCGAATCACCCTTAGCCGTTGAGTGCAGGCAAATCACGCCCCTGCCACCATCTGACAGGTGGGAAGCCAATTGAAAATCCGCTTGTCCGCCTGTCGATGACCAGTACGTGCCACCGACCATTTCCGAGTTGACTTGGCCGAGGAAATCGACCTCTACACCGGCGTTGATCGTCACCAGATTGTTCGCTGCCTGCAAGCGGCCGACATCGTTCGTTTTGTTCACCGGTAGCATATAAATCGCGTCGTTTTCATGCATAAAATCATAAAGTTTCCGAGTACCATAAGCGAAGGTCGCGGTCATTTTGCCGGGTTTAAACGGGTTGTTTTCGTTCGTCACAGCGCCGCTCTCGTACAGCGCTATGATTTTTTCCGGGATCATTTCCGTATGAATGCTCAGATTCCGGTAGTGCTTCAGATTGTCGATTATCGCATTCGGAATCGACCCAAAGCCGATCTGGAGTGTATCCCCGTTGTCAATGAGCCCCGCGACATGGTCACCGATCAGCTTGTCCTTTTCCGATTGCGGTGCGGCGGGTGCTTCCGGAATCGGCTGATGATGCTCAATCAACGCGCTGACCTCAGAAATATGAATCTGGTTCTCCCCGTATGTGCGCGGCATGTATTCATTCACTTCCAGCAATACCGTGTCGGCATGTGGCAGCATCGCTGTTATATGATCGGCATTCGTCCCGAGTGAAAAATAGCCATTCTCATCCATTGGCGAGGCGACGGCCATGAGCACTGGCTTCCGGGCAATTTGCCGCAGGAGCTTCGGTACGTCAGAAAAATGGTTTGGCAACAGATCGATTTTGCCTTCCTTAAATGCCTTTCGTTCCGCTACTCCCATAAACATGCTGATGATTTTCAGCTTGTCCGGATCCACGTCCAGTACGTCACGGGTGGTGAACATTTGAAACAGACGATTACCCTGGAGCCCATCGTACGTTTCCAGCTGTTTTCTCAAGGCATTCGGTTCCCCGGCCAAAATCGGCGTGATGATATCGGATTTCGGTTGAATAAACGCGGTGGAGCCTTCTTTTGTGCGATGTTTTTGCTGGTATAACTGTGCAGGATTCATGATGTATTGCTCCTTTTATTAGAGATGACACCTTTAGCGTACAAAAATTTTGAGTAGAATGGTAGGGGGCATGACAATTATCCCACAATCATCGTACCCCATATAGAAACACTGGCAAAATGTGTCGCACCAGCCTTCCCTTTTGCCACGGGGTGTCATCCGGCCAGTTTTTGCCATATTCAGCTGATTTTATTTATAAACCGGCCGCTTTGCAAGTCTATCCGGCGGCCTATTCCCATTCTCCGGCAACTGTATTACCCCCGTCTTCAGGACTCCGTATCAGACATATGTAAAAAACAAAAAGAAGCATGCATTTGCTAAAGCGGCAAACGATGCTTCCTTTAAGAGGTCGTTCAATTATACCGGATTTGCCTGGTTTTCATCCACCAGCCCAAGTGCCTTTGCTGTTGTCGAATGAATGTCACGGGCCAGTTCCGGGTGGTCCTTCAGTGACACGCCATACGACGGGATCATTTCTTTGATCTTTGGCGTCCATTCGTCTACATACTGCGGGAAGCATTTCTCGATGACCTCCAGCATGATGGAAACTGCCGTGGAAGCGCCCGGTGAAGCACCGAGTAGTGCGGCGATTGATCCATCGGTGGCATTGACCACTTCCGTTCCGAATTGAAGGGTGCCTCTGCCGCTCGCGTCCGTATCTTTAATAACCTGGACACGCTGGCCCGCTGTTACCACATCCCAATCCTCGCTGTTGGCATCCGGAACAAATTCACGCAGTTCCTCGATATATTGTTCTTTCGACAGCATCAACTGCTCCATTAGGTACTTAGTTAATGGCACGTTCTTGGCACCCGCTGCTAACATGGTGAAGACATTATTCGGTTTGACCGAGCCCAGTAAATCCAAGTTGGAACCGGTCTTCAGGAATTTTGGCGAGAAGCCGGCAAACGGTCCGAACAGCAATGTTTTTCGGCCGTCAATATAGCGAGTATCCAGATGCGGCACTGACATGGGCGGCGCGCCGACCGGGGCTTTGCCGTAAACTTTGGCGTGGTGCTTCTCCACGACTTCCGGATTGTCACAAACAAGGAAGAGTCCACTTACCGGAAAGCCACCGACATGTTTGCTTTCCGGAATACCGGTTTTTTGCAGTAATGGCAGTGCTCCTCCGCCGGCACCGATAAAGACAAAATTGGACGTATGGGTTTGAAGCGTGCTTCGTTCGAAATTCCGCACCTTTACTTCCCATGAGCCATCCTCAGTCCGCTGGATATCATCCACCGTATGATTATAGTTGATCGTCACATTTTGGTTCGCCAAATGCGCCAGCAATTTACGTGTGAGCGCCCCAAAATTGACATCTGTTCCGGAATCAACTTTTGTCGCTGCCATTGGCTGATCGACTGTCCGCTCATCCATGATCAGCGGCATCCATTCCTTTAGTGTTTCCGGATCATCAGAAAATTCCATCCCCTGGAACAACGGGTTTTCTGTCAGCGCTTCAAACCGCTTTTTCAAAAACCGGACATTATTTTCCCCGTGGACTAAACTCATATGGGGCAATGGCATGATAAAGTCCTGCGGGTTCTCAATCAGTTTACTGTTCACAAGATAGGACCAAAGCTGCTTTGATACCTGAAACTTTTCATTAATATTCAGCGCTTTGCTGGTATCAATCGATCCGTCCGGTTGTTCAGGCGTGTAATTAAGCTCGCACAGTGCAGAATGCCCCGTCCCGGCATTATTCCATACGTTGGAGCTCTCTTCTCCCGGGTTTTCGAGTTTCTCAAAAACGGTAATGTTCCAATCTGGTGCCAATTCTTTTAATAGTGATCCCAATGTTGCACTCATGACTCCTGCGCCAATCAGGATAACGTCTGTTGTGGTATGTCTGCTACGCATAATTTACCTTCCTTATATCGTATGTTTTGCTGAAAGGATGTAAGCCGCTCCTGCGCATGTGCTAATGCGTCAAAAGCAACATGTCTTACGATTCAATATACTCTTATAATAGTTTACCACTCTTATCAACAGATTAAAATATTTATTTATTTTGCGTGCGCGATACCGATATCCATGCTGGGAAAATCCCCCTGTATTTAGTATAATCGTAAGAAACTAAGAAAGGATGTGGGACATGCCTTATAAATCGCGTACGAAAACGGCTGAATTGCAAATATTAAGCTCCCTGAACACGCGAATGGCTTTATGTGAAAAGGGCAAGCAACATTTTTTAAATCTGAGCAGAGGCTTTGAAGGGGAGGTCCTCTTTGATACCTTGACCGAAAAGCTACAATGCGACTGCCTCGTACTAAATGACCTGCTGCTAAGCGCCAATAACACCCTCTTTCAAATTGATTCGCTGCTCATCACATCCAAGACGATTTACTTGTTTGAAGTGAAAAATTATGAAGGGGATTATTCTTACGAGGCGGATAAATTTTTCAAGCTGCCTCACTATGAAATCATCAACCCGCTGCACCAGTTAGGAAGAAGTGAATCATTGCTCCGGCAGTTACTCTCCAAGCATGCCATTCATCTTCCAATTGAATCCTCCGTTGTCTTTATCAACCCAGAATTTACGTTATACCAGGCACCTCTCAGAAAGCCAATTATTTTCCCAACCCAGATAAAAAACTACTTGCGTCAATTAAATGCAACATCTTCCAAACTTAATGAAAAGCACAAGCGATTAGCAGATAAATTGATCTCGCTTCACATCAAGGAATCGCCTTATCAGCAGCTGCAGTCTTATCACTATGATGATTTGCGAAAAGGCATAACGTGCGCAGCCTGCGGTTCCTTCTCCACCAGCGTTGAAGGGAGAAAACTCGTTTGCAAGGAATGCGAGCACAAGGAAGCGCTTGCCGAAGCTGTCGTGCGGGGTGTCGAGGAATTCAAGCTGTTATTTCCGGAAAAAAGCATGACAACAGCTGTTATTCGGGAATGGTGCCGAGTCGTGGATTCCAATAAGCGGATTAGGAAAATATTAGAGGATCACTACACGAAAATTGGCTCAAAGCGGTGGGCTTATTATGAATAACCGGAGGCATAGGGCCGTGGTTTTGGGAACGGCATGGGGTGGGCACCGATTTTACCGACGAATTGAGGATGCGGGGTCGCTATTATCGGACGCTCTGGGAGGTGCTGGGAGCCGTTCGGGCGTTTAGAAGCGCTCTATTCGACGGTGCGGACAATTTCACGAGCCGTTTCGGCGTTTAGAGGCGCTCTATCCGACGTTGTGGACGATTCCGCGATCCGCTTCGGCGTTTAGAGGCGCTCTATTCGACGGTGCGGGACGATTTCGCGAGCCGTTTCGGCGTTTAGAAGCGCTCTATTCGACGGTGCGGGCAATTTCACGAGCCGTTCGGGCGTTTAGAGGCGCTCTATTCGACGGTGCGGACAATTTCACGAGCCGTTTCGGCGTTTAGAGGCGCTCTATTCGACGGAACAGACGATTTCGGGGGCCGTTCGGGCGTTTAGAGGCGCTCTATTCGACGGTGCGGACGATTCCGCGAGCCGCTTCGGCGTTTAGATCAGCTCTATTCGACGGAACAGACGCTGACGACTGCCGCTCGGGCGTTACCGTTTAGACTATTTATGGTACGGTTCCCCCCTCATAATCCTGAAAGCCCGGTAAACCTGTTCCAGCAGTATCATCCGCATCATCTGATGAGGAAATGTCAGCTTAGAAAACGACAGTGCCAAATCGCTGCGCTTTTGCACCGCTTCGCTTATCCCGACGGACCCGCCAATGACAAAGGCGATTTTGCTTTTGCCATGGATGGCGAGCTCGTCCAGCCGTGCGGCGAATTGTTCGGAGCTGAGCATTTTTCCGTCAATCTCCAGTGTGATGACATACGTATCTTGGCTGATATGCGATAAAATACGCTCGCCTTCTTTTCGCTTCACCGCCTGCATGTCGGCGTCACTCATGTTTTCCGGCGCTCTTTCGTCAGCCACTTCCACGATCTGGACCTTCGCATAGGGGCCGAGCCGCTTCAAGTATTCGTCGATCCCTTGTTTGAAGTATTTTTCCTTTAATTTTCCGACGGCGATGATCGATATTTTCACGAGTTGAACATCCTTTTTCATTGCATTTTTTGTCAGTTTACCAAAAATCCGGTACAAAAACAGCTTCACTTTATCTGGCACGTATTATCAAAATCTTATTTACAATTTTAATCGCTTCATGTATACTATATCCAATTGATATATATCATATTGATAGGGTGAAAGCCAATGAAGGGATATAACCATACAACATACGCCATACTCGGACTGCTCACAATCGGTTGCCATTCAGGTTACGCGATCAAACAAATGATTGACCAGAGCCTGAACCATTTTTGGAAAATCAGCTATGGCCAGATTTATCCGACGTTAAAGCAGCTGGTGCAAGATGATTTAGCTACGGTTGAGGAGACGTCACAGGAAGGGAAGCCACATAAGAAGGAATATTTTATTACATCGAAAGGCGAAGCAGAACTGCGCGAATGGCTTCAAAGCCCGATCGATGCTATACCCGTGGAAAAAAACAATGTGCTGCTAAAACTGTTTTTTAGCCGCCATCAACCTCATGATCATACCATTGCCCATCTGGAAGCATATAAACAAAAACTTCAAGCGCATTATCATACGTACGAAACGATTGAACAGATGATTGTCTCTCAATTGCACGAGGAGAAGGACGCACCGTATTGGCTTTTTACACTGGACTATGGAAAACGGGTGACAGCAGCTGCAGTTGATTGGTGCAGCGATACAATTCAAAAACTAAACGACTGGGAGGAAATATGATGGGAAAATCCATTTATGAAGGCCGGTATACGACCGAAAACGACCAGGATCTTGTTGTGTTTATCATTGGCATGCGCATCAACAAACGACTTGCCATAAGACAATGGCTGCCGGTGTTTACCGCGATGCCGGGGATGATCAGGGAGTTATACGAAAATAAAGAGGAGCTTGGTTTTCTTTCGATGGAAAACTTTTTCGGACTTCGCACAACCGTTATGATTTCCTACTGGCGATCCCAGGAAGATTTGCTTGCCTATTCAAAGGGACAGAAGCACCTGAGCGCGTGGAAAAACTTCAACCGAAAAATCGGCGATACCGATGCGGTCGGGATCTACCATGAAACCTACGTCTTGCCAAAAGGGCATTATGAAGCGATTTATGGGAACATGCCCGTTTATGGACTCGCCAAGGCAGTAAATCACAAACCGGTTACCGGTGAAACGATTTCGGCTAAAAAGCGTTTGAATTCTGTTCAAACCAAAACATCACCATAAAGCCTTATAAAAAATAGTAATATTGAACGTAGAGAAGGATGTTGAAGATGTTTAATTTAGGGTAAACCATTATCAAGCAGATGGGGACTTTTTTCATTAAAGGTCAAACTCATTGACGCCCCCCGCTTCTCTATTTTTTCTATCGAGCTGTTTGAAAAGCTTATCAACCTTTTGATCCTGCTCTTTCGTTGTAATAAAGTTATCTTCCGGAATTCGCCAATGGCCACCTTCTGATCGATAAGCGCCGTTGAACTTACCACTTTCACACATTCTCCGTACGGTTTGGTCGCTGAGACCCAACTTGTGAGCAGCTTCACTGGTTGTATAATATGGATGATTACTTTCTTTTTTTACTTCTGCTGGGCTTATTTTATCCAATGGTGAATGAACAGTTTTTCTAAGGCGCACCTTTTGTTTTGTCTTTTTTGCTAGAATAGACGCTACCATTTTCTTATTTGTGTCTTGAGCGTCTTCGGTCATTTCGCTGATCATTTGAATATAATCCAGTAGTTCTTCGAATGTCTGTTCGTAACTCGATGTTGAAATTTTCTTTCGTATAGCCATATCAAGGTGTCTTAATTGATCCAAATGCTTTTCATCCGGAATAGAAAAACGCAAATCTGAAATAATCGGCGTGTAAATGTTCATGAGCCTCATTGATTTTTCAAGTGTTGTTCTTAAGAGTGTTTCAGCTTTATTTGCATCCTCCAGCTGCGTGAAATACTTAACGGTATCCCATAGCGTTTCTTGTTCACGGTTCACAGTGGTTGTCATTTGAATGACCTCCTTTCTCATTATTGTTCACTATTAAAACTCAACATATTCAATAAATTCAACATAACTAACATCAAAAAAGTTTGGCATTCACCTCGTCTTATAACGCGTACCTAAGCTTTTCTTATAAGGTCATCCGTAAAAATTAATTTTTGACGTTACAAAAATGACGATACCCAATCCAGTATCGCCATATCACTGTTTTATTCGCGCCGATTGTCACTCCCGGCCTTCCGCTGGTCCATGTACAGCGTCATTGGCTTATCGGATCCGCTCACCAGCTTGTAAACATACGAGGAGGTAAGGTTGTAGCTGTCCTCGATTTTTTCGGCGAGATAACTGCTCCGCTCAAACAGGATGGCGCGGAATTCGCTGATTTGCCGGTGAACTTTTTCCATTAAGGCTTCCTGATTTTCCAACCGGGCGATCATGTCGTCCTGCCATTGATCGCGTTCAGTAAGCTGATTTGTTATTGATTGATTCATGTCAGCAAGCGCATTGATCTGCCGGATGATATCCTGATTGGCCGCTTCGTAAGCTCCCAGACGCTTCACGATTAGCTCACTGGCAGAACTCAGCTTCTCAACCCGTTCGGCAACGTCTTTTTTCATCGTATCGTCATGTTCGATAATATGCTGCAGCTGTTGGTTGTTTTGATCAAGCGTTGCCAGCCATTCCATCGCCTCTCGTTCAAACGACGCCTGTTCTCGTTCGCGCTCCCGCAGTGCCTGCAGCTGATCACCAATACGTTTCCATTTGCTGGCGTTATTATGCTGTTCCCGATGATAAAGCGTTTTTAATTCACGAAAAGCGTTGGACAGTGTTTGATTTATTTCTTTTTGCTCGTGGATCATGTCGGCGAAGTTATCTTTATGATAGTATCCCTGATGGGGTTCGAGGATGGTCTCGTTGTTTTTAAAGACACCGGGGTGTTCGTTATGGTTGATGAATAGTCCCACTTGATCACATCCCTTATCACATGATGGTAATAGCCTATGCGAATAGGGAAAGATGCGGGACAGTGGACGAATTAAGCCATTTTGGACTGTTTTTCATTTTCTTTCTTGCTGGCTGACCCTCTTTGCCCCTATATGATGATTCATCGTATCGTCAGATCATCTTTACCAAATAACAAGAGTCATTTAGGGCAACTGCCCAAATCATCCGGACAGTTGCCGATTTATTTTTTGAAGCAAAATATCTTAGGACCTTGACGCCCCTACCTATAACAACTTCCGCTTCACCCTGCTCCCATCGTAGGAAAACAATACCGGTTTATCTTCCACAACCGTTTCCAGATGGACGTTCCGGCCCCATAATTGATAAATATACGGCAGGACATTTTCCAGGTAATGTAGGTCAAGCTCAATGCCTTCAAACCCGTGCTGCAAATATAACTCGCCATTCCGCATGTAGTCGCCGTTCTCCACCGTAATATACGGAAAGCCGCCGTTCACCCGCATCGAGACAAGCTGATCACGAACATTTTCATAATCCTTATCGGTGATCGTGTAGTTGCTGCCCTGTTTTTCGAATAGGTACATGTCCTCCTGGTTCACCAGATCTTTCGTCAAATAATTCCGGATGAATGACAGGTCGGACTCAATCTCGCGTACTTCAAAGATTTTTTCCCTTCCCGTTCCTGGCTCCACCCCCAGCTCGCGCATTTCTTCTGTTGGATTGTTGAAGCGTGCTTCAATATCTTCATAAATTTTCAGCCCGAGGTAATACGGATTAATCTGCTGCTTCGATGGCTGGACAACACTTGCATTCAGGGAGGCAAATTCAATGGCTTCATCGGCAGTCAGATCCATCTCCCTTAATATCCGCTGATGCCAATAGGATGCCCAGCCTTCATTCATGATTTTTGTTTCCAACTGCGGCCAGAAATAGAGCATTTCCTCGCGCATCATCGTCAAAATGTCGCGCTGCCAATCCGCGAGCTCCCGGCTATTTTCCTCGATAAACAATAACAGGTCTTTTTCCGGCTGTGGCGGGAATTTTTTTGGCTGCTTTTTGACTAGCTGCAGCTGCTGCGCCCGATTCCGCTCATCCAGCTGCCATAAATCATCATATGGCGTCGTCTTCACGGCCGGCTGGTCCTGCTCATTCGCTGCCTCGTCCGCCGCATCGAGAGCACGTTCAGGCCGGACGAGCGACGGATCGATATGTTCCTGAATCGACAGGATCGCATCCAGAAAGCGTTCCACTTCGTCACGCCCGTAGATCATCTCATAGCTTTCAATTCGCTCGGCCGTTGCTGTCATGCTCTCCACCATATCGCGTCTTGTATTGGCAAAGCGCCTATTGTTTTTAAAAAAGTCACAATGTGCCAGGACATGTGCAACAATCAGTTTATTTTGGATCAGACGATTGGTATCCAGCAGGAAGGCGTAGCACGGATTAGAATTGATGACGAGTTCATAAATCTGACTCAGTCCGAGGTCATAATGTGTTTTCATTTTATGGAACTGTTTTCCGAAACTCCAGTGGGAAAATCGTGTCGGCATGCCGTATGCGCCGAATGTATAAATGATATCAGCCGGGCATATTTCATAGCGCATCGGGTAAAAGTCGAGTCCGAAGCCGGTCGCTATTTCCGTAATGTCATCAATCGCCCGATTCAGCGTTTGTGTCTCCATCAAATGATCCCTCCAAGTGTGCTTTTTATAGCTTATGACACGAGAGGGAAAAATTTGACCAATATAAGCTTGCTTCGAGATTTGATGTTGGTTATTTCAGTTTCAGAAAAAAAACGACAAAAAAATGAAGGTTTGTTTATATTTAACGATAATTCATAAAATTGTCAATTGGTTTTCTTTCCTATTATGCGGCTGATTAAAGCGTTTTCAAATAATCAATCCCTTTAAAATTTTCAGTATTCTTGTATTTATCATCCATTTCGTGTAAAATAATACTATTACATTAAATTTATCGAAGCATTTTAAAATTTATACGAAAGGGGATGACCAATGAATACAATCGAGACAACGTTACGTTCAGACGAACAAGCAGCGAACCAATATGTGAAGAATGTCTATCATGCCACTGAAAAGCGTAATCCTCATGAGACTGAATTCCTGCAGGCTGTTAAAGAAATAGTCGACTCCCTCGTCCCAGTATTAGCCCACCAGCCACAATACATGGAATCCGGTATACTTGAACGACTTCTGGAACCGGAAAAAGTGATTTCGTTCCGCATTCCGTGGGTGGATGATCAGGGAAAGGTACAGGTCAACCGCGGCTACCGTGTACAATTTAATAGTGCACTCGGTCCGTATAAAGGTGGATTACGCTTCCATCCGTCCGTTAATGCCAGCATCGTGAAATTTTTAGGGTTCGAGCAAATTTTCAAAAACTCCCTGACTGGGCAGCCAATCGGCGGTGGAAAAGGCGGATCGGATTTCGATCCAAAAGCTAAATCAGATATGGAGATCATGCGGTTCTGCCAAAGTTTCATGACAGAGCTGTACCAGCACATTGGACCGGATACCGATGTACCAGCCGGTGATGTTGGTGTCAGTGCCAGGGAAATTGGCTATATGTTCGGCCAATACAAAAAACTTCGCGGTGCCTTTGAAGCCGGTGTGCTAACCGGAAAAGGACTCGAATATGGCGGCAGCCTGGCACGCAAGGAAGCGACAGGGTATGGACTTGTTTACTTTGTCCAGGAAATGCTAAAAGATAACGCCCTCGACTTTAACGGCAGTACCGTCGTCGTATCCGGTTCTGGCAATGTGTCCATTTATACGATGGATAAAGCAATGGAATTCGGGGCAAGGGTCGTGGCATGCAGTGATTCAGACGGTTGCATTTACGATGAAAACGGTATTGATCTGGATACCGTCAAAGAACTGAAGGAAACCGGTAACGAACGGATCAGCGCCTATCTCGACAAGCATCCAAATGCCCAATACTTGGAAGACTGCAGTCAAATTTGGTCGATTCCATGTGATATCGCCTTACCGTGTGCGACTCAGAATGAAATCGACGAGGAAACCGCCAAAACATTGCTTGCTAACGGCGTGAAAGCTGTTGGTGAGGGGGCTAACATGCCATCAACGAATGAAGCGATTAATGCGTTTTTGGATAATGATATCCTGTTTGCCCCGGGCAAAGCAGCCAATGCCGGCGGGGTAGCCGTTTCTGCTTTGGAAATGGCTCAAAACAGTGGCAAGCTGATGTGGTCATTTGAAAAAGTCGATGCCAGACTACAGGACATCATGAAAACTATTTATCAAAACAGTATGCAGGCCTCTTCGGATTATGGCACACCTGGCAATCTGGTTGCCGGTGCCAATATCGCAGGCTTTATGAAAGTTGCTGATGCGATGATGGCGCAGGGGGTTATTTAAGCTGGAAAGCTGTCTCAGGACTGAGGCAGTTTTTTTTCGTGCTGCCTTGGTTCGCCTGACAGCTGTAAAAATTACCACGATCACTTCCTGTATGTTCATGATGATAATGCTCATTCTATGGACAGGAGGGATCAACATGGACGTAACATTTTTAACGGTGGAAGAATTCAATGACTTATTGCAGCAATGGAATGGTGAGGCCATTAAAATTTCCAAGCATGAATTGGATGACTTGGATGAGACACTGATGACACTCCAGGCTATTTCGTATGAGCGCAACACACGCCGGATCGACGACTATGAACCGATGCATGCGCTGCACTTAAATGGGATAGGCACAATTGAAACCGATGCCAGCGATACCCAGCCGCTCCCGTCATCTGTTTATGAAATACCGCTGGAAGACAATACGTTGTACGAATTTGACGGGCAGCAGTTTTTGCTCAGCACCTCCCGCGGCGTGTACAAAATCCAGAAAGAATGATCTATATTTGCACGTGTGACTGTTAGAATTTATAGGGAGTTTGCGCGCGGTAGATCAGCCAAGATTCGCTGTTGTTTGATCCGAATTCGCTGTAGCTTGCTATCGATAGGCGAGCGGACGGGATGTGCGCACCTCTGACACGAAAAACCCCCGCCGGGTGCGGAGGTTTCAGATTCTGGCTGCTTCTCTTTGGAAAAATGTCTTTAACGCGTGATAAACATCCGCTTTACCTTTTAAAATATGATGCCGGAATTTCGAATCTTCCAGTTCTTTATACGCCCGCATCAGCGTTGACTGACGCTGATACATATTCACCTCAGCATAGCCGAACATGTTAGAAACAGCCATAATCTCATTCACCAGCCGGATGCATTTCGGGTTATCGGACGTAATGTTTTCCCCATCAGAAAAGTGGAATGGATAAATGTTGTACCGGGCCGGGCTATATTCATCCTCAATCAAGTCCAATGCCTTCTGATAGGCGGATGAACAAATCGTACCGCCACTTTCCCCCTTGGAAAAAAACGCTTCTTCTGACACCACTTTTGCCTCAGTATGATGCGCAATAAAGGCGATTTCCACGCTTTCATATTTCGTGCGCAAAAAACGGAGCATCCAGAAAAAGAAACTGCGGGCCAGATATTTCTCAAAAGTTCCCATCGATGCACTCGTGTCCATCATGGCCAGAATGACAGCGCGTGACTCCGGTTTCTCAACATCATTCCACGTTTTGAAACGCAAATCATCATTGTCAATCGGGGCGATTTGCGGTTTTCCTTTGATGGCGTTTCGTTTCAGTGCTGTTAAAATGGTGCGCTTTTTATCAACGTTCCCCATCAGCCCTTTTTTGCGGACGTCATTGAATTCAATATGGTCGGTCGTCATGTCAGCTGCTTCTTTTTGCTTTAGGTCAGGCAGTTCCAGCTCCTTGAAAAGCGCTTCTTCCAGTTCCGCCATCGATACTTCTGCTTCGTAGTAATCGCTTCCTGGCTGATCGCCTGCTTTTTTTCCTTGACCGGAACCGCTTCCCTGATCCCCGTTTGGGTCACGGGCGATCACATCACCGACTTCACTGTCACCGTCCCCCTGGCCGACATGTTTCGATTTATCATGGTTATAGCGGATTTTGTATTCATCCAATGAGCGGATCGGGATTTTAACGACATCTTGGCCATTGGACATAATAATATTTTCTTCACTGATCAAATCGGGCAAGTTGTTCCGGATGGCGTCTTTCACCTTATCCATGTGCCGCTTTTGATCCTGATAGCCTTTGCGGTGGAGGGACCAATTTTCCTGTGAGACCGTGAAACTTTTATCCTCTTCCTGCACATTCTCCCCTCCCGTTTGAATTCTTTCATTTGCCGTCCATGACGTCGCATCTTTTGCTTCTATCACCTACAAGCTCGTTTCTTCAGCTTATGCAACCAGTGTTGATTTGCTTCGTATAGAAAAACAACAAGACAGATTTGGGCTGTCTTGTTGTTTCGTGAGCCATCACCGGTTGAGGAGGCTGCCGACATACCTTAGCAATTCGTTGGCGGACACGGAGTTATAGCCATACTCGTCGATCAACCGGGCGATGACGTCATTGATTTTCTTCAGCTGGGACTCATCCGGTGTTTGCGAAGACGTCGTGATTTTGACAACGTCTTTCAAATCGGCAAATAGTTTCTTCTGGATCGCCTCCCGCAAGCGCTCATGCGAGTTGTAATCGAAGCGCTTCCCTTTACGCGCATAAGCGGAAATGCGAATGAGGATTTCCTCTCTGAATGCTTTTTTCGCATTTTCCGAGATGCCGATCTGCTCCTCAATCGAGCGCATTAATTTCTCATCCGGATTCATTTCCTCGCCGGTGAGTGGATCAGGCAGCTTCGTCTGGTTGCAATAGGCCTCCACATTGTCCAAATAATTATCCATCAGCGTCTTGGCCGATTCCTCATACGAATAGACGAATGCCTTCTGGACCTCTTTTTTGGCAATGTCATCGTATTCGCGTCTGGCAACCGCGATATAATTCAAATAACGTTCCTTATCCTCATCAGAAATGGACGGGTGCTGTTCGAGACCATCCTTCAATGAACGCAAGACATCCAGCGCATTAATCGATGGTGTTTCTTTGCGAATAATGGTTGAGGAAATCCGGTTGATCACATAACGCGGGTCAATACCACGCATCCCTTCATCCGGGTATTCCTTCCTCAACTCATCCACATCCACCTGATTAAACCCTTCAACACTATCGCCATCATAAAGCCGCATTTTTTTCACGAGATCGACACTTTGTTTTTTCGATTCTTCCAGCCGTGTCAAAATCGAGAAAATCGCCGCAACTCTCAAAGCGTGCGGCGCAATATGCACATGCGCCATATCACTTTCATTAATCATTTTTTGATAAATGTGTTCTTCCTCAGTCACTTTCAAATTGTACGGGATCGGCATAACGATGATCCGTGATTGGAGCGCCTCATTTTTCTGGTTGGCAATGAACGACCGGTATTCTGCTTCGTTAGTATGCGCTACGATGAGTTCGTCAGCGCTGATCAACGCAAACCGCCCGGCCTTGAAATTGCCCTCCTGGGTGAGCGACAGCAGGTGCCAGAGAAACTTTTCATCACACTTGAGCATTTCCTGAAATTCCATCATCCCGCGGTTCGCTTTGTTCAACTCCCCGTCAAACCGGTAGGCACGCGGGTCTGACTCCGAGCCGTATTCTGCAATTGTCGAAAAGTCGATACTGCCGGTTAAATCAGCAATATCCTGTGACTTCGGATCGGATGGGCTGAATGTGCCAATACCAGTTCGCTTATCCTCGGACAAAAAGATACGCTCGACCATGACATCTTCAATCCGCCCATCATATTCTCTTTCCAGCCGCATCGCATTGAGTGGTGACAGACTCCCTTCGATGCGGATGCCGTATTCTTCGGAAAAATCCTCCCTTAAATGCTGTGGAATTAAGTGCAGCGGGTCTGCATGCATATGATAAGTAACCCACTTTGTTAGTGTATTTTACCGCTATTGTCTTATCACAACAATAATTGTATTGTAAACGTATGTAGGGTATATAAAAGTAGTTCAACTTGCAAAAATATCACATATAATATGTTTATAATATCATTTCAAAATTGATACAATGGGACTCCACTTCAATTGAAAATGGTTATGGGGGGGGGATTACCCATGTTATTTTTTCACTTTTTTCTCACGTAAATATTCAATAAGTGAAAACAGTATCTTATCCTCTATATTTTCATAACTTTGGTCCATTAAAAGACGTTTGGTATCAAATAGGAATGCATCCAGTAAATAAGGAATTCTCGGGGTCTTATAACCTCTTTTGTTTTTCTTTAAATTTTCCCACACATATATCTCAAATTCCTTTGAATACCCTTTATGTTTTACACATTCACGCACTCTCGATTTTTTGATTTCGAGAAAGTCCTCAAATATATTTTTTTTAACTATTTCCCACCACATTTTTGCTCTAATATCATCTTCACTAATTGCTTCTGTTACAAAATTTGTTGTATTAAATTCCGGAATCCGTTCTTTTACGAATGACACTAAGTCAGCTTCGATTATTTGCCAGCCTTCTTTCCGTGAAACAGGGGGAATTCCTTTTATTTTTCCTTGCCGCAGCCATCGACGTACACTTTCCTTATTAGTAGTGATTTTATATTTCTTTAAGAGAGCAAATGCTGAATCCACATTGTATACTCTCATTTTCCTTAACCCCCTTTGACACAACATTTGTTGTAATAAATATTAAAATAAATATGGAATTATCGCAATTAAAAAAGTTATCTATAAAAACGACGCTTTGTTCTGTCAAATTTCAAAACCCTCTTAATTTTCCTTAGAATCTTCAGAGTTAAAAGAATGCTAGAATGGTTAACAAATGACAATTATTGGATTAGAATAAAGATATATTACAATCTCAGGTAGTTGGGAGGTAATCTCGAATTGTCGGAACAGTTTAAAATCCGAACCGTAAGAATACTAATAATACCAGTCATTATGACGCTTAGTTTTGTTATGCTGGGCTGCGCCGACGTAAGCTCACAATCGACGAATGGTATACAGCAAGAAAAACAAACGCAACAAACCGACGATAAAAAAACGACAGAGAAAGCTGGTGAAACAAAACAGAATCAAGAACAGGTAAACCAAAAAGAGAAAAATATAATGGAAAAATCTGATTCTGAGGCAGATATACTAAAGTCACAGCAAAATAATGCTCCGGAAGATGCTGAAAAAGCAACCATCTCCAAAGTCGTCGACGGGGATACAATTGAAGTAAATTACAATGGTTCAACCGAAGATGTGCGTTTGCTTTTGGTAGACACGCCCGAGACAGTTCATCCTTCCAAGCCGGTACAGCCATTTGGACCGGAGGCTTCCGAATTTGCCAAAGACACATTAACCCCCGGCGAAAGCGTCAAAATTGAATTTGACGGGCCAAAACGGGATAATTACGATCGACTGTTAGGTTATATCTGGCACGATGGCCACAACTTCAACAAACAATTGTTGAAAAAGGGATTAGCCCGATATGCGTATGCTTATGATCCGCCATATACCCATCAAGAGGCATTTCAGCAGGCAGAAGCGAATGCACGCAATAATGAGATTGGAATTTGGAGTATCAAAGGTTACGTCACACCAGATGGATTTGCCTCTCAATCAAGTGGATCGGAGGATAACGCCACATCAGATTCTTCCAATTCCGGAGATTTGTCAACTGTATCAGGTTATGACCCGAATGGAACGGATCGGGATTGTAGTGATTTTGATACACAACGGGCTGCACAGGCGTTCTTTGAGGCTGCCGGCGGACCTGAGAAAGATCCACATCGGTTGGATGGCAGTGATAATGACGGGAAAGTTTGTGAATCATTACCTTAAAATTATTCCAGATGATCACATGTTTTTCTGTCAATTCTATAAGTTTTTCCATAAGCAAATACAATCGCTTATTTGTAAACGAATTAAAATGGTACCAGAAAGGTAAATTCTGATGACGATATAACACAAATAACCCTTTATTTATGGATCAATCAACATACCCACTGCCTTCTACGACTTTGGCTAATTCCGCTGATAATTGAGATTTTGCACTTTTTCCCGAATGGTGTCAATATAATGCTCTAACTGACCTACATCATCCGTTAAGGTATAACGGTAATCATTAAAGTCACCAATAACACGTTTAGCTTCATTAATCGTATCTTTCACCTTTATTCGGGTTATTTGCTTAAACGAGACGAATAACATCGGGAAAGGGGGAAGGTATTATAACTCGGTTGATAATCCCTATTCTGTTACGAGTTTTTAGTTTATCCCATACCCATCTATTGGAAATTGATCACTAGCGTTGCATAAAAAAATAATAGCTCAGTCAAATAATTGAATTTAAGGTCTGTGATAATTGATTGAATTTTCGGATATATACGACCTACTTTGAAGAAAAAAGGACAATAGGGCTTTAAAGGTAGTCCTACATCCATTTTTTTACAGTTATTTAGTTGACAGGATCATAAGTTAGATCGTTCAAATGATCGACATCACCCGATTCGTACTGTGATAAGGTTTGTTCAAAGATACGATGATGCTGCAGTTTTCGACGGCCGCTGGATGATCGGTCTGGTTCTTTGACTAATTCAAAAGCAAGTGTTTCAAGTTGTTTGTGCCAGCAATCACAAATCCAGTCCCGCATTTCCAGTAAAGTACCTTTATATCCCAAGGTGTGCTTCATTAATAAGGTTAAGCAGAACACAATCATGGCGATATAAATCTGGTTGAATACGGCGTTTTGGCTCTTACCATAAAGCTTTTTCAAAACCAAATGCTGCTTGCACCATTTGAAAAATAATTCAATTTGCCAGCGTGTTCGATAGAGATCACTTATTTCCTGGGCACTAATTTTAGCGTCATTGCACACAATAGAAATTTTGTTCCCTTCACTATCCAATGTTTCTATCAAGCGCAAAGGATGTTTCATTTTTCCGATTTTCACCACGGCATCCCGGATGATCGGAGAAGAAGATTCAACAGGTAACTCCTCTATCACATGAACAACCGTATTGGTTTTAATTCTGGTGACAAATCGAATCCCTTTTGCACAGTAGAAATCAAACTTTTCAAAGTTGAAATAGCCTCGATCAAATACGTGAAGTGCATCTTTATCCGGTACAATTAAGGCGTCTAACTGTGTTTCATCTGCCGGTCTGGCGGGCGTCATAATCATATCGTTTGGGTAGGCTTCACCATCACAAAAGACAACAGATGTGTGCATTTTTACCCCGGATTTTGTATCCCGAAAATCCGCCCATTCATATTGGCTGAGACACATGGAAAGCGTTGATGAATCAATTAAATGAATTTTCCCAAGCGCCTTATCAGCCCTTTTGGGGCCAAGTGTTTGGTGCAGCTTTTGAATCAAATGATGCAGGATAACTTGGAATATCTCAGATGGTATATCACCAAACTTTCTTGAAAGCTGGGATTTACTGATACTTTCAATCCCAACTTGCCTTTGTACCGTTTTTTTACGACTAACGTTTTCACTTACACGCCGTAAATTAGGCAGCCTTTTTAGTTGGGCATAGATGAAAAGCCTGGTAAACGTCAATACATCCAGCTTTTTAACATATTTGTCTATCCCGGCGTGATCAATCATTTTTTGGATAACTTTCGAATCTAATGGATGTATGTATTCCTTGAATACAGTTTTTATGGTATGATTGTCCATGACTTCTCCTTATAGTTAGGGATTTGGACAGGACTACCATACCCTAATTATAAGGTTTTTTTATGGCTTTTAATAGTGAAAATTACCATCATTCATAATCTTGACACAATATTTATTGCTTGACTTTTACTTGAAAATTTTATGCAACGCTAGTGAAGTATTGCATGTATTGTTTTTATAATTGACAAAAAGATTTACAGTAAAGGAAGGTTATACTTATGACTCTTAGAGCAATCGCACTGGACATGGATGGTACTTTTCTCGATGCGCATAATACAGTTAATGCGAAACTAATTCAACTTATTGGTGATTTGCGTTTAAAAGATTATCATATTTTTTTAGCAACCGGACGTACCATGATAGAGATTCTAGATGTTGTGCCTGACGACTTTGAAGTGGACGGGATTGTAACGGCAAACGGCATGATTTGCTATAAAGAGAACACCAAAATTGTGCAACATACGCTGGATTCAGATTTGATTAATAAAGCAATATCACACGCTCGTTCAAATAATATGTACTATGAACTCCACCCGGCGGAAGGTAGACGTTTCGCGCTAAAAAGTGATTTTCAAACCTTTAATTCAGAATTAAAGAAGAAAAAAAGCAAGACACTACCCACTAATGAATATCACTCACGTGTAGAAGCGCTTGAAAATGAAATAGAGTGGGTAGAAGAGCTCACTTATAAGGACATTATAAAGGTTTATTTTTTCAGCATGGATACTGAGGTAATAAATAAGTGGAAAAATCATTTGAATCAGTTAAAAATGGAGAAAACGTTCACGACATCATCCTCCTCCCTGCACAACGTTGAAATAATGGTTGACAATGTATCGAAGGCAACAGGAATTCAACTATTGCTTGATAAATATAATCTTTCGCCAAAAGAACTGATGGCTGTTGGAGATGCAGAAAATGACCTGCCGATGTTTGATCTTGCAACACACGCTGTAGCAATGAAAAATGCTCATGAAAGCATCAAACTAGAAGCTGATGACGTCACCGAACACCCCCATAATGAAAATGGTCTTTATCATTATTTGAAGGAGAAATTTAAATAGATTCTACATTACTATATAAATCTAAAATACTACGGTGCTGAGAGCTCACTGAAGAAGAAACTGAAAGGTGTTAAATATGATTTAGCGAGTCTGTCATTTCTTGTAAATCTTATCACCAATTATTTTAGTTTAATGTGCCACCCACTCAGCGTACACGGGTGGCACATTGGTAAAATCGAGATATTTTTATACCTTTTATAAATAATTGAAATAATTAAATACTATTAAAATAAGCCTATTTCTGCAATGGATTAGTGATTTATAAAGGGGCTTCCGAATTTTCTCTTACTATAAAACTCCCCTTACACTTACTCTTTCAATGATTTAAGATTCGCTCCTTTGTTACGGATCGAATCAATTAATGTAAATAAATCCTGTGTACTTCTGGTTATCAGTGTTAAGTCGGTAACGTAAATAGTGTCACCATCTTTCAGGTCCTGCAGCAATTGTTCTAATTGTGGCCGATTATCCTGACGTATCCCTGATATTTTTCCTGATAAATATTTTCTTCCTTCACAAAATATAAACTATTCAAAAAACACACCAATATCTGCCAAATATGCTATAATCTAATCGGGTGATAAATATGATACAAGTAATTGGTGAAACAACCTTATATTTTAAAACGGATAAATTTTCCATGAACCTAGTTCAAACAAGATTAAATGATGCATTTGAGAAAATTGACATCATTTCTCACGACATCTATAAAGTGAAACACAAACTACATATTAAATTTATTATGAATATGCAGGAAAACCACAAATGCAAACTTCTCGATGACTACATAAGCTACGTATTACCAGAATTAAAGAGTCATTTTCCGTGGGAATTCGAATTTCAGCCTTTAATAGTTCACCAAATCACAAAGTCATACCAATCTCTTCAGCCAAAGAACAAGCATATGACTGCGTTTATAAATAACAAACTAAGCAATAATGATTAACGCCTAAAGCTCCCTTTATGTCTTCGGGCCAAAGACCATTTATTTGAGGTTTACTTTTTCGGACTTGTTTAAAAAATAACCCAACAACTGCCAAACTTGAGTTACAGTTGATCCATTTTATCCAACATTTCAGTCTTAGTTGGATTCGTATACAACAAAGTAGTATGAATATTCGAATGACCAGCCTGATTTGCCACTTCATGAATACTCAAGCCTTTGGCAATTGCATTGGAACAAAAGAAGTGCCTCAACACGTGAGGGGTGATTTTTTTACCAACTTCTTTGGCGTATCTTTGAAACGCTGTATTGACAACAGTCCGATCAAGACGCTGGTTTCGATTACTCGGAAACAAGTATTCACTATCTACTCCGTTGTTTTTTCTTTCTTTTAACCAGGACTGTAATGCGGTGCGAACCTTCTCGCTCATGTAAACAATTCTTGTTTTATCCCCTTTTCCTTCTCTTACCGTAATTTCTCTTGTCACCAGATGAACATCATGAAGATGCAAATCCAGTGCTTCTGATAGTCTTAACCCCGCATAGGCAAATATCGTAGCTAAAGCATAATAACGCATATGATTGTTATCCAAAATAACCTGACGAAACTTCTCCACATCATGATATTCTACTGTCGATAAAGAGGCGTATTGTTGTTGCACTCTTTCGAAATCTTTCTTTCCAATGACTACTTTAGTTTGCACACGGTACTCTTCCATCAGAAATTGATTGAATTTTATTAAGCCGCTCAGCTTTGTGTTGATTGTTTTCGGATTTAATTTTTTAACGGTCTTTAGGAATGAAACATACTCAAGTACATTTTCTCGGTGAAGTTTTTGAAATGGAACATCTTTTGATTCATCAAACCATTTCAAATAACCTTTGACTGACTGAAGGTACCCTTTTATGGAATTTTCCTTTAAATCTTTATTCTGCAAATAAACATAAAAGGATTCTATCAACATGTCCCGCCTCCTCTTAAATTATGTTGGGTTTTCTGATTCGCTTTTTCTTCTAAATTATGTTGGATTATATACTTATAATTCTATCAGATGACGAGAAAAACACAACATAAATGACATTATGTTGTGTAACGAAAAACTTTCAATGTATCATCTGTATGTCACTTTGATTGATCGCTATTTTGCACCTTTTTTGAGCGATATTTTGCACTCACATTGTGTAAATAAAGCCTAACCTCTTTTCCTTTGATCTAGAGATTGGCTTCCTCACTTGTTTGTTCAACAATCGCGCCCGATTGCGGCACAGTCAAATCAAGGTATCTAAAGCCCATTACTAAATGAACATGTCTTCACATTAAATATAGAACGAATACATAACATTTAAGATTTGCACTCGATGGATTGAGCAAAAAGTAGGAAGTGCTGTATGACTTCCTACTTCTTCTTACACTAAGATATTTTTCAATTTTTATCCTTTTCCTTTATTAAAGCTCTGATAATTCTTATTTCCACCAGATAAGTTATATACTTCTTTAAAGCCCATATTTCTTAGAACATTCTGGGCTGCATTACCAGTTACTCCACTATTACAATAAGTAACTGTTGGTATTTCTGGATCAAGTTCTTTAACTTCTGTTCGTAAACTGGCCAGTGGAATATTAATTGCTCCATTTACATTGGAGGATTCAAATTGCTTGGCAGCTCTTGTATCGATGACTTGTATTTTTTCTCCACTTTCTATACGATCTTGTAATTCCTGTGGAGTAATAAGTCTGTTTTTCTTATCAATTGCATTCTGTAAAGCCATGCCAGTATACATAACCGGATCCTTCGTCGTACTAAAAGGCGGTGCATATGCAAGATCCAGATGGAATAAATCTTCTGCTTTTGCTTTAAAGGAAATAGCTGTAGCAAATACATCTATTCTTTTATCAACGCCGTTTATACCAACAATTTGCGCGCCTAAAATTCTCCCGGTTTCTCTATCTGCCAGAGCCTTAATGACCAATTCTTTTCCTCCAAGATAATCCGCACTTGCAGGTTTAATATTATGAAGCACTTCAACATCATAACCAGATTCCCGGGCCTCTTTTTCACTTAAACCGGTATGACCAACAGCTAAGTCAAATACCCTTAAGATGCCAGTACCCAATATTCCACGATGCTCTAATGTGCCTCCAGTAATAACATCTCCAGCAATACGACCCATTTTATTTGCTGTAGAACCTAATGGACGATAAATAGGCTTTTCTGTAATAAGAGAGAAGCTTTCTGCACAATCCCCTACAGCGTAAACGTCAGTAAGATTTGTTTGCATTTTACTGTTGACTGCTATGGCACCAGTAGTCCCTAGTTTTACACCAATTTCTTTTGCTAATTTTGTGTTTGGCCGAACCCCGACTGCTAAAATTACCATATCTGATTCAATAACTCTTCCTGATTTCGTTTCGACACTATTGTTCGAAATGGCCGTAGCTTCTTCATTCAACAGTAAATTAACACCTTTTTGTTCTAGGTGTTCCTCCACCCTATACGCCATATCTTTATCAAAATGCGGCATCACTTGATTACTACGTTGTACAATCGTTACTTCCAATCCCTTTTGGATGAGTTGTTCAGCCATCTCAAGGCCGATAAATCCAGCTCCTACAATTGTAACTTTCTTAGGCGAGTTATCTCTCATATACGTATCAACTGCAGCAGTATTTTGGATGGTACGTATTTGAAAGACATGATCTTTCTCGACCCCTGGAATATTTGGTGCTGTTGGTGTTGCTCCTGTTGCGAATACTAACGTATCATAATTATCTTCTATTACTTCATCTGTATCCAGATTTTGAACCTTAACCTTCTTTTGTTCTGGATTTATCTCTGTTACCTCATGACGTGTATGGATATCAACATTGTAGCGCTTTTTAAACCATGGAGCACTTCTAGGTGTTAAAGACTCCAACGTATCTACCTCTCCTCCTAAGAAGTAAGGAATCCCACATATAGAATAAGATATATCGTAATCGGCGTTATACAAAGTTATATCTGCCTGTTCATCGTTTCTCCGTGCTTTTGCAGCAACAGAAGTACCAGCAGCAACGGAACCTATTATGATGATTTTCATGTTATACCTCCACGGTGTTAAATAGGATTAGTTTTATTGATTTTCAATTAAATATACGATACCTTTGAGAAAATATAATACGCGTTTTTAACATTGATCCATTCCCAGTAAGACAAATCGTGATCCCTCTGGAGTTTCATCGTTGTCTAGTGTTAATTCCGCTACAGAATCTTTTATATCGTGATCAAGAGCTACCCTAACCCCATTAATTTCCTGGACAATGTCTGTATCCTTTGGTTCGTCTAAGGATAATCCAACCTGAGGCCCACAGCATCCAGCTCCATTTGAAT
This sequence comes from Lentibacillus salinarum, assembly GCF_042679865.1. Classification (NCBI taxonomy): domain Bacteria; kingdom Bacillati; phylum Bacillota; class Bacilli; order Caryophanales; family Bacillaceae; genus Lentibacillus; species Lentibacillus salinarum. The sequence continues at coordinate 266,091 of NZ_JBHTNH010000028.1, read as the reverse complement.
AAAAACGTATGCCTTTCGATCCTTTTTCTTGGAAAATCACTTCTAATTTTTGTTTCGCTCCATCTGTAACATTCATTCTCATTTCCTCCTTAATTTTTAATAAAAAATTGAAAAGACCTTGGTTACGCGTTGATCATTTCTTTTAGATTGTTATAGCCGATTTTTTCCTCATGCATCCAAGGAATCAATGCACATTGGTGTGATAGCTCTTCGTTAACTTTCCGGATCCATTGTTTTTCAGAAACGGCACGGCCTTTTAGAACCGGGTCGGTTGTGCCAGTTGCATACAAACTTTGATTGATTACCCACCATGTTGGAACGATTTGAGCACGACCGAGATCTTCTTGAAGTCGTGATGCTTCCAGTACTGGTGTTGCCTCAGCAAGTGTTACGATGACTACGCCTGTTTCTTTTGGGTTACGAAGTCGAGGCAATAATTTTTTAACACTTGTTGGAACTTCACCCGTGGAACGGCTCATTTCCTTATGGTAAGCTTCAGTTGAATCAAGTAACAGCAAGGTATGACCTGTTGGTGCCGTATCGATAACTACAATCTCCTCATCTGACCTTTCAACAACTTCTGCAAATGCTTGAAACATCGCAATTTCTTCTGTACAAGGGGATTCCAGATCCTCTTTTAAATAGGCAAGGCCTTCTTCATCCTGTTCTTTTCCCACTGTTGAGAGTACTTCCTGTTTGTATTTTTCAACTTCTTCCGTTGGATCAATACTACTGATAGATAAATTTTCTTTCATCGTACCCTCATCATGAAACATATATCCCAGATTTGCTGCTGGATCTGTCGTGGTCAAATGAACCTTATGACCTTTTTCCGAAAGACCAACTGCAATGGAGGATGCAATGGATGTTTTACCAACCCCGCCTTTTCCCATCGTGAAAATAACACGTGTGCCTTTTGATGAGAAATCGTCTATAATACTGTTTAATTTCGGCAACTGGATCTTTTCGGTATCGATACTACTTTCATTTAATGCAGATTCAAGTAATGGATCATCACTAACCCATTGCCTGAGGTTCCCAATCCCTGTTAATGAATAAGATACGTATGGCAGCATAAATGTTTCGACTTCTTTTAGTTCATCCGGCATTACCTTTAATGCGTTTCGCTGGCGCATATAAAATGCTGTAGAAACTTCATCATCTGGTTGATACGTTTGGAGCAAACCATTTACAATCAGCATCTGATTTTGAATACCAATATCTCTCAGTTCTGATGAAGCACGGTTTGCCTCTATTAATGAAGATTGATCAGGCCGGGAAACCAAAACTAAAGTCGTTTTCTCTTGGTCTGAGAGCGACTGAACAGCCTCTGCATAAGCTCTTTTTTTATCTCCAAGGCCAGACAACGGGCCTAAACAGGATGCACCATGCGTACTTTCTTCTAGAAATCCATTCCATGCTGTTGGTAACTCCAACAAACGAAGCGTGTGTCCTGTTGGTGCCGTGTCAAATACAACATGGTCATAGGTATTCAGTATATTCTCATCAGAAAGCAAATGAGAAAATTCATCGAACGCCGCGATTTCAACTGTACATGCACCTGATAGTTGTTCCTCCATGGTGGCAACCACAGAATCAGGTAGTTTCCCTCGATAAGGGCCAACCGTTTTTTCTCGATAGATTCTTGCCGATTCTTCAGGGTCAATATTTAATGCAAATAGATTGTCGACACTTGGTATGGATACTGGATCATTTGTTAGTTCCATTTCAAAGACATCCTGCAAGTTTGATGCTGGATCGGTACTAACTAATAGTACCTTTTTTCCTTGATCCGCTAGGGATACAGCTGTTGCACATGCTACCGATGTTTTGCCAACGCCGCCTTTACCAGTAAAAAATAAAAACGGTGTTTCTACATTTACTTTTGGATTGAATGATTGATACACAAGAACTCCCCCTACTTAATTAAAATCAATTGGAACAGCAACGCGTGGCTTTTGTTGAAGTTCATCTGCTTTTACATCTAGCCATTTTGCTAGTTCATCATTCGTTGGATAATTGCCCACTTTCACGACTTCATTATTTAACAGTGTAATTGGTAGTGCATCGGCACCTTTTTCATGAAGCACTTGATTTACTTCCTTGTTATCTGTAAAAGCTGCAGGGTCATTAGCTAAGTTATAACGTGTAACATCAAAACTCTTTTGTTCCAGAGAATAAACAGCTGATGCTACACGTGTTAAATCAGGGTCAACACTCGGTCCGCAAACGCCTGTTGAACAGCACATTGCCGGATCAAAGATTTCTACTTTTTTCATTTAAAATCTCTCCTTCCATATTATTATATAACTATACACTTATATAGTGACGATTGGAAAAGCCTTGAGATCATCTCATGGCCCTTTAGTCACTTATTCACCAGTTTCCGCAAAGCGTTTAATTCTTTCCTCAATTTCATCTCTAACTCGTTGGAAAACTGCCCATTTTTCTTCATCTGTTCCTTCTGCTTTTGCAGGATCATCAAAACCCCAGTGTTCTCGCTTCACATGAGGTGGTGTCGTTGGACATCTATCTGCTGCATCCCCACAAAGCGTAACAGCCATCGTTGCATGATTCAAAACTTCCGTATCAATAACTTCTGATTTTTGATCAGAAATATCAATACTTATTTCATTCATTGCTTTAACTGCATTAGGATTTAAACCATGCGCTTCAATTCCTGCACTTTTAACTTCCCAATCTTCCCCAAGATAGTATTTTGCCCAACCTTCGGCCATTTGACTTCGGCAGGAATTGCCGGTACATAAGAAATAAATTATTTTCTTAGACATCTTAATGCTCCTTTCTAATTTGTTCTTCTTTTTTCCCCAATAATCTTGAAATATGCCCTGCTAGCAGGAAAAATAGTATCCCTACGACAATCCCAAGTATTGGTACATAAGTGTTTATATTTCTTAGCCCTACACCTGCAGAGATAAAAAACACACCCACTAAAATTAATAATCTAGGAACTACGAATGAGCCTCTCATCTTACCATGTCCTTCCCAATGACATAGTCTTTAAATGAAAACGTTTCTTTATAAAACCGATAACGTCAAATATAGTCCTAATAAGGTAATGAACAAGATTGGAATCGTTAAAATGATTCCTGTTTTAAAATAGGTTCCCCATGAAATCTTCACTCCTTTTTGCGACAACACATGAAGCCATACTAACGTTGCCAGGGATCCAATCGGTGTAATTTTTGGACCTAAGTCAGCCCCAACTACGTTCGCATAAATCAGTGCTTCCCGGATCGCACCGGAAGTATTTGTTTCAGCGATAGCCATAGCATCGATCATCACGGTTGGCATATTGTTCATGATGGATGACAAGAAAGCAGCGATAAAGCCCATGGCTATCGTAGCAACGAATAAACCTTGTTCTGCTGCAGCTTGAATAACGGTAGCTAATGCATCAGTAAGCCCAGCATTCCCCAGCCCGTATACCACTACATACATGCCAATAGAGAAAAAGACGATATTCCATGGTGCACCTTTAATAACAGCTTTTGTATCCACTGCGCTACTGTTTCGTGCCATAATCAAGAAGAAGATGGCTATAATACCAGCAACAATGGAAACAGGAAGGTTCATGAACTCACTTGCAAAGTAGCCGATAACTAGCAGCCCAAGTACATACCATGATAGACGAAACATTCTCATATCCTTAATGGCATCTGCAGGTTTGCTTAATTTGGATACATCATAAGATCTCGGGATACTTTTCCTGAAATAGATCAACAATACGGTGATAGTTGCTATCAGTGCAAATAAGTTTGGAATCATCATTCTGGAAGCATATTCCACAAATCCGATACCAAAGAAGTCTGCGGATACGATGTTCACCAGATTACTGACCACGAACGGTAGGGAAGTGGTATCTGCAATAAACCCACTTGCCATGATGAACGGAAAGATCATTTTTTCGGTAAAATTCAAGTTCCGAACCATTGCCAGCACAATTGGTGTCAATATCAAAGCTGCACCGTCGTTTGCGAAGAAGGCAGCTACAATTGCACCTAAAATACTGATATAGACAAACATCTTGATCCCGTTTCCTTTTGCAATTCTGGCCATATGTAGTGCCGCCCACTCAAAGAGCCCTATTTCATCTAATATTAATGAGATCAGAATAATCGCAACAAAAGCCAGGGTTGCATTCCATACGATTTCTGTTACTTCTATGACGTCGCTAAATCCAACTACCCCAACTAATAAGGCAATAATGGCACCACCGATTGCGGACCATCCAATTGACAGCCCCTTTGGCTGCCAGATAACTAAAACAAGCGTTACTACAAAAATTAAAATTGCTAGTATAAGCATTGATGACAAAACCTTAACCCCCAATTAACAACAAGTAATTCGTCCGCCACTTTCTTCCAATTGCTTCAATTTATCATCCTGGTCAGGCAAGGGCTCAAGTAGCTGTTGAACAAATGGATAATATTCATGCTCTTTATTAATCGAATAAAATATCCACTGTCCTCTTCTTTCTTCCTTCACCAGCCCAACATCCCTAAGTTTTCGCAGGTGCTGACTGATCGACGGCTGGCTTGCTTTGAATATCTCCACAAACTCACAAACACAGCAATCATGTGCATCAAGTATTTTTACCATGGTTAAACGCGTTTTATCACCCAACAATTTGAAAATCATCGCAGCTTTATCCATTTCAATTGCAGTTTTAAGCATATATATACACCACCTTTCTTATTCGTTTATTAGTATATAATCACTTGCTTATATATGCAAATTATATGATCTAAAAAATAAATTGTGATTAATTACTATTACAGTATCAAAAAAGGACTTCTCAATGAAGCCCTTTTTACAATGGTTCTAGATCCTAACTTCCCTGATTACGCCTCTTTCTGCTGCTTTTCAGTGTTCTCCGTTGTCGATCCGCAGCAACTATCTTCAGTCGATTTGACTTCTTCAATTTCAACACTGCAGCAAGATTGATTGGGTTTAGAGAACAACTTTTTAAGACCAGACTTTTTGTCTGCCATGAATATCACCTCCTTTAAAGGGTGATTTGATAATGCAAACGCAACAACTATTTTCTTTTTAAAGCTAAAGAATTAAATTAACTATAAGACCAGTACCTATAGCTACGATTAAGATGGCTGAAATGAATGCAACTAAAAACTTCTTCTTAAATAGTTTAGACAACATAACTACTTCTGGAATACTTGCACCTGCACCACCAATAACTAAAGCAATTACAGTACCCATAGACATACCTTTTGAAACAAGTGCTTCTGCAATAGGTAACATTGTTTCAGGTCTAATATACATTGGAATACCAATGACCGAAGCAATCATTACAGAGAAAATGCCGTCACCACTTGCATATTTTGTAATAAACTCTGCTGGAACAAATCCATAAATAAATGCACCAATAAAGACCCCTATGAATAAATAAGGAAGCATTGGATAAAGAAATGCCCATGCATCATTTAAAGCTTGCTTAACTCTTGACCCTTGTTTATTACTGAAAAAGCCATCACCTTTGACAGTTACATCTTTGTACGTCCCTGCTAAATTAAGTTTCGAGAATACAAACCCTACTAAAATACTAAAAATACCTAGCACGATAAAATATACCAGTGCAATTTTCCAACCTAAAAGTACCCAAAGCATAAAAACCATAAGCGGATTCATTAATGGTGATGCAATTAAAAAACTCATTGAAGGTCCAAATGGTACTTTGGCATTTAATAATCCTGCTAGCACTGGTATTGTTGAACAGGAGCAAAATGGTGTAATTGCACCAAATAATGTACCAAGTAAATAATTAACAGCTTTGTTTGGACGACTTAAAAATTTTCTGATTTTTTCTTCTGATACTACTTGTTGAATTAAACTCACTACAAAACTCACTACAATAAATAAAGCAAGCAATTCAAAAAATAGCATTGAAAAGGTTTTTATGAATTCTAAAATTGAATCTGTCATAAGTATTGCTCCTTAATCTTTTATTTATCAACTTTTTTTGATATATAAATCAATAAATATTGATTTATATGGTAAATAACTAAGATACCTGTTAGAAAATTTTACAACAAGTATCTTCAGATAAGACAACCTGTATTTGTTCTTCATTTATTTTATAATAGTTCCATGTGCCGTGTTTTTCTGGAATAAGAATATTAGCATTTACTAATTTCTTTAAGTGATAAGATAATTTTGATTGCTTTAACTCTAACTTTTCTTCTAAATCACAAACACACAAATTTTTATTTGGACTTTTACTGATTTCATTTATAATTTTAAGTCGAATTTTATCAGCTAAAGCATTGAACATATTCTCATAAAAATCAAGTGCCTCATCTTCGCTTAAATCATTTACAGCTTTAATTAACTCCATTATTTCACCTCCAAGCAACACATCAATTTTTTTTGATTTATAAATAGTATATTATTCATAAAATGAAATTGCAACCTTAATCATCAAAAAAAATTGATTTATTTATACAATAAATCAACACGACTTAGGCTTTAAACTAAACTTTCATTTCCAATAACTATATGACAATATGGCCCTTTAACAGCATAATCCTTATTCCAGAATGGCGCCCTATAATTGAAGACCGTTTTCCTAAGATTTAAGGGTACTTGTTCAAGAAGTGCACAGAATAATTAAATGCTACCTTAATAATTTCTGAACAAAATTCGTTTTCCAAATTACAAAACCTATCAAAGCGCCAAGCATATTAAGTATGAAATCATCTATGTCAAAACTTCCCCTTCTTGTTACTATTTGTATCACTTCAATAAAGAACAGCACGACAATCATTGAGATGGAAAATCTGCCGACTCTTTTTATTTTTTTAATAAAAAATGGTAGATAAATTCCCATTGGCAAAAACATAAATAAATTGCCGACAAGGTTTTTTATAGGTATATCCGCATTCATACTGCCATCAAATATCGCCTGTATATATGTACTGATTGTTTTAAATGGAACAAAATTTGAAGAGGATTTTATATATTCCAGTAATGAAAGGTCTGTAAATGTAAAACCCCTACCGCCCATAAACAATAGCATTACCAATGCGAATACATAAATTATGAAACTGAAAGCAAAAACGGTTTTTATAATCTTTTTCATTCAATACACCACATTTCGTTCTTGACATTACTGCGTTAATAATTCGGCAAATTCACAATGTGTTGCTCCCCAATTTGGTTTTAGGCGCTAATATTTATTCCAGATAGGCGCCCGATGATTGAATAGTTGTCACCTTTCCATTTTCCTCCACATTTTAAAATTATAAAGTAGTTGAATAGCAAAAACCAAGAAAAGTAATAATCCAATAATTATATTTGCTAAGATACTGAAGTCTGAAAAAAAGTAGACAACAATCAGAGCTAATATTACGACGGGGAGGCTTGTTAGGGTTCTAATCATTTTTCTTCTGTAAGATAATTTAAAATAATTTAATTTAAATCCTTTATCCACTTTAGCTGTCCCTTTAAAAACAATGGATAAAGTAACAACAACGATTACCGCAATAATAGAGGGAATAATGAAATCTTCAAACACTTAATACCATCCTTTAAAGCATTCTTTCTTACGTTCCCTTTTCATTACATATTTTGGCCGATGAACCACAATGATCGCACTTTTGTTCCTGGTAAGCACCCTTTTCTTTAACAAAGTCGTTCACTATTTATTACATCCGTTGTATCTATATTGACAGCTATCTTGAACTTTTGTTCTCTGCTTTATTATTTTCCTGTAAGTACTCAATAAAAAAGACAATACAGGCTACTACTATTGCAATCAAGAAGTTACTTGTTTGACTTAAACCAAAAATTAAGCCAATACCATAAAAAGCAAGTATCCGTATGAGCAGCAAGGCAATGTGATTAAATATGTTGTTCCCCATAATATGTTCTACTAATACACATATGAAGCTGTCAATAGTATATAAATATAGGAACAGAGAAATAGTTAAAAATATAAGTTGACTCGTGCTTATATTCAATGAAAACACTGTATTAGCAACGTTTGTTGACCCAAACAACGCTAATAAAACTAACGTAATTGCCACTGTAGGAGCCATTGCAAGGATAAAAGCAGTTCCAATAACGTGGAATAAATTTGCTTTTGTTTCTTCACGTTCTTTTTTTGTACCTTTGTAGATCCATATAGACAGAAACAAAAATAATATAACAAATAAAATTATTGCTGGTATAAATATTGTCATATAAACGCTCCCAATTATTTGGTGATTCGCCCGAACGTATTGTGGTATAAGGCAAATTAATGCTGAACTATGAAAGTACGCCGGAAAAATACTCTAACGCTGATTCGATGCCGCCCAAAATGCATAGACCACCCCTGCCAGCAGAATCGGCTCCAGTGTTAAACGTGAATCAAATACATCAACTACATAACGACTATTGAAAAACAATCCTTTTGCTTTTGTTTTTCCGATATGTTCATTATCAAGCATTAAATGGCCTTCCGTTTTAAATGCTTTTGCTTCAATAGCAAGAGTCATTTCTTCATTTAATAATTGGAACCCCACCCCGTCCTTGGCTAATAACCCTTTACCAGTACTCATTTTTGCAATTAAATTCCCATTATTCAAGACATCCCATTGCACACCATCGCGAATGGTGAAATATTGTTGGGTAATTTCATACGTTTTATCGAATCCTAACATTTCAATATTCACATCGTATTTAGCATTATGGGAATTGCCTTGACGCCAATAACGCATTTTTCCTATTTTCTTGGCATCTTGATGTACATCTAAATATTTTTTTGTCATAAACATTGGACGTTTAAATGTGATTATCACAGTATTTAGTCCCCTTACATTAAGATTGCATTTAAGACATTCACTCTTCAACCAATCTGGATCTAAATTGCATATTGGGCGTTTTCCTTTATTCCGTAATGGCGCCCGTTTGAGGAAGATCATGGCAGATGGGCATGAGCGCTTTATCTATTATCAAATAAAAAATAAAGAGAGGCTGCATGATTAACAGCCCCCCTATACGATCGACGAATTATTTTTCTAAAAGCTTTAGAGATTCGCGATTGAATGCAGGAAGATCATCAGGTGTTCTGCTTGTTACAAGGTTTCCATCTACGATTACTTCTTCATCTTTTACAGTTGCTCCTGCATTTTCCAAGTCTTTTCTTACGGAAACAAAGCTTGTTAGCTCTCTACCTTTTAGTTGGTCTGTATTAACGAGAAACTGTGGACCATGGCAAATTGAAAATATGGGTTTATTATCTTGGAAAAATGTTTTCGCAAACTCACTATTCTTCGGATTAATACGTAGTAAGTCAGGAGAAAACCCGCCAGGTACGAGTAATGCATCATAATCGTTTGCATTTACTTCATCTATACCTCTATCTGCTTGTATTTCGTCCCCATTTTTGCCATTGATGGTTTTTTTTGCTTCATTACTGATAATATCTACCGTATGCCCAGCTTCTTTGTAAGCTTTCACAGGATCAGTTAATTCAATTTCTTCTACCATGTCTGTTACAAGGACTGCAATGTGTCGACTCATATAGCACTTCCTCCCTTTATCATTCTCGAATATATTCTAGCAGACTGCCCATAACTTTATTAAGCAGTATGCTCATGAACCGTATTATACACGAACCAAATAACGATGCTCTAACTGACAGGCACTTGTTCCCTTCTACCTTATCGTGTTACATAAACGTGCACTACAATGGCATTTGGGAGCTGGTCTTTATTCCCCAACTGCGCCCGTTAAAGGAGGAATGATAATAAAGCGTTGAATGTGCCATTTTCAAACATAATATAAATTCCTAGCCCTATAAAAACAATTGGAACAATCCAACGTTCATATTTCTCAACTTTTTCAGAAACAAAATCTAAGGAAGCTAAGCGATAGCTGACATAGCATAAAACCGCCACCATAATTAAAAAGACAATAATAGCAACAATGATTTCGAACATATTTAACGCCGTGAAGTATGGTATATAAATGGAAAAGTCATCCGCGCTGGAAGCTAATACAATGAAAGTAACCGTTAAAAATAATTGATTAAACTTATCTGAGGAGAATAAGGATAAAATGTTATTTTCATCTTCCTCCTCTCCCCCTTTAATCCATGTTTTCACACCTAAGTAAAGTGGTACAAGTCCAAGTAGTCCTACAACCCATTGCTGGGGAATTAAATTCGCAACCCCTAGAGCAACTAAAAGACTTAATCCTATAATAATTGCAGTCCCTATATATTGTCCTATCCAAATATGTTTTTCCTGACCTTCTTTTATTTGTGAAAACAAAAGAATTAATATAACGAGATAATCAATTCCTGTCGCTACATAAACAGCGGCAGCTGTAAGTATCGTTGTAATCATTTTTCCACCTCCAGAATATTCCCCGTAATCTTTTTTGCTAATTAAATATTAACCTCTCCCACATTCCTTTGTGTCAACGCAATCGTCATTATCTCCTTGATATGTTCACCATCTAGAGAATAAAATGCAAGTTTCCCTTTTCTTCGGTACTTCACAACTCTCTGTTTATGAAGTTTTCGTAAATGTTGAGAAGCATTTGCAACTGTGATACCTATAATATTTGCTATATCGCACACACATAGCTCTTCATCTTGACACAAAGCATAGGTAATTTTTGCTCTATTTTCATCAGCAATGGCTTTTAACATTTGAGAAACACCAGAAATATCTACTGTCTGTAAATCCCCTTGTATTCGATTGACCTTTTCTTCGTCATAACAATAAATCTCACAAGTATCTTTCTTTTTCATATCATCACCTCATCCTCATTCAAATATTTGCTTGAATATAGTCTAACCGTTTTTCATTTATTACTCAAGTGATTACTTGAATGATAAATAAAAAAAGAATTGGGAAATCCCAATTCTAATAAAAATTTCTTCAACTAAATGGCCCGTTTGTTTAAACTCGATTCATCACACACTCTATATTCATTTTACCATAAATATTCAGAATACCCTATAAAATCAGGTAAGTAAATTATCTTTGATAATTTCTTCCACCAAAAATGTGTAACAAATTACATACTAATTTGTAACCACTAGCGTTGCATAAATAATAAAAGAAAATTGATAATCTTGTTAATTATCCAAAACATAGGTTTCTGGGTATAAAAAAATCCTTTATAATGGAATTGGTGGTTGTTGTCCAAATCCAATATAAAGGAACTCAGAATATGGACAATCATACACTATTATCATCATTTGGTAAATGGGTTGCACCCATTAATATTGAAAAACTTACAGAACAAATTACGCAAACCGGGCAAGATCGCTATACGAAAAAGTTTACGACTTATTCGTACATCAAACTGTTATTATTGTCCCACCTGGAAGAAGTGGAAAGCTTACATGCAATGAGTGATACACTTTTTGACGACGACGTTCAACAGGAATTGGGACTGGATTCAATTAGTGTTTCCCAATTGTCACGAAAACACCGTACTGTGGATCCCAATTTGTTGGCATCCATCTTTTATCAATTAGTTGGTCAGATACGTCATTCTCAACCAGGTCGAACAGTTATGCCCGTGAAAATCATTGATTCGAGCACAATGCCATTAAACCTGACGAATCACCCATGGGCTACCTTTCGTAAAACGAAAGGCGGCGTCAAACTGCACTTGCGGTTGGTATTCATGGAAAATGGTTCTTCTTATCCGGAATACGCCAACATCACGACGGCCAACGAACACGATCGTAACCAACTAGAAGTGTTGGTGGATGACAAGGAAGCAACCTACGTATTTGATCGTGGTTACATAGATTATGAGCGTTTTGACCGCATGACGGACGACGGTTATTTCTTCGTCTCCCGGTTGAAGAAAAACTCGATTACACGGACGATCAAGGCCTTTGAGGTGGAACAGGGTTCCACAATCGTTACCGATCAAATGGTAGCTGTCGGTGGTCCAACAAAGCGCATGGATAATTTGTGTCGCTTAATTGAAGTCGATGATACAAAAGGCAATCGACTGCGTCTCATCACAAATCGGTTTGACCTAAAAGCCAGCGAGATCAGTGACATGTATCGTTCACGCTGGACGATTGAATTATTTTTCAAATGGCTGAAACAGCACGTTAAAATCAAACATTTTTATGGCCATAGTGAAACAGCTGTGATAAACCAGATCTTTTTAGCGCTGATCGTTTATTGCCTGCATGTGCTCATTCAACTGGAAACAGAATCCAGGAAAACCATATTGCAGATTAGCCGTTTATTAAAAGCGAAACTGTGGAAGGACTGCCGTCACTGGCTTCGTCGCATCAGCGGCATACCATAATCAATTAAGTTGTCGGTGTCCCTTCCGGATTAAATGGATAATTTTACCAAATGGACAATGCCACTTTTTTATTAAGGTTTGTCTTTTTGGCGAAAAATAGAATTAAATTAATTACCGAATATTCAATCTATATTAATGCAACGCTAGTGATTTGTAACAGGAAATGAAAGGGTACAATAGCTATTGTATCCCTGCGAATTGGGATACATTTTGCCATACAAATTTACTTCTATTTTCACATAAAATCCCTTCATATCAATAAAAAATGACTATCAAATTAATCTTCATTTTGATAGTCATTTTTGCTTACATTTTTAATGTTTGCGATAGGTACGGAACCCGTTAGGGTTACCCCGCCTTTTCTTTCTGTGCTTATGCATCTGCTAGTTCTTTTACTGGCCACATTGAAGTGTTTTCTGCCATATCCCAGAACATATATTCAAAGTAGCTCGTTTGTATGACAATTTCCTCCATTTTTTTCAGTTCATGCTCTGGTTTATCTTTTGCGATATCATTTATTAAATGAAGACAGTCGTCGGCAATTTTGGTAAACCCATCGGAAGAGTACATTTTAACCCAGTTTCCATATAACTCATGGTCTAAAGCGCCTGGCCATTCAGCTAATTTTTTTCCTATCCAATTATAGCTCCATGCACAGGCGAAAACTGCTGCAATGGCATTTTCTACACCACCCAGTGCAGCTTGGCTAATCATGTAGCTAGTATATGCCGTCACTATTGCCGATGGTTCAGTTGCTTCCAGTTGTTCGTTTGAGATACCGAACTTTTCCGCATATTCACGGTGTAAGTCCATTTCAAAGTTCATTGTTCCATGGAGTAGGTTCGCAAAAATCGTCATCGTTTCAATGTCATTTGCTTTGGCACTTCCGATTGCAAACACTCGGGAATACTCGATTAAATACACATAATCTTGCTGCATATAATGAATAAACTTCTCCTTATCGAGTGTCCCCTCCCCGATTCCTTTGATAAATGGATGTTCCAAATAACTATTCCAAACTGGTTCGATCTTTTTGAATAGGCGATCACTAAATGTCATTGTATCTTTTCTCCTTTTTGTGATTTTGAATAATGAATCAAAAAAACCATTCCACTATCTGAGGAAATGGTAGAATCATAGATACAATTCGTGCGTATCGCCACCACTTCCCTACGCTAGTATGACCTAGATCAGGTTCAAAGGGTCAAGACATGTCTTTCTCAGCAAAAAAATTTGCTCCCCTAGTGATTCATATATTCAATTAACTCTAGCCAAACATAAATTGAATTTTTTGTCAAATTGGTTTCTTTTAAGTTTACCGATTTTCAAATTATAACTCGATTCCAATCGGTGCTTTTTAGTGTGAGAAAGTGGAATTTACGTTTTTGTGTTGGAAAGGTCTATTTTTCCCAGCACAAATAAACGTCCGGAATGCACGTTTTTAAAAATTATTCAGTTGCTTTATTCAAAGTTTAAATGCAAGCTGCCGTGGATTTTTCGGTTTTTCAATATACTTGAAATGCTGGATTCCATGCTTGTCCTTATGTAGTATGGCTTTAATGCCTGACGAAAAACGGTAGAGGAACATTTTAATCCGATCCCTACTCTTAATACCCTTCGCCCGTTCGATCACGGCTTGAAAGAAACCATTTTGCTTCTCTATTTTCATTGTCATGAAGGTGATCATGATGGCTAAAAGCAAGTACATTCTTTTCAGTCTCGTTAGCGTTCTGACACGAATGTCCTCCAGTTGAAATTCCTGCTTTTGGACACGAAACATCTCTTCTATCCGCCATCTGGTAATATAAGCCTTTAAGATAGAAAGCACTTCAGCTTTTTTCCTGACCTGTTTATTGGTCAGCAGCACCATAGGCTCTTTTCCGTATCCGTAAACGACTACCATTGTGAGTTTTCTGCCCTTCATGGAAGGGATTTCAACCGTAATATGAGACACTTTTAAATCATAGACGGTTCCCTTAATTTCAGTGCGGAAATTGATTTTTCCTTTCCGTCTGATCGCCAAATCATGTACTGATAACTTTTTATTCTGATACAGTAAATGCCGATTTTTCTTTAATCGGATAATAAAATTGTCCCCCTGTTTCAGCACCCTTTTTATTACTTCAATATTGTCATAACCGCGATCCATGACAAAAGTGGCCGTCTTCTTGCCAAGCAGGTGATCCACATAGCGAAAGCCTTTATACGTTTCCTCGTTTTCACTGATGAAGCCGGTCTCAGCGGACGAATACAAATGCGAATAAACAGGAATGGGATGCTTCGTCTCGGGGGAGACCGCGATCATATTGGTTGTCCAGTAGCCATCCTCAATCTTACCGGTCGTTCCATCTCTGACACGTCCCAGTGCTTCCATTTTTGAGGAAGCTGGTTTTACAATCTCAGAGGTATCCACCAGAATTAAATTATCTTTTTCCTTCAAATAGGGTTTCACGATTTCTTCATAGTTTTCCAGCAGCTTATCTTCTTCATGAAACTCTTCCATACGGCTGGATAACCGTTTTATCGTCTGTATTGCCTCGATTGGTTCCTCAAGTGCCCGAGCAATCGTAGACAGTAAAACGGACTTGCCTTTTGCCAGACCGAAGAAAATATCCATCATGAAATTTTTGTTGGGCTTTTGCATCCCTTTGCTTAGTTTTGAAGCGAAATCAAAAACAGATCGTTTAGTGGTATAAATATCCTGATTAAATGTGTTAGAATTAGACATAGAAAAAGTCTCCTTTTGTGTTTAAAAATTTTGTTTTGGTCGATGAAATTTTGACAGACATCCTGGGGGCTTTTTCTTTTATTTTACCATTAAATGGTTCCATTTTGGACAAAAATAACGAAAAACAGGCATCCGAAAGTGCTTTTTTGCACCAATTTTCGGATGCCTGTTTTTATTTCAAAGTCAAGCTTTATTTTTGGGTAAACTTAAAGGTTTCTGAGAAAAGTAACGCCAAGAGAATTTTTAGTGATGAAGGAAAATTACCATGCTGATTTTAAAATAGTAGTATGCTAATGTATTTTGTTCAACCAAAAGTTATCAGACATACACAAAAACAACGAGTTTTCACACATTTGTTAGAATTTTGTTGTTTAGTAGTAGGGATTTTGTACTATAATATAATTAGAAATAGTCAGATAAAGGGAGTGAGAAGCTATGCGGGGACAAATTAGCATAGAGGAACTTATTGACCTAAATAAAGAGGATTTACTCAATGATAAAGAAGCATTGAAGGAAATCGAACAAAAACTTGATGAAAAATATTCAAAGGAAACCTAGCGGGAGTAAACCTCGCTGAGTGTTTCTATTATTCCATTGCGTTTATAAGGAAGAAAAAACTGGATCAGCCACTGCTTAACGACAACAGAAAATGTTTAAACATTTTCTACCTATAACTTCATCTTTTAACTAGTGTAGAATTTGATTTTTTTGTCACAAAGAAGTTAAGTGAAGGTAGTATTATGGTACCATTATCACAAACATTCTAAGGAGATTAAATGACACAGACTTTAAGTCACCTATCGCATATTATCGAACAGAAAAGAGAACAAATGCTGTCAGTGGCCAGTAAGTATGGTATGGAAAATGAAAAAACGTTGGAATGCAGCCAGGAGCTAGATAAGTTAATTTTGGAATATCAAAAAAAGAAGAAGACATAGATGACTTATCTTTTTAGGAGAGAGAAAACCTGTTAAACGTGTGAACCATGAGTTACATAAACGGTCTATGTTGGCATCCGTTTAACAGGGTCATCTTCTATTTATTTCATCTTATATATTTTAGCCTCTCCAGACAACTCCTTACAGATCAGATCACACTCTTCTTTGCTTGGCACATCCTCGTAAACACGGTACTTACGTGCAGTCATACCCGCATCAGTGAACTCTCCGTAGTAATCCTCTTCTAAGCGTTGCAAGTCCTGAACCGACCCAAACCCAACAAGGTGTCCCGGTAATTTCTTTTCCATGATATCCCCTCCTACAACTATAATCGAAAAATATTGACAAAAGGGGGCATCGAAAATAAAATTTTTATGTATAATGGAATGCAGGTGATGAAAATGAAATGGAAAAACCCACCACATAGTGGGAAATATAAACTAGTAGCCACCAAAAAACATACAAATGATATTGGTTTAATTGTACTCGGTCCGGATCGGAGAGAATACTCCTGGAACAGTGTATCTTACCTCCCTGATGGTGAGCTGAAGGATTATTTATTGTCCATGAAAGACGATATTGAATCCGGCGCATTTGACATTGAATTATTAGACCAAGAATTGGAAGGATAAGGTCCATTTTATATGGGCCTTATTTCTATGTTATAATACAAACAAACGTTTGTTAATAGGGGGTACTGAAATGAGTTCAGTCAACGACAGAGGCACTAAAAAATGGACAGCTATGATGATACCGGAACATGAGGAAATGTTACAGCAAATGTGGGATGAACAAAAATATAAAGAGAAGCCGATTTTGGATGAACAAAAGCAGTTTGAAATAAACAGCAAACTACAGCTAGCAATTAACAACGACCTCACTGTTGAAGTTGAGTATTATGATCACGATGTGCATGACTTCCAGACCATTAAAGGCAAGTTGATTATGGTTGATAATCTGGCCAGGGTGTTGCGATTTGATGATGCTAGTAGTACAGTAGTTTCCCTCAACGATGTAATGGAAGTTGTTGTTGATTAAACTCCCTTCATCCGATAGGGTTTAGGGTTCCCAACATTTTGTCCACATTTATTTCATTATAAGTCATTTTTTATGTTTATTCCTAACCATTGAAATTCACAAAGGAACCCTCAGAAGGATTCCTTTGTGTCTGTCTGACCTTAAATGTACCCTTTTTCTTTTAAGGAATAAAATCTCCTATCCCCAATAATAATGTGATCAAGTATTTCAATACCGGTCATTTTGCCACATTCTACGAGACGTTTTGTGACATCAATATCTTGACGGCTCGGGATGGGGGTTCCAGATGGATGGAAATGGTTAAGTTCATTTCAGGTAAGTTCAGCGTATTTTAGCTAACACTTAATTTTCTTGTTTTAAGCTAAAGATTTATAAAAAGAAAAAGTGTACGCTCAGCGAAATTTTATACAGAAAAAGCTGAACGTACTCCAAATTTATACTTTTATAATTTTTGTAATGAAGAATCGACAAAACCATTTGCTTGTGCAAAGTCCTTTAATTCATTAAAAGGAACTAAATTATTTAATGGAATTGAGTTTAATATTTGATCTTTATAGTTTGTATAGGCACGTGTATCCAATATACTTACTATTCCTTTATCGGAATCTGTTCTAATTAACCTACCAATCCCCTGTCGCAATTTCATTATCATTTCTGGCATTAAAACTTCCATTTTATCATCATATAAGGATGTTTTATATTGAATTATTGGATCTGGAACTGGAAAAGGCAATCTAGGGATAATAACCTGTGACAGATCTTGTCCCTTGATATCAATACCCTCCCAGAACGTTCCTGTTGCTAAAAGAATACCTTTGCTTTTTGTAAATGATGAGATCACTCCCTCTTGGGATGATCCTGAGTGTTGCCGTATTATTTCAAATTCACTGGAATATTCATAAAGGTGTTCATTAACCTTATTTAAATCTTCTTTACTTGTAAATAGCACAAGACACCTACCATTAGTTAATTCAGACAATTTAATTATGTATTCAGATACACCTTCCAAATATGATTCTTTATTTTGTGTAGGACTTGGGATATCATCTGCAATAAACAATCGTGCGTTTTCTTTATATGGAAATGGAGATGATTCAATATCACCTTTGAATCCATATTCTTCGTTAAATCCGATGCTATTTTTTATATAATGGTACGGATCATCCAATGATGGCTGTGTTAGTGTTGCCGAAGTAGCAACCACAGGTGTATCATAAAGGAATAACATGTCCTCGAGCTCTTTATTGATTTCCTTCGGAGCAAAAAATATCGTTATTTTGTTTTTAAGAGTCAGCCAAAAAAGAAATTTAGAGTTTTCTTGATTACAAAGTTCAGTTATTAAAATCATAAAGTCTTCCATTTGTTCGATGGTATTATCTAATAATGATTCATGAGCATATTCTGTAAGCTGTACCCCATCATATAATAACTCAAATATCTCTATAAGAGAGTCTAATTTATTCTTTGAAACGTTTACGGGATGTCTCATTTCATTATTTAACTCATCGTTTTCCCGAATAGACTTTTTTACATCCTCGAATATATTATTAAACATTTCACTGCTGCATCTCTCAAATTCTTTAATTTTAGCTTGGTATTCATTTTTATATAACTGATTTCTCCGAAGAACTTTATCTATGTTATTAATCATAAAATTCACTTTTTTTGATGACCATTCCCTTTGAAGGGCATTCCTTGTTTTCTCTTCCAAATTGTGAGCTTCGTCTACTATTATTGCCAAGGAATTTTCATATATTATAGGATTTCTGTAATCATTAACCTTAAGCAAATGTGCCACTAATAAATCTTGATTTATAATAATAATGTCCTTTAGCCCTGACTTAATATCCTGTCTCATCTTGTAGAAAGCACAATCACGGTGAAATTTACAATTTTGGTAAGTGCACGAATCAACCTTAACCTGATCCCACAGATCATCACTTATCCCGTTTTTTATATCACTTCTTTCATTCACTGTACCGTTTTGAATTTTCTCCAACAAGTCTTCTGGAAATTCTTTAGTTTTTCCTATATTAAATGCCCTTTTCATACAGGAGTAATTGCCTTGTCCTTTTCCTATAACTGTTTCAGCTATTAGGTTACCGACAATTTTCCTTGCTTGTTCAACATCACCTAATAATTGATTTTGAAGCTGTATTGTTGATGTTGCAATAACTACGGGTATATTTAATACTTTATTTATAATTAATGATGGAATTAAATATCCAAATGATTTTCCAATACCAACGCCAGCCTCTTTAATTAAATTTTTATTATCAAGTATTGCTTCTGCTACATCGAATGCAAACATTTCTTGCCCGTCTCTTCTTTCTAAACCCAGTTCTTCAAATCTTTCAAAGGTAGCATTTAATCTGTTGAAAACTTCTAATTTTTGTTCTCTTGTAAATCGATAGCTAATTTTACTTACCCCCGTTTCTATTTCCCCATTGATGTAACTACAAAAGATGCAATTTACGCAATAACTGGAAATTAAAAGTTTATCAGTTCACCCTTTAATCAAATTTAGCTTTTCTTTTATTTGCTTTCTACTTACTTGGGTATATCGCGCAGTGGTTTCAATGGCTGGAGTCCCCTTTTTTGTAATATGGCCGAGATAATATGCAATTTCCTCCATTGTCCAACCGGCCTCTCTAGCTCGATGTGCAAAATCATGACGAAGATCGTGAAAGGTTATGTCTTTTATAAGCTTCCACTGATCGATTGTAGCTTTCTTTTTCAAACCTCTGAACCAATGGTGTATACCTGCTTCTGTTAACCGTACAGCTCTCTCAGATGTAAAAATGTAATGACTGTTCTTTTTTCTTTTTCCTTTCTCTAAAAAATCAAAAAGTGGGCGACGCGCTTGATTTTTTAAATCGATCTCTCTTGCTTTATTATTTTTAAATCCCACACGAAGCCAACCAACTTTCGGCCCCACATGTACATCATTTTTCATTAACCAGGAAACATCGCTTACACGACATCCTGCCCAATAACCAAGAGCAAACATTGCCTTCCCACGAAATGATTCTTCCCGTTGTTCAACTAATGTTCGAAGAACATATCGCTGATCCTGACTTAATTCCCTTGGCGCAAGGAGAGGCTGCGGGGGAATTTCCACACCCTGAGTCGGGTTTTGTTGTAGTAAGCCTTTTTCTATCAACCAACGCGCAAAACTGGATACGGCTGATTTAACGCGGTTACGATAATTAATGCTGTACTCATTGGCTTCTAATTCTTCAAGGTACATTTCCATGGCTGTCGTTGTTAGCTGTTCCGGCATAAATAAGCCTCCACTTCCTGGCCGTTCCGATAACCAAGAAGTAAACTGCCAAATGGAACGTAGATAAGCATCGACAGTCTTATTTGATTTGTTAGAGAGAAATTGTTCATATTCTTCCAAAAGACTTTTTTGCTTGGGAAAAGAAATCACGTTCTCCATTGAATTCACCCCTAAAAATTCTGTTACGAGTTTTCACTTCTCATTTTACCACTCTTAGATCTATTTTTCCTCCAAAAAGTTAAAAACTCGTAACAGAAGGTTAGTTCTGTTACGAGTTTAGATGTTTTAGTTTTTCCTTTTTATATTTATGTCCCTTTGAATTCCTTTTAAAAAATGAAACGTTCTTCATTCTTCAACTTCAAACTGACCCATCATACCTGCATCCTCATGTTCAAGAATGTGGCAGTGATACATAAATTCACCTGGGTGCTTAAAGGTAGCAATAACCCTGACTTTTTCATCTGGATTAACGAGAACAGTATCTTTCCATCCTGTTTCGTTTGCGGGTGGTGGGTCCCCATCACGATCTAAAACCTGGAATTGTACGCCATGCATATGAAAAGGGTGCATCATACCTCCCATCATTCCCATACCACTCTCGTTGGTAATTTCCCATATTTCCGTGTCATTCATTTTCAACTCTTCATCAATCCGATCCGCATCGAACTGTTTTCCATTAATATTTACCCTAGGTCCCATTCCTTCAAAGGCAAATTTCCTCGTTTTCACCGCTTGATCGGGATCTATTTTATCAACAGTAGTTAATTTGGTTGGAATTGTATAATCTTCCGGATCTCCGCCCTTTGCTTTAAACTTCATAAATTCGGATCCTTTATTTTCTAATTGGACCGTTTCGCCCTTTTTCAAATCCGAAAAATCAACGAGAATTTCTGCCCTTTCAGCGGGGCCTAGAATAATTTTGTCCATTTCCTCTGGCTCTTCAAGAAAACCACCATCACTAGCAATTTGATGAAATGATTGGTTATTATTGAAATTCAATTCATAAACACTTGCATTGGATCCATTCAATAAACGTAGCCGCACCATGCCCCTTGGAACTTTTAAAAATGGATTAACAGCACCGTTCACAAGCATTGTATTTCCTTGCAAACCATTCATCACATCACGCATTCCCAGATCATAGTCAATTCTTCCGTCCGAATCAAATCTTTTATCCTGCAGAACTAATGGTACATCATCCACTCCATATTCTTTCGGAATATCCAAACGATCGGAAACTTCATCCTCAATTAAAAACAATCCTGCTAAACCTTTATATACCTGCTTTCCTGTTTCCTGTTCAGGATGAGGATGATACCATAAAGTGGCTGCCGGCTGTTCTATTTTGAATTCGGGGGACCACGATTCTCTAGGTTGGATTCCGGAATGTGGCCCTCCATCTTCATCACCATCCACTTCGAGACCATGCCAGTGGATAGTTGTCATGTCATCCAGTTTATTTTTCACCTTTACAGATACTTCCTGACCCTTGTGAACCCGAATCACCGGGCCAAGGTAATTACCATTATACCCCATTGTTTCTGTCTTTTTTCCGGGGACAAACTCCTTTGTAGCGTTTTGCGCCGTCAAATGAAATTCCGCTTTACCCGGATCAGGATCATGGTCTTTTAATAATGGCGGTATCGGAAGGGCTGTTTCTTTCGTATTAATTGTTTGATTATCCGTATTATCAGATGGCTGTTTCATGGATAAATCCGGCAATTGTCCGGGCATATCCCGTCCCTGTACAAAAAAGAGAATGAGTACCCCTAGGATGATTATGACCCCAGCAATTAAAATGCCAAAATTCTTCTTCATTGTTTTTCACCTATTCGCTAAATAAAATTGTGATAACAAGCTATTATCGATAATGGGTCATACCCCTTACTTTTTTATGGCGAGCTTTACAGCAATATATACGACAGCCCCAATTACAATTAGGTTAATAATATACCCAAAAATCCCGAAACCTCCCATCATTCCATTAAACCCATCCATCATTCCTCCGTGACCATTCATCATCAGTAATCATTCCTTTCCTTAACTATTAACTAGCGAAAAATCTTTATCTAATCCGTTATACTAAGTTGCATGTTCTGGAATATGGTATACCTGTCCCTTCTTGACCTATTTTTGGGGGTATATTTACTATTATCCCTTCATCCTAAGCGAAGAGACAGTAAGAACACTATTTAGGGACTGCTGAACGATTTTCAAACAGCCCATTTTAGTTCTACAGAAATCCCAAAAAAGCGTTGGAAAAAATAATAAAAAAGAAGGCGGAGTCTGCGCTCCAGGTTCATTACCAGCAGTTGTATGGAAATGACCGTTTCACTTGTTTGTTGAAGGCGTGCGAAAATAAGCCCCATCCCATAGTGGCGCTTGCCTTCTCCAAATTTGCCTTCGATTTCGTTTCGTTCCGCGGCATCCTGTTTGGCCAGCTGTTTTTGTATTTGGGCCTTCTCTTTCGATGGACGTCCGAGAGCGGGGCCGCTGAGACGGATCCCTTTTTCTTTACAGTATTGACGGTTCTCGCGGTTTCGGTAGATCTGATCGGCAAGTATGGCTTCCGGATAATGACCAAACCGGCTTTTATACCTTTCAGCCGACTCCTGAAGTGTCGTACCCTCGTTGTAGTTGTCCCAGTCAAGGTTTTCCATCAACGCATAACCATTTACCAAGCTGACGGATACCTTAGCGCCAAATTCTGTGCCGGCCTTGGCCTTGCCGCGCACAATCGGGCGCACGTGAGGCTGTGAAATACTGACGATCCGATCATCGATACGTTTTGAACGTTTATCATACATGTCACGCTGCTGGCGGCACAATTCACTGATGACAAGAAGTTGCTTGTACTCCTGTCTTGTCAATAACGATAAACTGCTTTCTTCCTTGAGGCTGGAGACAATCTTCAAATCACGTTCAACGAATCCCAGTTGTTTGCCAATGGCTTTGCGCATTTTCTTAGCTTTTGGTTTACGCTGTTTGGCAACGGACAAATAAGCTTTTCGGGCCTTCTGGCGATAGGTGCGGGGCTTTTTCTTCTTTCCCCGATGCGGTGCATGCAGCACATCGATGATATGTTCCAGCTTTTCGCGTGCTTCATTTAACAGGCCCAGGTCCGTTGGATAGGCAATATCTGCAGGCGTACAGGTTGCATCCAAAAGCAATTTCCCTTGATTAGCTGGCTGATCATCGGATTGTGTATCAGCACTTTCTGAAGACGTATTTTCCGACGGTGGGGCATCGTTATCATCTGAATCGTCATCCTGGTCGTCATCATCTTCCCGGCTTTGCCCAGCCAGTTCTTCCATAACGATTGCTTCATTCAGTTGATTGATCATGTCTGCATCAAGCCGCTTACGAAAGTGTGTCATCATCGAAGGATTGAATGGTGCCTCCTCCTGAAATTCGGGCAAGCCAATGAAGTATTGAAGATACGGGTTTTCTGTGATCTCTTCAACCGTATCCCGGTCACTTAGGCCTTTACGCTGTTGAATGTACAGCGCCCCAAGTGCCATACGAACGCTGAATGCTTGCTGGCCACGAGATGAGCGTTTCATCGTATTGGCATAGGCTTCTTCAAACTGCCACCAGGGAATAAGATTGGCCAGAACGACCCAACGGTTTTCTTTATTCAATTTGCCGCCAAATGGCAGGAAAAAATCTTCTGGCAAAACAAGCTGATTTTCGGTCATTTTATACATGTTTAACTGCCTCCAGGTGCAAGGGTTTTGAACGAATTCTTATAAAAGTCCTTGCACCTATATTCGACATAATACGATCAAATTCCTTGTATGTATTGGATTTTTTGTTTGTTCAGCAGTCCCTATTTATTAGGGCTAAGGGAAAGACGTCGCATGACTGAACCAAATAAATGCACTTCATTCTCGACCTTTAAACCGGCCCGTTCAATATTTTGTATCGTTCTCCTGTTAATATTGGCACCATACGTACCGACCACAATTGGATTTATTACGTCCATTGCTTTGCCAAGAATCGGATTATCACTCCGCATGTGTTCCAGAAGGAGAATTTTACCACCCGGCTTACACACTCGCCGCATCTCTTTCATCCCTTGAATAGGATCAGGTACAGAACAATACACGCAGGTTGCTACAATAAAATCAAATGTGTTGTTTTCGAAAAACATCTCTTGTGCATCCATTTCCAGCAATTTCAAAGGAAATGATATCTGCCTCGCTTGCTTACGGGCGTGGCTTAACATCCCCTTACTGAAATCGATTCCTGTAAGCTGGATATGATCGGGATAGTACGGAAGGTTGGAACCGGTGCCGATACCAACCTCCAAGATTTCACCGTGTAGATCATAAAGGAGCTGTTTCCGCCATTTGTCTCTAATCATTCGATCCATCAAATTGTAAACATGGGAAATGCGATTGTATCTTTTCTGGATGACTTCGTTTCGATTGGACTTCATTTTCTATCCCTTTCCAAAAAACCTTATTCCATTACCCTAAGGGTGGTGATTCATATAAATTTCTTCCTGTATTGGTCATTCCTTTTTAATGGTTTCCCAACTGATTCAGGACGATTCTATCCTTGTTAACTTCCTCTGTATTTAAACCGGGGAACATAAAATAACAACAAAGGGGTTCTATCCCCCCTTGCCCTTTGATTCTGAACCCTATTCCACTTTAACCTGTCCCATCATACCGTTATCTTCATGTTCGAGGTTATGGCAATGGAACATATAAACACCCTTCTCCTTAAATTGCACAGCTACTTTTACTGTCTCATCCGGCTCTACGGAAATAGTATCTTTCCAGCCCTGCTCATTTTTCGGTGGTTCTTCTCCATCTCTGGAAAGGACTTTATATTGAGCCCCGTGAATATGAAATGGATGGACCATCCCTCCCATTTCATCAGGCTTATTATAAATTTCCCATACTTCGGTATCCCCTTGTTCCTGGGTGAAATCAATTCTGTCCGGATCAAACTTCTTCCCATTTATCGTTACTTTATCCATCATTCCATAGAGTTCCACCTTCTTTGCTACGGGCAAATTCTTTTCTTCATCTGTAATGGAAAAGTCATTCATCTTGTCCGGAAGGTCGCTATCCTCTCCCTTTTGATCCGAAACCTCAAATGGTAAAAGGGTAGATCCATCCTCGTCGTTTATTAACGCCAATTCATCTTCCGCGTCAAGCTGTGAAAAATCGATAACGATTTCAGCCCGTTCTGATGGTGTTAATGTAATTTCATTTAATTTTTCCGGTTCATTTAACATTCCCCCGTCCGTTGCGATTTGCTCAAAGGAATCCCCAGTATTCAATTTAAATGTGTAATTCCTCGCATTAGAGCCATTTAATAAACGCAGACGAACCTTTTCTTGATTTACCGTCAACTTGGGGTTTAACGTTCCATTAATCAAGGACGTATCGCCAACGGTTCCATCCTCATTCATTGCAGCACTGTAGTTTAATTGCTTCTCATCATCGAATGTTTTATCCTGAAAAATCAAGGGGATATCATTTTCGCCATACTTATCCGGCAATCCGAGATCCTCTGAATTGTTATCTTCAATATATATTAATCCAGCAAGTCCATTGTATACCTGCTCAGCCGTTTCTCCATCCGGATGGGGGTGAAACCACAGTGTTGACGCCTCCTGTGTCACTTCAAATTCGATTACTTTTTCTTCTCCCGGTTTTAGAGATTCATGTGGGCCGCCGTCTGCTTCCCCTGGTACCTCCAGCCCGTGCCAATGAAAAGTTGTCTCCTCATCCAGATCATTTATCGTTTTGATTTTCACCTTATCCCCTTTATTAAAGCGAAGCACCGGTCCTAAAAAGTCCCCATTATATCCGAGTGTTTTCGTTTTAGTACCATCGAATATTTCAGTTTCTCCTTTTTGGGCCCGAACCGTGTATGCAACTTCATCTTCCTTATCACTCTCACTTCCAAGCGCGGCGGGTATTTCTAATTCATTTTCTCCTGTTGAATCGGTTAAGTTTGGCTCTTCATCATGATCCATATGACCTTCCATATCATGATCCATAGCTTCTCCCATGGAATCAGAATCTTCTTCGGGTGCTGGTTCATCATTCGTTGCACAGGCTGATAAAATAAATATAGTCATTAAAGAAATAAAACTTAATAATAATATTTTCCTTTTCATTGTCCTAACTCCCCCAAAATAATTTCTGTTTACTAATCAGTCTTCTACAGCAAAGCATTAGTCATATAGATGGTGATAGAAAAATAATGATTTGTTAATTAGTCGGCACACTACGAACTTGGCTATGTAGCACTTTGTACTTTGTTTAAATAGTTAAAATGTTTATTTTTAGTAACGTTAAATACAATTGCAAACTTAACCTAACTGCATAATCGTAATGCATGTTTTGTCTTCCTCAAATGTGGAAATCTCAGATGATTTTTCTTTACCATCTTGTGTAATTGTTACATTAAATATATCGTCACGCGGAAGCCATAGATCAATAAACCCATTGGCTTCCGTCTGCTTCATTTCATCTAAAATAACATTGCCTGACGAATCTTCTACATGGACCTCAAGAATTGCTATCATTTTTAATCGTATTTTTCCATTCCCCTTGTTTATCCACATCGGATTATACGGTATCGCCATCGTTCGAATAGTTAATTTATGCTTTTAGAAGCTTGGCATTAATAGCTACAATAATAGTACTCAGACTCATTAATACAGCACCAACTGCCGGGCTTAATACGATACCAATTGGAGCTAAAACACCTGCTGCAAGTGGAATAGCCAAGATATTGTACCCGGCTGCCCACCACAGATTCTGAACCATTTTTCGGTAGGTTTTTTTCGATAAGTCAATTAAAGAAACAACATCTTTCGGGTTACTTTTGACAAGAACCACATCGGCTGTTTCCATGGCTACATCAGTACCAGCCCCAATAGCAATCCCTAAATCGGCAGTTGCCAGTGCAGGGGCATCATTGATCCCATCGCCGGTCATGGCGACTTTCCATTCCTTATCTTTCATGATTTTCTTCACTTGATCTGATTTTTGATCGGGTAATACTTCTGCGTAAACCTCGTCAATATCCAATTGTTTGGCAACCCAGTTGGCAACTTTCATGTTGTCACCGGTGAGCATAATGGAATGGACGCCATTTTTCTTTAACGTGGCAATGGCTTCTTTCGCTGTCTCCCTTACGATATCTGCCAGGGCAATCATGCCAGCTATTGCATCATCTAACAAAACAAACACAACTGTTTTTCCTTGTTCTGACATTTTGTCAAATTGTTTCTGATCATATGACAGACCGTTTTCATTAACATATCCAGGGCTTACCACATTAACTTTTTTATTATCAATACTCCCCTGGATTCCTTTTCCAGTAATGGACTCGAAATCGGCTATTTCCTTGAGCGATATCCCTTCGTCTCTAGCTGATTTTACAATACCAGTTGCAATTGGGTGTTCTGAATGTTGTTCTAAACTAGCCGCCCAGTTAAGAACTTCTTGTTCTTCATATCCTTGATTTGGAACAATATTGGTTATGCCGAACTCTCCTTCTGTCAGGGTTCCTGTTTTATCAAAAACAACTGCATCTAAATTCCTTGCCCCTTCAAAATTGGAGCGATTTCGGATAAGTAATCCGTGCTTAGCAGAAAGAGAGGTAGAAACAGCTACGACCAGTGGTGCGGCTAAACCAAGCGCATGAGGACAGGTAATAACCATAACCGTCACCATTCGTTCTAAGGCCACATCAAAGGCATACCCAAGTGCGAGCCAAATAAACAACGTAATAAACCCAGAAGCAAGAGCAACGTAGAACAGCCATTTTGCTGCTTTATTTGTAATGTCCTGTGTTCGAGATCTTGATTCCTGCGCTTCTTGAACCAATGTGATTACTTGAGATAAATAGGAATCTTCCCCTATTTTATCAACTTTTAGGGTTAGCGACCCTTCCTTATTAATCGAACCACCAATCACTTCATCTCCATTTTCCTTTTCTACGGGCACGGATTCTCCAGTAAGCATGGATTCATCAATAGCTGAATTTCCGTCCATAATGATTCCATCGACAGGTATTTTTTCACCTGGCTTGACAAGAACACGGTCTTCACTTTTCAACTCGGATACCTTTACATCCTGTACATTACCATGTTCATCTAATTTGTGGGCTTCACTGGGCATAAGCTTAACCAGTTCCTCCAGTGCATTGGATGCCCCCATAACCGAGCGCATTTCAATCCAGTGTCCTAGAAGCATAATGTCAATTAATGTTGCCAGTTCCCAGAAAAAGTCGCTTCCTTCTAAACCAAAAACGGTTAACGAACTATACACATATGCAACTAAGATAGCTAGCCCAATAAGGGTCATCATACCGGGATTTTTATCTTTTAACTCACTAACTGCTCCAGTAATAAATGGCCAGCCACCGTAGAAAAAAATAAATGTAGCAAGCACAAATAAAATATACTGATCATATGGAAATTGCCAATCCACTCCAATGAAACCTTGGATCATCGGCGATAAAATAAGAATTGGAATGGTGACGATAAGCGAAATATAAAACCTCTTTTTAAAATCCTTTACCATGTCACCATGATCATGATGTTCATGACCACTGTGTCCACCGCCATGATCATGGTCTCCGTGCGAACTATGGTTAGCATGATTATGTGCCGCCCCATGTCCGCCATTCATATGTCCAGCATGGTCATGTTCACCTTGTTCATGTACATTATGGTCTGTCATACATATCAAACTCCTTTAAAAATTTTTGAATAAATATCCTTTTTAAGGATAAGATATTCCATTTATATACCATACCCCTCCATCGTATTTTGTATTCCTTATTTTAAACATTCCCGTATATAAAAGCAAGTATTAGAAATATAAATATAAAAGTAAATCTATAGATAAGCAATTCAAGAGAGCGTACAATATTTTGTGTAAACGACTGTGATGAAAGATGGTCATAGAAAAAGGAAGACCCTTTCCTGTAGAATAGAATTAGCTACAAAACACCCACAGGAGGTCTTCCCTATGAGCCATCTTACTACAGATTTGCTTGAAGCACTAGCCCAAAAACAAGATATTGAAGAAGTTTTTCGCTGCCATCTGGAAACGGCGATCAATCAGCTTTTAAAACATGAACTAACGGCTTTTCTGGCCTATGAACCTTATGAGCAGGCTGGCGTTAACTCTGGTAATTCCCGTAATGGATTTTACGGCCGGACGTTCAAAACGGAATACGGCAGCCTTGAGCTGCATATTCCAAGAGACCGCAACGGTGCCTTTCAGCAACAAACTCTGGCGCCTTATAAGCGTTCCAACGACACATTGGAACAATTTATCATCCATTTGTACGAAAAAGGCATCACAACGGATGAAATCGCCGATTTGATCGAAAAAATGTACGGTCAGCACTATTCCAAACAAACTGTATCCAACCTGACTCGTCTCGTGTCAGAAGACGTCCAGGCTTTCCATGAACGCCAATTGGAAAAGCGCTATGTCTGCATTTATCTGGATGCCACACAAATCCCGATCCGGCGCCAAAGCGTGGAAAAAGAATCGGTCTATATCGCTATTGGCATTGCGGAGGATGGCGGCAAAGAAGTGCTGGACTTTACCATTGCCCCAACGGAATCCGCCGAGGTGTGGGAAGAGCTGGTCCAGCGTTTATCTGAACGTGGCGTTGAACACGTTCTTCTGTTTATTTCGGATGGTTTGAATGGCATGACAGATGCGCTGCATCGCGTCTACCCGAAAGCCAAACATCAGGTGTGCTGCGTTCATGTTTCCCGCAATATCGCTAACAAAGTGCGTGTGAAAGATCGCGCCGCCATTCTGGATGACTTCAAGGCTGTTTATGAGGCTGAAAGCCGCCAGGAGGCGCTGAATGTCCTGGACCAATTTCAAAACAAATGGCATAAAACGTATCCACGCGCTGTCAATGCGGTGATGAAACAGGATCGTCTATTAACGTTCTATGATTTTCCGGCATCCATCCGACCCAGCATCTATACAACAAACCTCATCGAAGGATTTAACAAGGAAATCAAACGCTACGTTAAACGCAAAGAACAGTTTCCCAACGAAGATGCCCTGGAACGTTTCCTGGTGACCCAGTTTTTAGACTATAATCATAAGTTCGGTATGCGGTGCCACAAGGGCTTTGGAAAGGCAAAGCCTGAATTACTGCAAATGTTTGAATCGCTGGAGGAGAAAGTTTAAACGATAAAAACACTGGCTAACGAAATTCAAAAGGGATAGGGTCATTTACACAAACTTGTTGACGCCCCCCAATTCAACGATTAAGCGAACATATTAAAAATAAAACAATCAATCTATAATGGACCCAAGATTCTAGACACGAAAAAAGGAGATGTTAAGGTAGGTTTATGAAACGCAAAAGTTATACACCTCAGTTCAAATCACAAATCGTGCTAGAAATCTTGAAGGAAGAAAAATCAATGAGCCAGATTGCTTCAGAAAACGAGATTCACGTAAACCAGCTTCATAAATGGAAGACACAGTTTCTTCAGGAGATGCCTCAGGTCTTTGAAAAACAGAACAAAGATCTGGAAAAAATGAAAGTCGACTATGAAAAACAATTGGAAAGTCTTTATTCTGAAGTCGGGAAATTAACCACGCAGCTGTCGTGGCTCAAAAAAAAATCTGGCATCTACAACGACTAGACAGGAACGCATGGCGATGGTGGATTGGACAGATTCAGATCTCCCTGTTTCGCAACAGGCCGAACTGCTGGGCGTTAACCGTTCCAGTCTTTATTATAAACCCGTTCAGCCATCACAGGAGGAGGTGGACATTAAACATCGAATTGACGAAATCTATACCAAGTTCCCATACTTTGGGTCGCGCAAAATAACAGAAACACTTCATGCAAAGGGGGTAACCATTAACCGCAAAAGAGTTCAGCGCCATATGCGTGAAATGGGCATTCAGGCTGTTTATCCGGGACCCAATTTAAGCAAGCGTAATCTGCAGCACCGGGTTTACCCCTACCTGTTGAAAGGTTTGGTGATTGATCATCCCAATCAGGTTTGGAGTATTGATATTACCTATATTCGCCTGCATCGAAACTGGATGTATTTAACCGCTGTCATCGATTGGTACTCCCGATGCATTATCAGTTGGGAATTGGATCAGACACTAGCAATGGACTTTGTTCTGAAAGCTGTCCAGCGCGCCTTCACAGTTGGCGGAATACCTGAAATTTTCAATAGTGACCAGGGCAGCCATTTCACTAGTTCCAGCTATATCAGCCTGTTGCAGGAACATCCATCCATAAGCATCAGTATGGACTCCAAAGGACGTGCCCTGGACAACATTAGAATTGAACGTTTTTGGCGCAGTCTCAAATATGAAGAGGTTTATTTAAAAGACTATAACACGCCAAGAGAAGCACGCAACAATATACGGGCGTATATGGAACTCTATAACCATGAGCGTCCTCATCAGTCATTAAACTATCAAACACCTGGATCCGTTTATTTTCAGTAGGCTTTAATCCTTTCCATCTTCTGCTCATTATCTTTCCCATGTCAGAACCCGTCAAGGGAAAATACGCCCCTTGACAGAACCTGACATAGGAAAGAAGCCCTTTTTAAGATGGAAAGGATGACAAGGAAGATTCACTTTCACCTTATTTTTATAAAATATGTGTCTTGACACTGGGGTCCACCTTAATCCCTTTGAATATTTTGGTTTACATATATACATAAGGGGGGTATAGAATAAGTGTTAGCATTTAATCATGTTAAGGAGGGAAAGTTATGAGTAGAAAATTAATGATGGGGGTCATTGTTTTATTCATGTCTGTTGTGTTGGCAGCTTGTGGTGGAAATGATGATACGGAATCTGACAGTAATACTAATAAAGAAGATAACTCATCCGAAAATAGCGAGATGGACGAGGAATCTGACCACTCAGATATGGATCCTTCAAGTTCAGGTGAAGTACCGGATGACTTAGCAAAGGCAGAAGATCCGAAATACCCAGTTGATAGTGAAGCTGAAATTACAGCCGATCATATGGAAGGAATGAAGGGCGCAATTGGAACCATTGAGGGTGCCTATGATACAACTGCTTATGTTGTCACTTATGAACCAACAGATGGTGGAGAAAAAGTAGAAAATCACAAATGGGTTGTTCATGAAGAAATTGAAAATGAAGAAGGCCAACCGTATGAACAAGGAGACGAAGTTGTGCTTGAAGCAGATCACATGGAGGGCATGGAAGGAGCCACAGCTAAGATTGATTCGGCAGAAGATACCACTGTCTATATGGTAAGTTATGAAGATACAGATACTGGAGAAGAAGTTAAAAATCATAAATGGGTGACGGAAGACGAATTGTCGGAAGTTAAATAAAATATTATTGAAATAAGCCCTCACTTTTTAAGTAAGGGCTTATTTCAATATGGAAAAGGGCTGAATCCTAATAGGACTAGCCCATATATACGTTTTATGCTACAACATCGTAGCCTTGATCTTCCACTGCTTCACGCATGTCGGCAACTTTAACCTTTGCATCATCATACGTCACATCTACTTTTCCGGTATCTAAATTTACCTCAGCGTTTGTTACGCCTTCAAGGCCTTTTAGAGCACCTTCAACAGATGACTTGCAATGACCGCATGACATACCTTTCACATCGAGCGTCATGGTTTTCATACGATTTCACCCCCCTTCAAAGGGTTCCAGATAAGGTTCATTTAAGTGTAATTATGAAAATTATTGTGTTTGACCGCACCTTTTTCCGCAGTATTTATATCTTCACCCTTTTTAAACGAAGGGAGTTTGTTACAACACTCACTGAACTAAAGGCCATAGCTGCCCCCGCAATCCAAGGAGCTAATAGTCCAAGTGCTGCAATCGGGATTCCGGCACTATTATAAGCAAATGCCCAGAATAAATTTTGCCGTATATTCTTAATTGTGGCGCGGCTTGTTTTAATAGCTTTTGGTATAAGCAATAATTCGCCACCAAGGATCGTGATATCAGCTGCCTCAATAGCAACCTCTGTACCAGTACCAATTGCAATACCAATATCCGCCACTGCCAGTGCAGGTGCATCATTAACACCGTCTCCGACCATTGCAACTTTTTTATCTTGGTTTTGTACCTCTTTTACCTCATCTGCCTTTTCTTCCGGTAGAACTTGCGCAATTACATGGTCAATCCCAACCTGTTTGGCAATTGCCTGTGCGGTACGTTCATTATCCCCCGTTAACATAATGACTTCTAACCCTTGTTCTTTCAACTGACTGATTGCTTGAGATGCTGTTTCTTTGACTGTATCCGCAACGGCAACAACACCCCGATATTCGTTGTTAATTGCAATTAACATGGCTGTTTTTCCATTGATTTCAAAGTCCACTAATTCTTGTTCAGCATCATTGATATCAATATTATTTTCAGTCATTAATTTCCGCGTACCAACAAGTACATGTTGACCATAAATAACGGCTCTAATACCATGACCGGGTATCGCCTCGAAATCGTCAACGTCCACAGGCTTCACATCCTGTTCTGTGGCATAGGCCACAATGGCCTCGGCCAATGGATGTTCCGATCCTTTTTCGGCACTTGCTAGTAATTGTAATGTTTCCTGATCACCAGTGAAATTCGTTACTTCCGGCTTTCCCTTTGTGACTGTTCCCGTTTTATCAAGAATAATTGCATTTAATTGGTGGGTACGCTCTAAATGTTCGCCACCTTTAAATAGAATACCATTTTCAGCTGCTTTTCCCGTTCCTACCATAATGGAAGTTGGGGTTGCTAAGCCTAACGCACATGGGCATGCGATGACTAAAACAGCAATCGCGGCAACAAGGGATGGCTCAAAACTGCCCGGCTGAACAAGCGTAATCCAAATAATAAATGTTAGCACCGCAATCCCGACGACAATCGGAACAAAATATCCGGAAATGACGTCAGCCAACCGTTGAATTGGCGCTTTCGATCCTTGTGCATCTTCTACCGCCTTTACAATGGATGCAAGTGCTGTATCTTTGCCAACTTTGGTCGCTTCCATTTCGATGGTTCCATTTTTATTCATCGTTGAACCAATCACATTCGCTTCTTCATCTTTTTCAATCGGAATTGATTCACCTGTTAGCATTGATTCGTCGATAGCTGTCCGGCCTTTGGCAACAATACCATCCACCGGAATTTTTTCACCCGGTTTCACTACCAAGCGATCCCCAACTGTTACATCTTCAATTGGGATCATTGTTTCCTCACCATTACGGATAACACGTGCCTGTTTTGCTTGTAAATTGAGCAATTTGGAAATAGCCATGGTTGTTTTACCTTTGGCACTTGCCTCCAAATATTTACCAAATAAAATGAGGGTAATTAAAATGGCACTTGTTTCAAAATATAGATGTGGATCATATCCTGGATTTCCAATGGTTTTTATCGCCTCATACAAACTGTAGAAATAAGCAGCACTGGTTCCGAGCGCTACCAGAACATCCATATTAGCGCCACCGCTACGTAAGTTTTTATAGGCACCATCATAGAATTGCCAGCCAATAATAAATTGAACTGGTGTTGCCAGGGCAAATTGGAACCATGGGTTCATCATAATGGCTGGCATTTGTATACCAAATAAATGGTCGAGCATGGTAAGCAATAAGGGAACTGAAAGCACAGCAGAAATGACTAATTTCCATTTCATTCGCTCAACCTGCTTTTCCTTTCTTGATTGCCTCTCTTGTTCATCTGCTTTTATCTGGGCATCATAGCCTGTTTTTTGAATGCGGCCGATAATATCCTCCACATTCATCAAACCGGGATTATATTCAACCGTTGCATTTTCCGTAGTAAGATTAACCGTTGCCTGTTTGACCCCCGGCTGTTTGTTCAGCACTTTTTCAATGCGTGACGAGCAAGCAGCGCAAGTCATTCCCATCACATCAAACTCTGCTTTTTCCTCTTCTACCCCGTAACCGAGTTTTTCGATCTTACTTGTAACATCATCAACAGTGGTCGTTTCTGGATCATAATTAATATTGGCCTTCTCAGTTGTTAGGTTGACCTGTGCGTCAACGCCATCCATTTTATTTAGTACCTTTTCAACCCTATTGGAGCAGGCAGCACAAGTCATTCCGGTAACACCGACTGTCATGTGCTTTTGTTCATTCATGATACATCCCCCTCCCTATTTGGAAAATTGCTTAATAACGTCCAATAGTTCATCAATAGCAGGATCTCCTTCACCAGATTTGATGGCATGACTGACGCAATGTTTGGCATGTCGCTCAGCCACTGAAAACCCTACTTTGTTTAAGGCTGCATTTATAGCATTAATTTGTACCAGAATATCCGGACAATACCGATCTTCTTCCACCATTTTTTGAATACCGCGAACCTGGCCTTCTATTCGCTTCAAACGATTGATAACCGCCTGTTTTTCATCTTTTGTCCGAGGGGTAATCGGGTGATCATGAAGAAATTCCCCCATGTATATCACTTCCTTTTCAATTATATATACTATACCCCCCTAATGTATATATGTCAATAAATTATTCTTGTGCAATATAGTAATTGAAAATAACGTTTGATTATTATTCACCCATGTTCTTTAATAATTTTGCCCGTTGCAGAACAATAACATTTATATTTGAAACAACACATGCCCCAATGGTCAGCATACAATGTTGCTAACTATGATAAAGGAGTGAACCACTTTGAATCCATATTATACAATTCCCTATTCTTATCCTTATTACTATATGGGTCGTTCTGAAATGAACATGCCTGATATGAACATGGAACAAATGCAACAGATGCAACAAATGATGATGGAACATGTAGAAATGACAAAGCAAATTAAGCAAAAGGTTGATAGAATTGAAGAACAACTTCATAGATTGGAGAAGCATATGAAAATGCAGTAGCTAGAGGTTATTTTGCTCTGATATTACTAAAAAAGGCCCATTCTCCCTTCGTTCACTCAAGAGATTGGGCTTTATTTATTGGGTAATATGGCTCAATTGCTAAACTATATTGCGTTAAAATATATTATTATTTGAATTAATAGCGTAAAATAAATTATAATCCTTCCAAAGAATTGCATTTTTACTTTACAACTTTACCTGTATATTATTCAATGTGTAACGTATTTTTACTAACTACATTTTCTATTTCATCGCTAATAATATCCTCAATAATCCAATCGTCGGGATTACCAAATCTCGCTGCGTGCGTTAGTGAGACGCCGAAACAATCATGTAAATATTCCGGTCCAAATACCTCTGCACAATATTGCAATCCAGCATGTCTCAAGTCACTAGGTGGGTATCCAACCAATTTTTTAGTATGGGATAGCACCCATTCTTTTGTTACTTGAACAGAAGCATTACATATAATATTAAAGAAGAGAAGGGAACTTTGAAAAAATTCTCGTTCATACTGAGTTAGTTTTAAATGATTATTTAATATTCTAAGCTCAGAGTCATCTAAGTAAGCCGGTGGTCTCCCGTCTATAAATATCGCTTTACGATTTGCATCAATATCAGAAAGCCTTATATTTCGTATTTGCTTTGAAGTTAATACATGAAAATAGCATAATGATACAAGCAAGGAATCCGTAGGGTTATTCAGCGATGAAATTTTTATTTTTTGGTTCAATAACACGTGGTCTTTCAGATTAAAAATTTTTTTGGTTATATTATAGGAACGAGCTTTGAAAGGAGGAATTGGATTTGCCAACAATAATTTATTTTTTTGACCAAATTCAAATAAATTATATAACTTCCTTTTCTCAATATCCCTGTGTTGTTGATTATTATAAATTAATAGGTAAGAGTTAATCATTTCCTGGGATATTCCAAGCCAGTCTTCAACTTGATAATTTGACATTAACCAATCGATACACTTGAAAAAAGAACCAAAAAGGTTCGTAACTGATTTCCATTCCAGTGTTTTTACGGCATTTTTTTTTCGAGTACATATATCTTTTTTGATTTCATTTCAAGATAATAATTTAGAAGCTTACGGAATCTACTTGGATAAGAAAGAATTCGTTCTTCTATTTTCGTTCGATCATTTTTATCCGATATAAACATTTCAACCGTTCTCCCCTCTATTCTTAGATAGGGAAGAATCACATCCGGAGAAAGAATATGTTGGCTATGCAAAAATGCACAAAAATGACCATATGCAGCTGGTAATTTTCTTAGGTTGGTACTGGACATTGACAACTGGGTGTAACTTTCAAAAGTAGAGCATATCCATTTAATATTAATTTTCTCTTGTAAAGTGTTGCCACTAAAAGATATAATTTTATTTCTTTCAGTTGAATCTAATAACTTTTCCATACGTATAAAAACATGAACTAACAAGTTTGATACATCGTGCACCGTTCTAAATTGCAACTGAGATTTTAGCATGAAATTCACAAAATCTAGGAAAAGGTTTTTGATTTCAATGCTTTCAAATGTTTTCTCTAAAGTAGACTTTGAACATAACCTTTTCAAAGACCTTCTATCTGTACACGTTTCACAAAAATTATGGGTTTGTTTTCCTTTGAAAACCCCACAATCATGACATCTTCTATCATCAAAATAATAATCAAGAATATCTTCATTGTAGTAATACCAATTATCGAGTATTGTTACGGACCAGGGGTAATTGTTTACATCAAAAGCAATTAAACTCTGGCTAAAGAAAAACACCTTAATTATATCTAAGTATTTTGGTGACTTATATGCACTAATATCATAATAAACATTGTTAAGCCATGACTCTGAAAGCCTTGAATCAAATGTATCATTTAAGCGATTAATAACCTTTTGAAAATCAACAACAATCCTGTACTTAAAAATCCTTGAGAAGCTAGAGCTCTCAATAAAATCATTAAATGAAATTATTAAATTAACCTTCCACTCCACTCGATGCCTCATCGCAAGAGAATCGTGGTCAAGTAAATTTAATAGGCTTTCTTCAGCATAACAATTGTTACATCTTCCGGTACGTATAATTGTTTTTTCGGAAACATTTCCTCCACATAAAGGACAATCAACATATTTCAAATTAAACACCTCTAAACCGGGGGAAGTGGTCGATTATTTATTGCTTTCTTTTCTTCTTGATCTTTGGAAATAACACGTGATTTTTTCATAGATCCGATATAAGTTGATTTATGAACTACCAGATCATTTGGAGTACATTCTAAGGCTGTACAAATCGCATCTAAGGTTTCAACTCGAATCAATTTCGGTTTTTCATTTAATAATGCTGAGATGGATGCAGGTGACATTGAATAACCTGCTTTATCCTCCATTAAGCGTAGTAATTCACTGCCAGTCCAAATATTATTTTTTGCCATAATGTGGCGTAAATTCCACTCAATACTCATCTTCTAGATCACCCTCCAAATCTTCTAATGATGCTTTCCACTTTTTCTGCGCAATTCTTATACGTTTTTCTACAAAATCACTGCTTGCATCTAGATATCCAGCAGTAGTAGCAATACTAGAATGTCCTAACAATTTACTTAGTGTTAGAATATCTACACCAGACTCTGCTAAATCGGTTGCGAAGGCATGTCTTAACTGGTGAGCAGAAAGCATAGATTCCGTGGGTATTCCTATTTCTTCTTGACGCCTTCGCAAATTTCCTCTCATAGCATCACGTGTAATCCTTCTTCCACTTTCTGAAAGGAACAATGCCCTTGAGTCATGTTCTCCCTCTAGGAAAAGAGGATATACATTTTCTAAATACCATTTCATTAAAACGTCGGCATCATTTAACAAGGGCACCCAGCGTGGTTTATAACCGGTTCCACGACTGCCTTTACCATACCTTACGTGGAGTTTTCCAATTCCTGAAGTTCCTAGATCAAATCTAACATCGTTTACATTTATCATTGTTAATTCAAAAATGCGTAACCCAACCATTCCCAATAACTTAAAAAAAACGTAATCTCTTGCTACCGTACTATACTTTCGATTCTTTCTCATGCCTTCCTTTAGAGAGTCGAAAAATAAATGAAGCACATCTTTTTTGGGAGGGGCAACTCGGACATCATTATCATCTTTCCTGTGGAAAAATTTATTAAACTGATCAAAAACATCAGGAACACGGACCCCTATAGTGTTGTAAATCTCGATAGATTTTCTACTACGTAAATACTCTAGAAAAGTGGATATGTTTGACTGATACGCTCTTCTTGTACTATGTGCTAAATTTCTCCCCACTAAATCTTCGTAAAAAAGTTCGATGTCCTCAGAGTCAATTTCCCATATAAACTTATTGATAAGTGTAAGAAATTCATTAACATTCCTTAACCCCAAAGTTATTGTGTGATCAGTATATCCTACAGCTTTCCTCTGAAGCTCCCAAGATGACAATAATTTAGTCTGAAGTTCCTTCTTTTGACTTAATGTTACAAAGTTTTGTTTCTTTTCACCTCCATCAATTAAAATCAGGTTGGAATTTGTCATATTGCGCACCACCTTTTTAGGCATTACCTAAATTTATTAGGTGTTGCCATAATACCACGGGCAATAATCAATGTCTAACTTAAACATAATCCGATGATTATGCAAGCACATTATAGATGCAGCCCCATAACGAAAAGCATTTTTAAATACCTCTCTTGGGTGAACAACCGAAGCATTAAGACTACCAATAAAGACTGTTTTTTTATTGATAACCTCATTTTTCGAATTAAGGTATAAGCATACAAAATGCTCTTGCTGCAAAAGACGCATTTCTTCCATCATCAAATCAGCAGCGTCTTCCGGTGAACGGATTATATTGTATTCCTGTCGTTTACAGCTTACCAATTTTTTCGACATGTTAAAGGCTGCAACAATTCGTTGTCCCTCAATTTTTGACAAACCTTCTTTTTGCAATTCCCAAACCGTCATGTCGGATAAATACCGGATACCGTATGAAGCAAGTTTTCCACACAATTCCGGCGTTGCATTTGATCCGATTAAGACAGCTAGAATATCTTGCAAATTAAGGTTGTTAGTTTCGTAATGTGTCACGGCTTCTCTCGCAATATTAAGATATTTCTCGATATTTTCTCCTTTCCGAATCCCCGGCCACGATGGCACGAGGATTCGTACCATCGTTTTATGCCGGATGGAAAGGCAAATTTTATTCGGTTCCTAGTATGTGGTCACAAGCTTTTTGTGCTTGTTGTGACGCTTGAACAATCAATGTTTTATCATTCTTTAAAGCTCGCAACCATGATTGGATATAACTGGCTGAGTTATCTATTGTTTCATTGTTAATACCAGTTACACCGCAAAGCATGGAAGCTCCAAGTTCCGCCACTAATTCCTCTTTACTATAATTTTCACTTCCAAAGCGATTATGCTGAACAACACCTTTTCGGTTTAAACGATCACTATGGCCAGTTGAGTGAATCATTTCATGGAACAGTGTACTGTAATATTCGTGGATGTTAGGAAAATCCTCTTTTGGCGGTACATTAATGTGATCGTCAAAAGGTTTATACCATGCCTCTCCAGGGAGGTGTGTATACGTTGGAGAATTAATATAATTCTCTTTCACAGCCTCAGCTTCTTCAATAGGGTCATGCTGAAACTTTTCCTCAATTCGTTTTCGTTCCAGCCCTTCTACCTGTTCCCCGACTTCAAAAACTCGGTAGTATCGTAGAAGTGGAATGGTTTTTGTTTCTTGCTCGTTTTCTTCATCATCAACCTCGATCATTTTCCAAAATACAACAAGATGTGATTTTTCACCTTTCTTCACTTTACCGCCAGCCTGTTGGATTTGCTTGAATGTGGCATACTCTCCGCCACTAAGCAGCATCGTATTAATTCCCCTGTATGGTTTTTGCGTTACCCAATTGACTGCAACGCCGCCATTCCAGGGTTTTTTCCACGGGACTGTTCCTTCCTCTAACTTCTTGATAATTTGATTCGTTACGATTTCATATACTTTCTTACTCATGTTCCTCCTTTCCACTACAAGCTGCACCGAATGGCACAGCTTATAGTGCCACTCGGTTATGCCAGAGTGGAAGGCAGCATTTTAAACATCTAGTTCCTAAAATCCAGTACCTTTGCATTGGATGGACAATATACTAAATCTCGTTCAGGTGTCCTTACCACTTTATTAAGGAAAAACACCATCGCATTTTCTCCGTGTACCTTCACTTGTTCATCAAAGACAGCTTTGGTCATGGCAACATCGTCACCAGCCCGATGTGTTTGTTGCTCATCCGCTACATAGCGTGGATAGACATGCTTTAATGATGACGACAAATGCGGATTGGTGAGATACTCAATCGTTCGAGTACACATGAAATGCTTTGGAGCTATCCCAAAATGATGATAAAGAAAACCTAAGTCGAAATTAGCATTATGTGCAATAACTAGCGTTTCGTCATCAATAAATGTATTCAGAATGGATTGAATTTCTTTTCTGCTTATCCCCTGTTTATTCACGTTTTTAGCAGTTAATCCCGTCAGTTCTGTAACAAACGCAGAAACTTCAACCCCTTCGGGAAGTTGAATTTTTGATGAAAACTCCTGTTGGTCTGCACCATCTATTTTCAGTAATGCAACTTCCGTTGGATAATCCTCGTTGGGAGATAAGCCAGTTGTTTCAAAATCAGTGAATAGTATCTTTTCAAACATACCTCTAATTCCCCTTTTTAGGCTGTTTTGCCAGTAACTTTAATTTTTCCTTCCAATTTTAACGACTCCAGCTTTAGCATCAGGTTAAATGTTTCACCTGCTTCAAAGCCAATAAGGTCGATGCCGTCATTTGTAAATTTCTTCTTTAAAAATAAAAGGGTTCCTGCCAGCTGTTGCGTACCATATTCCGTTTGGATTTCTATAACAGGATTTCCACTGACCATCAATCCTTCATCGTCTACAGCAATGTCGAACTCATCATCGAATGGAACAACGTCCATGAAGTCAGCACCGATTAAGTTACAAAACGTTTTGTAATCACTATTTGGCTGAATATCAACGATATCCTCTTGAAATGCCATTTCTTCCAGGCTGAATCCAATACGAATAGCTTTTTTTACACCCGTTTTTGTTGCCATGTTAATAACGCCCCTTTTTACAATTCCGTCGCTATATTACGTGCTTCGTTACGATCTTCCGTCCGGTGAATAATCCGCATGGATGACTTGTCCAATAACTTCTCACCACTGTTGATTTCTTCTAACAAAGACACCAAGCGTACATTGGAACAGCAGAAAGTTACTTCCTCATTCGTTACCGAACCATCCTGTTCCGTCAGTTTCGCTTTATAAACGTAATATTTGATAGATTCCTTTTTCCCGTATTTGCGAGTACACCTTGCACAAACAGAACTACAATCGGTCATTTCCATCCCGTCATCCCCAAAGAAGTGACATGGAAATCCGCAAATTATGCAAAGTTCATTTACGGTGGCATGGTGCTTCTTATGAGCATTATTCATGGTAAACACACACCTTTCATTTCAACGAAAAAGCGACCACTAAAAAACTTAGCAGTCGCTTTTTTGTCTAAAATATGCTATCTTTATTTAAGTAAATTATTTTTTTCGAGACGTAAATCGTTGCGTCTCTTTTTTTATGCCATATTGAGCTAAAACATCATCTTCCCAGCCAAGTTTATCCAAACTTTTTTTAGGAAGTGATAATAGCTCCCAACGGTTATATCCTTCTACTCCCATCATCTCTGATATGCTTTTTAATGCCTCAGGATCAAACTTCCAAGATGTGGTTGTAGACATCTCCCACACTTTATTTGAAGTCTTGATTGATCCATATTCTTTGACATATTCCTTCAATTTGTCTTTCATCGACTTAACGGCAGCCTCCGCCCATTCAATTTCTCCGGCGAGTTCGACAGCTTCTTCTTCCGTTAAATCAATACCCCTTTTTTCAGTATTAGCAGTTGCTGTACTCATTAATTACTGAACCCCTTTCTCTGGCATTTTTGTTGCACCCGTACTTAAAATTTTGTATTTCTTATCGTTTAAGCGCCTTAACAAGTGAAAAAAGCTTTCAGAATACGGGCGATACTTTTCTTTCGTTTGTTGATTAACAAGGAATAATTCCCCGTTATCATAAACGAGGTTTTTGGTATGACCTGCTTCATCCTCAAAACTGACAAAGCATTTGGTATATCCCTTATTAATTAACCTTGTTACAAACCGATCAATTTTTAACTGCTCATACGTTTTTCTCATTTTTAAAACCTCCATTATTTTGTAATGAATATTGACTGAAATTGCGGAAGCATTCCAAGACAAACGGACAATGACTACACGCACTGGAAGGCGCTACCGGGAATAGTTCGTCTGCCTTTTCCGGCATGATGTCCAAAATGGACAACTTGCTATTAATTTTATTAGCAAGCTGTAACGCCCATTGTCGTGCTTGTTCCGTGTCATCCCTGTCAAAGATATGGTTACTTTCTTTTCCATATCTGAGGAATGCCAAACGTCCCTTTACTTCATTCACACCTTTTAAATGTTGGATAGCTAAGGCATACAGGGCAACCTGATGATTGTCCCGTATGTCGTAGGTTTTCCAGTTTGTTTTCCAGTCGGACACCGTAACCCCAAATTCACTCTCCTGTACAAGGTCTATGTAACCCTGTATATAAGGAGAATACGGGGAATCATCAAGAGGGAAACGAAAATATTGCTCCGTTTTCCCCATTTCTTTATGGATAGGTGCTTTTTTGACAAGCTGCTTGATTTCTGTTCCGGTTACTTCCGGATGAAAGTCTGCATCTATCCATCCTTTTTGGATTGCATTTTCTAAACTGTCCCCATTTATCATTTCCTCGATGGCTTTATGCACTGCTTTACCAAGTGCCAATGGTTTTGTTACAGGTTCCTCTCTTTCGAGGATGTACTTGTAATAAAACCGTTTTGGACACGTTTGGTACAGTTTCAATCGACTGAACG
The DNA here is from genome assembly GCF_042679865.1 of Lentibacillus salinarum. Lineage (NCBI taxonomy): Bacteria > Bacillati > Bacillota > Bacilli > Caryophanales > Bacillaceae > Lentibacillus > Lentibacillus salinarum. Next base: position 221,880 of record NZ_JBHTNH010000028.1, on the reverse strand, counting down.
AAAATGTTTTCATGCGACCACCGCCTTAAAAGGGTAGGTCATCGTCTTCAATATCAATAGGTTGTGCATTATCGAACGGATTTTGCTGTCGGTTGTTTTGGCCGGTGTTGCGATTACCGTAGTTATCGCTATTGCCATTACCGTTTTCCCATTTCTTTACTTTAAGAAATTGTGGGAAGCCTTCCACAACAAATTCCGTCATAAACCGATTATTGCCACTCTGATCTTGATAAGTTCTAGTCTGAACGCGGGATTGAATAGCAATCGTATCCCCTTTGTAAAGGTTGTCCGCCATGGTCTCGGCTGTTTTACCCCATGCCTGGCAACGAATGAAATCAGTATGGCGAGTTCCATTCTTATCTGCTACTGGACGGGTTAAGGCGAGTGAAAAGTTTGCCACAGCCTTTCCGTTTGGGGTATAACGCATATCCACGTCTTTTCCTAACCTTCCAACAAACGTACAGTTATTTAACATAATCAAAACACTCCTTCATATTTTTTAATCTATAATAAAAAACGCTTCATAAGGATGGGACTGGCCGACAAGTGCCGCAGCCCTGCATTCCAAATCAAACGTTTTATCACTCTTGCTTTCTTGAAAAAGACAGTCAAGAAGTTCCTGCAAAAATTCGATTTGCATCTCCTGCTCCATCTCTTTCACTTTTTGTATACTTCCTTTTAGGTCACCACTGCTCAGTCCTACGAATAGTAATTTGTAGGCAAGTTCCTTTTGCTTGTCTACATAAGTTAACCATTCACGGTAGACTTTTTCTCGAAACGCTCTATAGAGGTTCACGTCATATTCTCGGTTTTTGACCCAATTAATCTTTGGATAACCGATTAACTGCAGTTGAGACGTGGTTAAGCGTTCCGCAGGGTGTTTTTTGTACGTCGATCCATTCTTTTTCCGGATTTTTTCAATCAGTTCTTGCTCTGACACACCATCCAGTAACGAAATGAATCGTAATACGCCCCCACTTTCCTTGCAATACCAGCATTTAAACACATTTTTATCCTTGTTTAAGGATAGATAAAACTTGTTTTTGCCGGCATCAGCATGACAGAACGGGCATTTTGTTCGCACCTCTTTTTTACCCTGTGTTTTGCTGTCCAATTGCAGTCCGTGTTGGTCCGCAACTTCTAGCACATTAGGTAACAGGCTCATTTTCTTGAACCCCTTTTCTTTCAACCTCAACAGTCGGAACAGGGATCTGTTTCCATTTCGGATTGACCGGTACATGGCGTCTAAGGATGTTATAGGAAGAAAAGCGTTTTTCCTTATACATCATAAAGTGCTTAATCCCTTCTTTGATATAGGGGCAACGCTTGTGTCCGTATGCCTGACATAATGTGCAATCATGAATAACTTGTACCACGTCAGCATTTTTGGCTTTAGCACAAAATACAACGGTTACCCCCTGAAAAATAGAAGGATACACCATAACCAGATGAGAACCGGCAACCTCAAAAGCTGTAATTGGTTGAATATTTAAATCCTCTATCCTCATTTGATCACCCTTATTTTTATGATGTTTGGCGACCCAATGTTTGAAAATATCCCCTTCAAAAAATTAGGCGTCGGTAACTTGATCGCCGAAGTGTTTTTCGAGAGCCTCAATCCCATCATATTTCTGAAGAAATTCAAAGGCTTCATCTTCGCCGATGGGTTCAATATCTTCGCTACCTGAGAACGAATTATCCCATACGGCTACCGCCATATCTGTGTTTGGACCGCCTACATGATGGATGAACCATGCACCTTTTTTCGTATGGTATAACGTCTTTCTGCGATAATTAAAATCGCCTGGAATCCCTCGACTCCAATCATAAATTTCTGTCGCAGTTTCTGTGTTATACCGCTTTCCTTCAATAATCTTTTTCATTTTTAAATCCTCCTTAATGTTTTATAGATAAAGACGGGATCATATCCCGCCTTATTTAACTAAGCTGCTCGGGCTGTTTTTTGCCCGTTAACAGATTCAAGGAAGAGAAATCCATTCTCTTCACGCACTTCCATGTTAAACGGTTGTTCTTCAGGAATTTGTGCTGTCAGGTCTAATGCTTCCTGACCTTTAGCCAGCACAAGTTGTTCTTTGCCTGTTTCCTGATCTGTCACCGATATTTTTGCAAAAGGGACACCGGATGGTGATGTTCCGGATTTGAAATTCTCCAGAATATACTCTCTGCCATTAGCAGAACCATCATTAGAAGGTTGCTCGTTCTGCTGAGTTTCCTGCTGTTCTTGTGGTTCCTGCTCTTTTTCAGCAGTTTTTTCTTCAGTTGGTTGATCATCCTGCTTATTATCCGGGTTCTTTTGCTGCTCTGTTTGGTCATTTCTCGGTTCTGTTTGTTGCGCCTCTTGTTCCGGTTTCTCCTGCTTTGTACCGGATGTCGCCTTTTTCTCTTTCTCATTTTGTGCAGATGAATCGGCTGACAATGTTTCCGGAGATTGCACAGGCTGTGTTGCACCTGCATTGCTCTGAACGCCAATGTCATCAATCCCCATTTCTTCGGCAGTGTATAGACCGCCTAACGGAAATTGTCTCTTGAGAACAAACACCTCGGCTACTTTAGTAATCATAGCTGAAGGCATACTGTCCCAAATCGGAGATCCGCCTTTTGGTTGTTGTGACTTGGCATTCGCTTTGAAATACTCCTCGAAATCTACGAAGACGGAAACAGGTCGGAAACGCCTATGGTACATGACGGCGTAAGCTCCGAGAATTTCCCCCCGCTTTGTACCAAATTTGTGTTTGACGTCGCCTTCAGAAGGGATAAATTCAAATTCATCGCCCTCTTTGACTACGCCAGCATTTGGTGCACCAACAAAGTCAGGTTGGTGTGATGCAACCCGCAACAAGCCATCACGAGTAGTGATGAAATTTGTTTTTGGGCCGTTTTTTGTGTTGTATCGTTGGAACACGATATCCCCTAATAACGGGTTCAATCCGAATGTCTCGCAGATTTCCACAAATTGCATTGCCTCTGCTTCCGTTCCACCAACCGGCTGAATAAACCTTTCCCAAATAAGAGATTTTTGTTCGCTAGAAAAAGTTAATGCTTTTTCCATTTTAAACACTCCTTTAAATTTGTTTTTAAAATAAAAATGCCGATAGATACCCACGCAGGGAACTATCAGCATTTTATAAATCCTTATTCTATTGACGCCTACCGACTATTTTGGCTTTACCACGCAAGACGAAAATGCCTTGTCGTAGTTATGGTCATTTTCATCACCCTTTCATTATTTTGGAAATACAAAAAAGCCGATAGTACCCATATGGGTTCCATCAGCTTTTAATTTACTATATAGATTCACAGGCATACCGAACAAGGTACACGTTGCTCTTTTATACTTGCTCTGATGCCTGTTTCAACCGATCCTCAGTTTATTATGCTGAGGGGCAAACGCAGCTTTTGTGACGGTGTTATCCATTGCCGCCGATCCAGTATCTTTCTCAAACGGAAAGTGTCTGGAAAAATTCGCTAAATAACTATCTCTCTGCCTCGAATGGGCAGTGTGATAGATCCACTCAAAAAAGTGACTACTAAAATGATTATAATAATAGTTTACAAGAAATTGGCCCCGTATGCAAGCTAGAAAAATGTTTATTGTAACAACAGTTATTATTCTCTAGCTTGAAAAAAACGGATACTTTTGGATAATTAACTCGTATGGCTCTTTATCCTTGATGAATGCTGTTACCTCATCAAAACAGTTGTGTTGTTCAAATAACCCATGATAACAGCATCCATGTACTGTAATGGATCATGGCATTTCCGCAACAAATATCCATATGCCTCCTTGCTTCCTATTCTATTGTTTTAACAATTGTGCTGTTTGTTATTCCTTTATAAAAATGAAAGTCACTCCAAAATCTCGTCCAAGAGCCTCCAGGCATCACTTCTTATATCGTCTGTATACTCATCTGTACAAATAAATAACTCATTGTTGTTTTTATCTTTACGGACAAACCCACCTTTTAGATTATGTTTATTCAAATACCTTTTTAAAACATCAAATTTCTTTGGTGAAAAACTGTCAATGTCTTCACTTTCTCCGGTTCTATTAAAACCACCTTTTGTTTCTATAATCCATATTTCTCCTTTACACGAAAGGACATAATCGGGATAAAAAGATTTTTGCTTCCCAAAGTTATCCTGGTACACAATGGAAAAGTATTCGCTTCCTTTATCACCATTTTTATATACCCAATCAATACTTTCAGAGTTTTCACAATACTCTTCAAATGTTTTCTCAGAATCTGAACGAATTTCCGCTGAAGACAAATAACCGGAATAGACATTACTTTGATACTCGCGTTGCACACGATTTTTTCCATCAAACGTGAACAAAAATTCTTTTGGAATATGGAATTCTTTTTCTGTTACACCTTTGTAATTTTGCACTCCTTGTTGTACAGTCGCACTTGACATTGCTGCAAGGAAATCCTCTTTTAGTTTTTCAAAATTGTTAATCACAAAGGCATAGACCTCCCTTGTATCCAGCCGCAAGATTTTGTGCGTATATTTTACATTTTTATCAAATAATCGTCTGATTATCGTATTCATTTGTTCATAAGGTAAACCTAACTTTACACCCAATGTGCCAATACGATTATGGTATTCACGGCCATGTATGTGTGTGTTTAATGGTTCTTTTACATTTACTTGATCAAGCTTTTTAAATTCATCTGTTTCCAATTGACGTACTGAACCTGTGGAGGTATGTTTAATAATTTCATCTGAAAAGATATATCCTTTAGTTTCCAACCGGGTTTTATTTTCCTTTGTTTTGGTTGACGTTTGGTATTGGCTTTTGTAGAAGCTTACCATGGTCTTAAGGGACTGCACGGGGTCGATAGTTACGGACACATCAGTCTTTTGTTCACTAATTAACGTAATATCTCTATGTTCCTTCTTTAAAAACAATTTCATTGCATCCAATGCCCCTTTACCCAAATGTGTTTTAACGCCTTCAGTAAACTTTTTATCCAGTGTGTAAAGATAGCAGGAATCCAATAAATCATTTCCATAGTGCTTTATCTCTGGCATACGTCTTATACGTCCTATCGTTTGAATATCAAATGTCTCACTAGTATTTTCGCGTAGTTTCACTAGTATTTGCGCTCTTGGGCAGTCCCATCCAGTTGCTACTGCTTGCTTCATAATAATTGCACTAGGCTTGGCATCTAATGCTTCAATTTCTTCTAGATTTTGCTTCTTATCGCTAAGCCATACCGCAAGTAATCCATTTTCATAAGTAACATTTTTTGACCTTAAATACCGTTCCACCTCATCCTGTAAAACTTCACTCTTATTAGGTAGTTGAATAATAATCAAAGGATTGACAATCGACCTTTCATCATCGAAAGCAGCTTTCAGTTCACTTTGTTTGGCTAAAGCATTATCAAGTAGATAGCTAACCTGATTTTCAACTTCAATATTTCGATCAAAATCCTCATTGATAACCAGCACTTTCTTAATTAAACCTTCCGCAATCACATCTTCCTCACGCACTTCAACCATTGTTGCATTAACATTATTGACAGGTGTTGCAGAAGTACGAATAATCTTTTTTGGCTGAAACAGTGAAATAATATCATCAGCTTTGACCGTATCATTCTGGTGAGCTTCATCAACAATGACAATAAAATTTAATCCCTTGTTATGTGCATCTGCAATGTGTTCCTGGAAATTTGTTGTCTCACTTTCTTTTAATGCGTTGTTTCCCGTTCTGGTGAGTTTTTCCCAATTAATAAAGCAGGCATCATTTTCATTAAAGCCATCAAGCATTACATCGGACAGCAACTTTGTTTGACTGTTATGGATGTACCTGTCCATTTTGGCTTTACTTTGTTCTTCAAGATCACCCTTGCCGGGAGTTAACCAAACAAACACATTCCCAAAATGTCCTTTGCCGTATTCATCCATAAAGTGTGTTAAGACAATGGTTTTCCCTGAACCAGTGGGACTCTTAAATATTATTTCCCTATTATCGTCTTCTATACCTTCTATTAATTTACCAACAACTTGTAATTGAAAATCAGCCAATTTTATCATTATCCTACCCCCTAAGCTCCTTATAGTAGTAGTCTGGTATAATATTCACTTTAATATTTTTTTGCTTGAAATACTGTCCTTGTTCGGCACTAAAAAGAACATCGTGTCCCAGGTAAATAGCTCTGCACTTACTGTTCCTATCAGGATTTTGCATAAACGCTTCAAGTTCATCATCCGTTAAAATAATTTCAATTTCCTGATTATCTGTAAAGTTAATACCATTTTCCAATTCAACCAATTCCCGAACGTGCTTCAACAATTCATCTGCATATTCATAGTAAAGTTTTTCTGATATCGGAACAAAATCAATTTTGAAATATTTAAGACTAGCATTAGTTCCTTCTGTAAACCCATCATAGTTTTTGATTCCATTAACTAGTAACTTGTTGTCTTTCATGGTGGTTTTAATGTTGTCGTAATTTTCCTTTTCTTGTTTTTTGATAACCTCAATTTTCTGTAAAAGTTTCTGAGATTGTTTTAATACGGTCATATTTAATTTCTTTTCAAACAAATTAGTGCTTTTTTTACCTTTAAAAGGATAACCGTTAATAATTCTTTTCATTCTTTCATAAGTAACATCCTTACATATATTATTTTCATTGTTGGTGCAAAGTATGAAATTTCTGTTGCCACCATCTTCTTTATTCAGTTCTAACACTGCTTGTCCGGTTGTGCCTGAGCCAGCGAAAAAGTCTAATACAATAGAGTTTGATGTTGTATATAGTTGTAATATCCTTTTAATTAATTTTACTGGTTTAGGGTATGTAAAAACAGAGTTTCCTTCAAATATTTCTTTTAAATTTTTACTTGCTGTTTGTGAGTGATCAACTTCATCATGCTTCCATATTGTCAATGGTGTAATTCCCTCTTTTACTTCTGAAAGGAATTTTTTTAGTCGCGGAACATTATTTCCTGATTTTCCAAACCATATTCTGTTATCTTCATTTAACTCATCAAATCTATCTTTACTAACAACCCAACTTCTTCCGCTTGGTGGACTTAATTTTTTCCCGCTGGGTGTTGTAATTTCATAAACATTTTCTTCGACAGCTGGTCCAACAGTCAAATCTGATGAGGTCCACGGTCCTCTGTAATCATTATCAGGATTTGAGTATCTAGAATCTGAATATTCGTTTCTAGGCAACCCATTTGATTTTGTTAATTCTTTATTTTTAGCTGCATAGCATAATAAATAATCATGGTTCTCTGAAAAGTGCTTTTTTAAATTAACAGGGGAAAATGCTCTTTCCCATATTATTTGCGCTATAAAATTGTTTTCGCCAAACACTTCATTCATAATCATTTTCAAATTTGCTTGCTCATTATCATCAATACTTACAAAAATAATGCCCGTATCAGAAAGTAAATCTTTTGCCAATTTCAAGCGTTTGTACATAAAGGATATCCATTTTGAATGCCGAAATGTATCATTATTGTCCACTTTTTTATCATCATAAACAAATCCTTGTTTCTTTATGTTATAGGGTGGATCAATATATATTAAATCAATTTTACCCGTATGAGTTTTCTTTAGTGTTTGAAGTGTTGCTAAATTATCTCCTTCAATTAAAAAATTCATATCACCATCATTATTAATAAAGAGATCTCTATTTTCTCTGAGGACTGGTGTTTTTTCTTCAAGAATTTCATCTATAGATTCCTTATGTTCCTCAAAAACCAGTCCATATTTTTTCCCATAAACCTCTTTTTCCAATTCGCTTACATAACTCAATAATTGCCGAGCATTTTCATCATCTGATTTTTCTTCGATAAACGATTTTATGCTATTAATGTTTGAAATTAATTCATCCCGTTTTTGTTTTGACAGGTTTATACTCATCATCCACACTCCATATCGCTGTATAGCTTTTCAAAATCATTAGTTTACATGTATTATTATAACATTTTTACCCCACGTTTGAATCTGATATATAAAAAAAGACGATCACTCTAAAAGAGTGATCCGCCTTATTCCTTCAAATCAATTCAAATGCCAACTGTCCATTTGTTTTACTATCCGAGTCGTCATGTTTAATATAATCATCCATGTCGATAACATCCACATTGTCAGACTGTTCTTTTGATACCCCCTCTAATACTGGTTGTTCTGACTGCATTTCCTGCATTGGTGGTAATCCGCACAGTTCTCGTGTTTTATTGGACAGCTGTTCCATTCTTTCTTGTAAGACATCTTTAAAATTCGCTTCATCCACCATTTCCACATGCTCCAATTCCTTGTCAGCCAGTGATTTCCACACATCAGCCAATCCGGAATCGGCAAAACAGTTTGCAAGGTCTGAAGCAAGATTATTCTGTTCATCCTGTGCATAGCCGGAAAGTGGTGATTTATCCATCACACCTTCAACCATCAACGCATGAGAACGCTGCTTCACGAGGTGAAGGAATTGCGACATTTCCTGCGTTCCGTCCGCTACAAGGTAAATGACTTTGCATTCCTTATCCTGTCCCACACGCCATGCTCTGCGGCTAGCTTGCCGGACGGTATTAATTTCATAGTTGAGTTGGTTGAAGATTATCGTTGGCCAAGCCATCAAATCAAGTCCAACCTCAACCAGCTTCATTTGGCAGATGATAACTTTTACACCATCATTCTCAAGCTGTTTTAGCTTCTCAGAACGTTTTAAGGTATTGGATTCATTCAGGATCGTGGCATCAATACCGTGTACCTCCAAAACATATTTTGTACGGTCGTTCATTTCATAGGTACCGGTATAATTGTTGTAGATGACACAACCTCGACCCTGATCCAGCTCTTTCCGAACCGTCTCAACGAGTTTCCGTTCTTTGGCGGTGAAATAATCCTTTGGCAAAGCTTCCGCCTCGAACGTTTCAACGCTCTTTGTTCCTGATTTATCCACCTTTGTAAATGCAACACGTGCCCCAAGTGAAGGGTTATCGGCATAATTAATGGTTGCCGGAATAAATTTCGCAAAAGCCCCTTTACTGCCAGCATGTGCTTTCGTTTTACACGCTTGATGGAGTTCTTCATGAAACACTTTATACTTTGCTTCATGATCATCGTCCAATTTCACAATTTCTGCTTCCTCTTTTAAATTCACCAGTGGCAGGCCAATATCAGGTAAGTCTAAAAAGGCAGTGAAATCCAATAGCTGCACGGTGAGTTGCGGACTAATACCAGCTTCCTCCCGTGGCTGCTGGGCTTTCCGTTTTTTACGAACCACCCAACCATTGTCCTGTTCCTCATGGTTGATAACCGTTTTGATTTTACCGTATCGTCTCGCCCAGGCAACAGCACTGGTACGGTGATCAAACCCTTGTTTAAGTAAGTGATACGGCATGGTCTTCCAAAGGATTTCTTTAATGGATGAAGAAAGTCCGGTTGTTAAAGTTCCGGTCAACAGCAACTGCTTTGGTGCGGCTTGGACTAACTGCCCGAAAGCGTCACCCCGTCCACTGTCCTCAGCCTTTGCCTGATGCACCTCATCACAAATATAAAGGTCAAAAAATCCTTTGATTTTCTTCATAATCAGACTGATGTTCCAACGGTCTTTCATTCGCGTTTCGCCCCGGCTTTTTACAGCAGGACGCCATAATTTAGAGTTACAGCTTGGTTCCTCACCTGTCATTAGGTGATGATTGCATTTCCCAAACTGTTTCGCTTTTTTCTTCCACTTTGGCACGAACGACAAGCCATTAGGATTCAAGCTGTCATAAGCACGCAAATCATCTGGATCAGGTGCTTCCCCTTCGGCAATGTCATCCCATTCCACATGGACATATTCCTCACCATCTTCATCCTTTTTAACAAGGGGCTGATAGCAATCAGGACAATGCCATGTGTATTGGTGTTTTGATCCCCTCACTCGTTTCCAAATGCCAGCAAAGTGCGGCACATGACCGAGTTTTGCCCGGTCTAGTGAGAGAAGATAAAACTCCATGCCTTGTGGCTTATACCCGTTACGGACTTTATCCAGCAGCTTTAAAGCCTGTTCTGTTGAGTTGATAATGGTTACCTTGGCATTTGGTAAGGTTTTTAGTATCTCTTCATATTTCCATTTATTCAGCGTGATAGATGGGGCTGAAATCAGGAACGCAGAACCGCTTTTTCCGTTTTTTATGTTCTCTGCGTGGAAACGGTTGGCCATAGCACAGGCTATGATTGTCTTACCCACGCCCATAGCACCATTGACCATCGTCATGGGATTTCCATCCTGAAAAACATTCCATAAGCCCTGTACGACACCGGCTTGTGATGGAAACGGAACACGTGCCATATCCCCGATAGATGGATGTATAGGTGCTCCTTGCAGATAGCGAGGCTCTTTATTCCGTAGTTTCTTGGCCAGGATTTTCGCATTTTCCGTCAGGTATTCCTTCATCGACATACCGGGATGGAATGTACCGTTCAAATCGCCCTGCTCAATTTTTAAAACACCTTCTGAAATTTTCTCTGTTATGAGAACTTTGACTTGTTTTTCGCTGATGTTCAGCCGAAACATCTTAAAGTCCGGCCAAAGATTTTGAAACGCCTGATTGCGAATAACTTTCAGTTCCCGGATAAACGGGCTGAAAATTGAACTGTATTCTGCCTTCCAGGCGTTCGGCAAACTAAAGCGACGTATAACATGTTCAGCAATCGCTGTTCCCACATCGCCGTCTGTGCACACGATATAGCCTTTTAATGTATCTTCTTCCTCAGCATTGGCAATATCGGATATACCATCAATCGTTGCCTGAGCATGATACACCATACCATGTGCCACATCACCCTGCCCTATCGGTTTTACAAGCATTTTATGATGTTCCCCGGAAAATCCCCGGTATTCATCATGTTCAATTCGCATCGGTCTTCCTTCAACAAAACCGGCTGTCATTGCCCGGACTGCTTCCGGCAACCCAACAAATGATGAAAAAACAAGATGTTCACCGATCTCCGAATCATCATCAATTGCTGCAAGGTGTAGTTTACCGTCAAAGTGTCTTTCGTTTGCGTACATTTTAATATCCATTTAAATGCCATAACCTGAAATAACAGGGAGGGCGCCCCTCCGACTGTTAATTCCAAGTCAGAGGGCTTTGCCTCCTTTGTGTTATTTTCGACTAGCGTTATATTGTTAAATTTTTCATTGGTATAAAACTAAATACCGATTCTTATTCTCTTGTGTTACTGAGAACTTAATATCTAAAATCGTTACATTATGGTTTTGTAACCATTCCCCTAAATTTCCGTAAACAACTGCTATTTTCATTTCTTTGGAATTACCTAGCATTTGTAGTCCTCCTCTTTTGCAGTACTGGTCTTATTTACACAGCCTATATTTAAGGCTCAGACCAATTTAGCCTTCTGCCAAAACCCTTTTTTCTTCATTCCTTTTTCCTTATTTTTTTGCATAATCGTTTCATAACCATTAGTTCCGAAACGTGCTATCTTCTGCTGTCGATCACAAATTGCTGCACCAAGCAAAATATCGCAATCAGTAAGTGGAAAATAATACTTGATATTTCCCCACTTGTCTTTGGCTGCAATCCGTTCCGGACAACAACTCAACACGTTATAACGATAGGCTAAGTGTTGTTTTCCTTTATGATCACTTATCCTAATACTGTTACATACCCCGTAGTCCAGTTTGAGATAAATACTATTTGTGCTATAACTATCGTACCGCTGCACAATAAATCCATCCTCTTTCAAACGGTTGGCGAGGTATCCGGCAATATTTTTAAGTCTACGCTGTTGTTTCCCTTTCCGGCGGTTTCTACTCAAGATCAAAAACCCCCTGTTTGGAAAACACACGGACACGGGACTGGTAATGTTCAGTGATTTCTTCATCTGTGATATTACCTTCATCATCCCTGTTTTCTTTCTCGCTTTTCTTTTTAACAACATCGGATACAAGGAAATGGTCCCCCATATTTCCGCCCCGATCCGTATCAGCCATTGTAGCTACGGAATAATGCATTGGCTTTAATTCCAGGATTGGGCGTTCAAACGAAATATCGAATGACGAGTTATTAAAAACACGTCTTGTTTCCTCAAATATTTCTGAACCAGCCAAATCCTTTGCCAGCTCATAATCGTTCAGTTTGCCGGCACGGAATAATGCCACTGGTTCAGACGGGATTAGCTCATAAGTAATGCCATCTTCCTCATCCAATGTTGGTAATGTGTCCCGATCCCCTTCGGCGATGTCTTTCAGCCATTTTAAATTTTTCTTTTTCGTTGCTACATCAGGTCTGCGGTGACGACCGAACAGAACAACTTGACGAAATCGGCTGTAATTGTCATCCGTGAAGCGATAAACATTCAAGTCGCTGAAACGGGCTGACAACACGCCTGAAGCATCCTTAAGAACATTTTGCGGAATGACATAAATCAGTAGTCCATCCGGTTGTAAGATATTCCGGCTCCGTCCAGTCAGTTTCCGTAGAAAAGTGGTTTCCACTCTTTCAGCAAAACCGTGCTGATATGGCGGATTCAGATACAAAAGCGAATAATGCGGTTCTGTTCGCAGTTGCTCATATCCGTCCCGGATGACATGATCCAGTTCAATAACTGCATCAAAGGCTCTTGATTCCTCCAGCTCTACGCCATAGGACTGTGTGTCAGCCCCTCCGGCTTTCAAATGCTGGTTGATGATACCGAGTGCCTCGCCTGTTCCGCAGCAGGGATCAATTAAATTGATTGGCTCACTGCTGGCCATGGTCAATCGTTCATTAATACGCTTAACTTCATCAATGGGCGTGGGATAGTATCCGCCTTTCGATTCTGACGCAAGTCTTGCCATCTCAACGCCTTGCAAGCATAATGTAGAAGGGATACCCCCTCTACAATAGTGTTACTTGCAGAGGGCTTCCCTCCTTTGTATTTATTAAATTACATGTGCTTTCCTACTTTTATGTGAGCTCTACAATTGGTGTAAATTCTACATTTCTTTTCTTTCATCACAAGTGGTGCAAAATTTGATCCAATTTGGATGTTCGTCGTACATTGGTGTCATTGTTCCGCCACAATGACAAGGTTCACTGTGATCCGGTTCATTGTCCTTATCCTCGTCTTCAACTTCCATATGAAAATTAAGTTCATGTAGAAGGTAGTCCTGATCCAATTTCAAATCAGCTACTTGCGCTTCCAATTTTTTTATTCGTTTTGCTTTTTTAAAAAACATTTTATCAACTCCATTTTTATTATCGTGAATGCAGCCTTTTTAAACGTTCCTGATCGTCTATGATCCGTTCGATATCCTCATCCGTCAGCGTTGCCTCATACTTGTTCATGGACCATCCATCGGGATAAATGTACTTGATGTTCGGATTCATTCGTTCAAGATTTCCGGTTGCACAACCCATATAGTCCAAAATGAGTTTTATCGTCTTTTCGTCTTCTGCTTCACATAAGCAAGCAGTTTCGAAGACGGTAGGCATTAAGCGTTTGAACTCCGGATAAGGGGCGATTGGAACGGTGGATTGTCCAAAAGTCCAATCCTGTCTACCGCAAAAGAAAGCATGGTTACGGAATAAATCTTCCATCTCGTCAAAATCGGTTATTTCCATGACGAGTTCCGCTATTTTCGGAATCACATATTTCTTTTCCCATTTCGAATCAAGGCACTTCATTCGTTTTCCCCTTGATTCTGGAACTTCTAGAAAATGTTTTAACCCCAGTGTTTGGGCTGCCTTTTTATTGATTTCGTGTTTAGCCCGTGACACTTCCTGTCGAACCTTTTTGTTTTGCCAACGAATAGGTGAGGATTTACCGTTCATAACAGGAAGAACATGGTTATACCAGTTGGTGTCCGGTCTGTTCAGAACACGGTTCATCGCTTCCTCATATTCTTTAATGAGTTCATCAGCTGTATGATAATCCAAATATTCATCCGGTATATTAATACCTGAACCAAACTCCTTTTCCGTCCAGCCTCTTTTTTGAAATTCATCCAAATACATGATGAGGTCTTTTGGCATTTCTTCTAAGCGCATGTTATAGGCATTCTGTTTTTCCTTGAATGCCTGTTGCAACTGTTTGAATTTTTCCAATACCTTTTCGTCGGAAAACATTTCAGCATTCGATTCTGTGAAATCAAAATCAAATAAGTCTAGTCCCATTTGATTGCCTTACAAGCGTGTAGAGGATAACCCTCTACAATTACTTGCAGAGGGCGCCCCTCCTTTTCTTGTTTGTTTTAGTAAACTCTTACCGGTAAAATCAGTTGAACGAAATGCGTTTTATTTTCCGGTTTTATAATAAACGGTCTCATGGCGCCATTAAATTCAATGACTACTTTTTCGTCGTCAATCCTTTTGAGTGCATCAATCATGTATTGGGCGTTGAACGAAATTTTGAGTTCTTCACCCTCTGTTTCATCGACGATGATATCTTCTTTGGATTGACCGACTTCACCATTGTTGTGTGATAGCTCAATCGTTTCAAAGATCCCACTATTTTCGTCTGTTATTTCTAACGTGACAACTTTTTGATCTTTATCTGCCAAAACAGTTGAACGTTCCATTGCTGACAGAAAATCCTTTCTGTTGGTTGTTAAACGTGTTTTATGCTCCGCAGGAATCAATCTGTCCGTTTGCGGATAATTACCATCCAACAACCTTGAGAAAACCTGGGCTTTCTCTGTTTGGAATACGATTTGGCTCTCTGTCTGCTTTACATGTACGGTTTCAGCATCACCAATCAGCTTAGGCAGTTTTTGTAACGTTTTTTCCGGAATGGTGACAGGTGATATGTCCCCTTCAACCTGTTCATCCCCGACGACTTTAGAAAGTCTGTGGGAATCGGTTGCCACCATGCCTATACTGCCTTGCTGGTAAAACAAGTTTGCACCGGTCAGGACAGGTCTTGTTTCCGTTTTGGATGTTGCGTATGCAGTCTTTTCGACTAGCTCTTGCAACACCTGCCCTTTAATTGGATAACTGTCACCTTCCACTGTCGGCAGTTTCGGATATTCGTTACCATCCGCACCATTGAGGGTGAACTTCGACTTACCAGATGAAATTTGCATTTGCGTTTCATCGGTTGTGGCAAAAGCAATCAGGTCTTTTGGCATCTTTTGTGCAATGCCTGCTAATTCTTTTGCCGGAAGGATAATGCTCCCTTCCTCGATAATCTCAACCCCTTCTGTTTCATCACTAGGGACGAACGTGCGAATGGACAAGTCCGAATCACTGCCGGTGATGGTTAATCCATCCTGGTTAGCAGCAAGGTGCATTCCCGTTAATGCAGGGACAGGTGTATTTGGATTAATGGCTCCTGAAACCTTTTTAATAGCGTTATTTAATACAGCTTTATTAATTTTGAAATTCATTTAAATCGCTCCCTTTAATATTTTTATTGTAGAAAAAAAGCCGACAGCATACCTATATAAATAGGTAACTATCGGCTTTTAAAAATCAATAAAATAAACGTACTAAGAAAAGTACGTTGGTTTTTAAAATAACTCTCTACATTTTTTTAGGACTTTATTTAAATCAGACTCATTCAAGTCCCCTAACCTTTTAATTAACATCTCTCTACTGATTGTTGTGATTTTAGTGGTTCTTGCTACTGAAGGGCGTTCAAGCCCTGCTGCCCTCCAGTTTTCTAACACTACATCAAATTTATTTCTGTCTTTACGAGAAGTGGTTGGTGCCACAATAACATCAATATCAAGAACAATTTCATTGTTCACAATCACTACAGGTCTAAGTTTACTTTTGTTAATTTCTTTAAAGTAAATTCGTGCCAGCCATACACTTCCTTGCTTAAAGATGTCCGTATTTTTCATCATATACTTCATCCTCTTTATTTAACCAGAAGTGGTAATTCTCGCCGACAACAAGAGCATCTTCATGCCCTTTTAGCCCCAATTGATTGAGAAATTCTATATAATCCTTATGAAACTCCCTTAATTCATCAGTATCCATTTTCTTAATTTCAGATAGAATTTCTGATTTTTTCAATGGAATCACCTCAACACTAGTATAACCCATTTCAGGCATCCATGAACACTCCTTCGTAAAAATTTTATATATGCTGACTTCCTCTTTATGCAGCCACTTTTGAATTGGACTGATAGACACCACGTTTTACTCGGTGAAAATCAGGGTACATTTGCAGGGTCTGACGAATCTTTGCTTTCCAGTTGGTGTTATGAACAGCTTTTTCGCACCCTTGCAAAAGGGAATAAATCTGTTCCAATGTTGCTTTTCCTCCTAAGTGTTCCATAGAGGCTGCAACAAGGTCACGCCATGTCGGAGTGTCCGATTCTGTTAAATTTCTCACCCCTTTTTTTACTGCTGTTATGGGAACAACCCATACTCCCTGTTTACGGAAAACCAGCAAGTGTTCGTGAGAAATACGGATAAAGTTACCGGAATAGGAATTATTGTCACTCAGGCAATGATGTTGTGCCTTAATCATGTGTGATTCCAATTCCCCGTAGTAAGCCATATCCTTGATGATCGAATAATACTTCCCT
Source organism: Lentibacillus salinarum (assembly GCF_042679865.1). Classification (NCBI taxonomy): domain Bacteria; kingdom Bacillati; phylum Bacillota; class Bacilli; order Caryophanales; family Bacillaceae; genus Lentibacillus; species Lentibacillus salinarum. Next base: position 205,369 of record NZ_JBHTNH010000028.1, on the reverse strand, counting down.
TTGCGACGTAAATCACCAATCAGGATTGCATGTCGTCCGCCACTTTTTAGAGACGCATAAACCTTTGCATTAACAAGGTTCAGCTTTTGAATAAATTCCTCATAACTAGCACATCGTGACAGGTCATCAGCATGGGGTTTACCCCATTGTGAGCCGGAATAGACGACCATATTGTGATACGGGGGATGTGAGAATACAAACTCACTCGAGACAGGTATATCGTCAGTTAGCGCATTCCAACCGCCGATTTTCCCGTTCAGTTCCCCTGAACGTAGTGCTTGGTGAAAATCTTGGCCAAACCCTTCATTCAGATCCATATGCACGCTGTCCGTATATCCCATTTCACGTGCCACATCGTAACCTGTACCGGAACCGCCAAACAGTTCCGTGAATTGTCCCGGTTGAAAATACTTGAGCAAGTCTTTGATAATATGACCGCTGCAATTTCCCCGATAAGAGGATTTTCCCCAGGGTCCACGATTTTTGTATGAAAGGATACTATCCATTTTTATATGCACTCCCTTTTGGAATAAAAAAAGCCGATTACTCCTACTGGTCGCAGGTGTCATCAGCTTTTTAAAATTCTCCCTTATTCATTTTCATGTTCCCTTTCCAATATAAAACGGATTTTCTACCCGTTTACTACTTGTTGCTCAGGCTCCCTCTTTTCCAACATTTCATCAAAAGATAGATGCATTTCTTCCGGTATTTTATCTCCCGAATTTAGGAGACTTTCAAATACCTGATCCGTTGACTCTTCAACTGCTGCCATGAGTGTTACATCTTCCTCCACTTCACCACATTGTTGACATTTCCACATGGGAATATCGGTTACATGGATAATGCACTCTTGATTGCCATAGATGTAGGGAAATGATTCGGTGTTATGGATGACGGTCATTTCTTCACCACAGCAAACATTCTTTTGCAATGTTGGCTGATAGGCTTCCACAGCTTTCCGGATAAGGACTGCTGTACTTCCACCTAAGAACCCTGCTTTTAAATCAAACATTCGCTTTTCCTCCTTTGTTAACCTTACTTCTGAAACGGTAAAAGAACGAGGATTATTTGATTTCGGTCTGCCTCTTTTCGCCATTTTATTCTTCCTTTCATTTCTTTTACCTTTATTATAATTGTTGCACGACAAAAAATCAAATATTTGCAGTGCAAAAATCAATTACAAAAGCAAACTCTCTCTTGGTAATTACGATCCCATTTCCACGCTTTCGAACGTGGGTCGTAAACTGTAACCACTTTTAATTTCTCTTTATATCCTATAACCACATGAATTGGTCGATAGGAGCCTTTGCCAACTTTGAAATGGTGCAGGATGTGTAATGTCATCCGCTTGGGGCTATATTCGATAACCCAGCCATTTCTCACCGCATTATTAATTTCTGTTGGTGAAAAAGCACGGTATAATTCTCTTTTCCCTCCATGTTTGGACATGCTTAGGGGAGTACCGTTTTCATCCATATCTCGAATGATTTCCTCATGGATTTCTTCACCCTCGAGAATGATTCTTTCTTGCCATTCTTTCCATTGCGTATGCTTTTTATGGCATCCCTCTGGATCTTGACAGCTCATTTTAGTCCTCCTTTCTGAAAACAAAAAAGCCGACTTCATCCCGCAGTACGGGAATCCATCGGCTTTTAAATATTTTCATTATTTTTTAACAATTACGCCTTCAAATTATTTCATTACCTTGTGGTTTTCCCCAATCAACTTCCCCATGTTGATTTTCAGGTGTTATTTGAGCCAACAAATCTTCCAATGTTGGCGTTTCTTTCTTTTGAATCAATTTTATACCACCTTTCACTTTATGTTATATATAAAAAAGCTCACAGTCCTCATACGAGTCCTATCAGCTTTAATCACCTATATTTTGCTTCGTGCCATTAGATACACGTCGCCTTTTAATACATCTGATGTCTGTTTCAACTAACCCGACCCTTGTTATTCGCCGGAGCAAACGCGACTTTTGTGATGGTGTTGCCATTGCCACCAATCCGTTTTCTCTCTAAGTGAGAGTGTACGGAAAACTCTTCCCTATGCAGGGAACTAACATGTCGAATCTCCTTCTAAAACGAAGGTGTGACGACTTTTACTCAAAAGAGTGACTAATAATGAATATACTGATATTTTACTTGAAAAACCCCTCAATTTCAAGGAATGGTGTGAAAAATTGAACGTGTATTTGTATGTATGACGTACTTTTTCACTTAAAACTACTTTTGAATGAAAAGGGCAAAAAATAACCCTCCTACTATTGAGTGAAAATAAAGATCTTTATTTTTGATGGTGAAAAGCCGCATTCTTCCGTTGAAAAATGCAGCAGATTCTAAAAATAGTTCTTTACTTTTTACACCGATCTAAAGCATTACAATGGTCCTTATGGTAATAAAGTGGTTTACTGTTATTCAACAATCGCGTCCTTTAACGAAACAATCTAATTGTTATTTTAAATGAAATATCAAGGTACTATCGTGAGTGTTCCTTTAAACTTTTAAGAACTTCCTTCTTTACTCATCCCAGAATTATTATAAACTATTATGTTCAGAGATTTTCCTCGTATCACCAACATCAATATTATTTTGCTTATGAGAAATCGAAAAACCAATCGTACCGGCCACAAACATTATAATTGAAGCAAATATAAAAATTAAAGATGATGATAAAATATTCATAAGACCACCAGCCGCTAACTGTGAAAGTGGAACGGAACCGAAGGACGCTAAAGAAACAAAGCTCATCGTTCGGCCGAGCCAATCCAATGAAACGGATGAGTGAATTTTGGAAATCAGAATGACATTTGAAATACCGTTAAAGATTCCAACAAAGCACAGAACTGTCAAAACAACGGGTAGCGACTGTATAGCCAGCAATAAAAGCACCAAACCCTGGAGTGCTTGCAAAACATAAAACGAGTGAAGACTTTTGTATCTTTCTTTGATTTTTGGGACAGTGAACATGCCTATTACCGATCCTGTCCCGTATGCCGACATAACCAACCCTAACTGTCCACCCCCTAAATTGAGAGTCTCCTCTGAATAGAGTGGTAATACAACAGTTAATGGACCGACTATTGCAAAGCTGACAAATAAATCAACGACTAACAGATTAAATAACCATTTGACACGCCATATATAACGGAATCCATCTACAAATTCTTGCCAGACGCGGGATTTTAATCCTTTATCTTGTACTTCCTTCTTCACTTTTATAAATAACCCAGAGACACCTGCAAATAGAAAAGTCAAGGCATTAACAAAAAAACCTGCCATTACCCCAGCACTGCCAACTAGTAAACCTGCTAAAGGCGGGCCAATGAGGATAGCGGTTTGAGAAATTGATTGCACCCATGAATTGGCCTTCTCTAATTTTTCTTTTTCAACTATATGGGGAACAATACTATTAAAAGCCGGATAAAACAACCCGCTGGCTAAACCGGATAAAAAAAGCAATACATAAAGAAGTATGAAAGCCATATTCTCAATATATAAGAAATAAAGCAGCACAATTGTTATAAAAAATCTGAATATATCTGTTCCCCACAAGATATGCTTTACATTCAGGCGGTCAACTAACACCCCTCCCCAAATTAGTGAAACGATACGTGGGGCAACTAAAGCTGATTGAGCCAATGCCAACTCAACGCCTCCACCCCCCAATTGTAGAACTAAAAAAACTAAGGCAATCTGTTGGAAACCATCGCCAATGGTTGAAACCGATTGCCCGAAAAAAAACACTGAAAAGTTTTTATTTGAAAACAAAGAATTTCGAAAAACCTTTATGATTCGTCACCCCCATCACTTTTTCGTGGAACAGAAGGATGAAAAAAGTAACTGAATGAAAACGGCTTTAATTCGGTTTCCGAAGAATATTCTCTTTGCTTCGACGTTTCTATAATAGCGTTCATTTCGTCTAAATAATGGCTTATCATCTTTATTTCTTCTTCTGTTAAATCCACAATATGATTACCGACCATTGCTTGAGATAGTGATCCATTATAAAAATTAATACTATCAATCAAATTACGATATGTTTCATGGAAAGTGGATTCAAAAATCATATGTTCATCCGTTTTTGTTAATTCAAAAGAAGGGGAAAGACGAAAAGATCTTGCCGTAGACGTATAGTACTTTTCAACAATATTTCGATTCTGCTCTTCCTTTGTCATTCTAATCAATTCGGCATCCAATAATTGTTTTACATGAAAGAAAACTTTTGCTGGTGTTTCCTTAAGTTCTTCCGCAATGCTCTTATTGGTCATTTCTTGATAAGAAAGCAAGGAAAGTATGCGTTGTCTTAAAGGATGTGATAGTGCATGAAGCTGCTCCGTTGTTTCAATCACCATTTCATATTTCATTGCTGAGCTCTCTCCTTATAATTAATTAGGCATTTGTAAATTGTTTAACAATGCTTTCGGCATGATTCATCGTTTTATATAAGTCGTGACAATAAATGGTTTTCTTATTAAATTGATGCTCTTTGCTGTATCTGGTAGTGATCCTTCCCCCACCGCATTTGTCTACATATTTACACCCTGCGCATTCTGATGGAACCATATCTTCTTTAAGCAGAACACTTTCAAAAAAATTATGCTTACACAAATCATTAAAATCATTGTCAAAAATGGATAGTCCCATATTCGTCATTCTATCTTCACACATTTTAAAGTTATCAGTGGGCTCTATTGATCCATCTGTTTCAACGACAGCTACTCTAATTGGCGAATTTCCAAAGACATCAGATTGTGAATCACCATTTAACGCTGATCGAATTAAACGGTCGGGTAATCGTACAAACACATCTGGATTGTCCTCTTCTAACCAAGCATCGAACACCTCGATTATAAAGTCAGCAAAAGGGGTTTGGTTAGAAAAAGGTTTGTAATCAAACGGCAAATGAACATAGTTGCCTTCCGGCAATAAAAAATCAATCTTTTCAACCCCTAAGTCTCTTAAATGATTATACATTACCCTGCCTGAATAATTTGGATTGATTACTGACAACACACCAATATTTAATCCCCTTAATTTATAGTTTAAAGCTGCTTTTAATCCTTTTACAGCTCGTTTGTAAGTCCCACGCCCTCCTAAATCTACTCGATTCTTATCATTTACTGCTTCGGGACCATCAATGCTAATACCAACATTAACATGATACTTTGCCAATAAGTCTAACCATTCATGGTCAAGCAAAACAGCGTTTGTTTGGATCTTTCTTCTAACGACAACCTTGCTCTCCTCAATTCTATTAATCTCTTCCATCATAAAACAAAAAAGATCCTTTCCCATTAGCAAGGGTTCGCCCCCATGTAAAGAGACATCAATGTATTTTAGGTTATGATCATGTGTATGCTCTATTATTCGGTCAACAGTTTTTTTAATTAAATCCTTACTCATTACCTTTGGCCTGCCTAAATAGGAAGTATCTGCCCCATTAAAATAGTAGCAATAGGTGCAATTCAAATTACATATTGCTGCTGTTTTTATAATAAACGTATCAATATAATTTCGCATAACACACTATCCTTTCTTATTCGTGTTGGAAGGCTGTTGAAAACAGCCTTCCTAGTCTGTCTTCTCGTTACATCGGAATAGTAAAAGTCCAGTCAGTTATCTTGTTGGAATCAGTGTCATTGATTACTTCTTTTTGAATCTTTTTTAGAATCTCCATAAATAAAGCTCCTTTCTTTTAAATATTATTAATTATAATTAATCGATTAATTATAATTAATCATATACAATATACCACATGTTTTTAAGTAAGGCAATATTTTTTTAATTTTTTTGATTACTGTGGCTAGAATAAAGTTTGATTAAAAATAACCAACAAACTCGCTTTTTACGTTAATTCAAAAAACCTGTTTTGAAAAAAATTGATCAAAACAGGTCTTCTCTTTGTGAAATGTTATACAATTTTTTCAATGGTTCCTGTAAAGGTTACTTTTGGCTCATTACCACCTGTTTTGTTGCCATTAGAGGAACTACACGCAGATAATAAGCCGATTAATACAATTGCGAATACAGTAAATTTAATTTTTTTATCCAAAATGGTTCCACCTCATAACATAAAGCTATGTCGCCCAAAATGGCCCTTATCATGACCTGCCAGTCATGACGCATGCAGGAGTATTGACGGGATGGTTTCGGAAAACGTGGTTCCGTCATTCCCATTCTCCGTTGTAAAGTTTGTTAACTATAAGTAATCCTCTGTATTTCACGCTTCAAAGCGCTTATAGCATAGCTTGTCGAACGGCGCCCGATTGTTAAGCTATGTTGGAACAACACTGCAATTATTAGGCTATTTTCAATTTCTTTAGTTATGGAAGATTTCTTTCGAGTCGCCCATCGTTCATTTTTAACACCAGCATACTTTTAATTTTTTTGAATAAGCTATACGTCAGTTAATTTCCTTAAAACAATAATGAATTATTGTTTTAGAATAATTCACAAAAGTAAGGAGGCGATTTTTAATGGATCTTTTTACCAAGATCGTTCTAAAGTTTTTGTCAATTATGTCACTAATCGCTCAAGTATTATCTGCGTTTGCAGGATTTATGCTATTATTTGCGTCTGGAGCTTTATTGTTAGTACCGAACGGAGTCAAAAAACAATTGCTACAGTATGCAGATTTAAATTCAAACACAAACCTATCAGTCTGGTTTTTAGCACTATCTTGCTTAGTTGCGCTAGCAATCATTGCTAGTTTGTTTATCATTATGTATGCTCTACATAAAATAATTGGTAATATTTACGAACAACATTTCTTTGTTTTACAAAATCTTACATACCTCAAACTAATCTTAATCTCAATCACTAGCTTTATCATTTTGGACTTCATTAGTCAGCTGTTTTTTGCACAAGCACATTTGTACAATGTCAGTGACGTTTTTACAGATTCTTGGCCTAGTTTAATAGGAAACATTCTTTTGTTAGCCATCGTTTATACGCTTTATGTGGTTTTTAAATACGGTATATCTTTACAAGACGATTCTAACAGCGTGATTTAGGTGGGAGCTTCTATGATAAAAATTAATTTAGATCGTGTAATGCTAGAAAGAAAAATTTCTTCGAAAGCGTTAGCAGAAAAAATTGGAATAACCCAAGCTAACTTATCAATACTAAAAAAAGGTAAAGCACGTGGTATTCGCTTTGCTACATTAGAAAAAATCTGCCAGGCATTAAATTGTCAACCTGGTGATATACTCGAATATGAAGAAAAAAACTGACATCTAACAATTATTTGATGTCAGTTTTCAACTATTCCGCAATCAAGCCTGATTCTTGGATAGTTAAATCCTGCTTACTATATAATTGTAACAAACTTTATTATAAATTATCGGACTTCATTCAAAATAATCAATCTTTATTATAAATTATCAAACTTTATTTCATTCCATAATCATTACTCAAGTTTATTATACACCCATAATTATAAAAATTTTATTATTGATGCCCCCTTTTACTAAAAACTTTCGATTGTAGGGGTAGGAGGGGATATCATGGAAAAATTCGTTAAAGGACACTTAGTTGGATTTGGATCTGTGAGGGATATGCAGCATTTGGAAGACGATTATTATGGTGAGTTCACAGATGCAGGGATGTCTTCACGAAGGTATACCGCCTTTAAGGATACACCAAGCAAGGAAGAGTGTGATTGGTTGTGTGCAGAGTTGTCAGGAGAGGTTAAAGTGTTTAAAAAGCATAAAGAATTGGATTGAATCAGCAGCAATGAACCAGTATTCAAAACAACTTTTGAAATGCTAAGATAAAAAAAGACCCCTTCCGGATTCCGGAAGGGGCAGTATCTTTATTGTGTCAAGTGAACGTCCGGATCGACTTTATCCGTAATATTGATAAGCAGTGGTTCTTGCACCACTTGCCCGTCGTCGAACGTTGCACGGACAATCCACGGGTATGGGCCTTCTACGATGTGTTCAAGGTCATTACTTGTGAGGCTTACGTTCCATTCTGTATTACTTTCATTCGCATTTAGTGTTGATTGATCAGCCAGGTTGGCGGGAGGTATAACTGAGACATTTACGGCTGTTTCAGTTGTTTCCGCTTCTACCACGAATCCCTCCCCGGCAAGAAAATCAGGATCTGATCGAGATATGCCACGTTCATCCGCCCATTCCTCTGTATGCAGGATTTGGGCGTTTAATTCATTTTTCTGATAAACCGTGATAGCTTTTGTTATGGAATCAGTTCCTCCGTATTCATCCTCTACATGCAGAGTCACTTCCCAATCGCCAATTTGCTCCATCAGCTCCCGGAATTCCTTAGATGTCCCGAATGCTCCTGTATCACCATTTGGAGCCGTATACTCCCATTGATACGATAATTCGTCTCCATCAGGATCGGTGCTGGTGGAATAAACCCTTGTGTTACTTTCATTCACAATAGGTTCTCCCGGCGTCCACTCAAAGTTGGCTTCCGGCTCCCGGTTCGGGACATTTGTCCAATACTCACGTTGATTATTGTCTTCGGATTCTTCCATAACATCATTATTGGCATCGGCCACAATCTCAATTTTGTGATCGCCTTGTGAATGGTTGAATTGATATGAAAATTCTACCCATCCCGGTTCGGTCAATTCAACGGACTGAACAGGGGTATCATCCACTCTTAATTCGACATCAAACGGTGATATTTCCTGAACGCCGCCAATATTATCTATATAGGCCCGCACCGATAACATATCTCCTCTATGAATCGAATCAGGGGGAGGATCACTTACTTCGGTTATTTCGATATCCGGTGCATTAACCGTAATATTGATTAATTGTTCAACACCCTCTCCCCACGTATCCTGAACGATTGCATGGATGGTCCAGGTACCGGTCACATTCGCCGGAAATGAAATGTCGCTTGACTCACCGAGGAGGCGGGTATTGCCATTTGGCAGAACAGCTTCCCATGTGTAATTCAAATCGTCACCATCTGGATCAGTGGCAGTCATACTGGCCTCAACCGTTTCACCGATGTCCACCATTTGCGGTTCAACATTAACAGATTGAATGACCGGCGGCTCATTCATCCCGATTTGATCCATGATATCGTCATATACGTCAGGTAAAAAATTATCCCATGAACCACTTTCCTCGTACAATGTGCCGTCTGTATAATTATCCAGATAGTCAAACAAACTCGAGCTGGTACCATTTAAAATTGTATTCAAAACAACGTCCTGCTCCTCCAATAAATCCCGAACATTATAACGATAACTGTCATCATCATTAGATTCATCCGTTAATAATATGACCATCTTGCCAGCATTTGACCGTCCTTCATCTACTAACTTTTCGATGGCATACTCTACAGCATGAGCTCCATTTTCAACACTGCCGCATAAACTATTCATTTGATTAACCCAACTTTGAAATGAGCCAACATCATCCGTGAATCCCTGCCAGCCAAGACCGCTGCAGGAATAAACATCCTCTTCATAGCCGACAAGCCCCAACTGAACATCAAATTGTTCGTCATATAAATCTTCTACAAATTCATTGGTTCGATCCCGGACAGCATCAAACCCGCTGCCCATCGACCCGCTTTCATCCAGAACAAACACAATATCCACGGCGTTTTTGAGAATTGGTTCTGCTGCATGGGTTGTATACGGAAAAATAAGACTCGTCAAAAGTAACACCGAGAACAACACGGTCATTGTTGTTCTTCTTATCCATCTCATCCTCATCACTCCCCGTTAATCATTGTCATGCGTTCGATTCCTGACAATAAATCGTCATTGGCCATAAATTTCGATTGGTCAGCTCTGATTTGCATAAACGTTTCATTATTGTTATCCGGGTATAATGTTAACGTAATATAATTCATCTCCTCATTCTGGAACAAAAGCGTCAGGAGTTCACCTCCCAGCTGCATGGTTTTGTTGTGTTGCAATGTTTGGTTCATGATGACCTGAACATTAAAACTGTCATCGAGTTGGCTTATTTCAATCTCAGATATGATATCTTCATCTCTCACAGATTTTGAAAGCTCCTGAATAGATGTTGAGTTGACTTCTGTTTCCTGCCATTCCTTTTTGATGTCATTTAGATTGGATACAACAGGCTGATCTGCGAAAATCGTGACATAGGAAACACCAGCAACCAAAGCGATTATGAGGAATGTTGCTATTGCCCATATTATCCACCTTTTCAATATAAAACTCCTTTCGCTACGTTTTTACTGCAGTCTGATTTTCCTTGACCCATCCACCATCCCATTTATAAAACAGATCCTTGAAATCGCCTTGCAAATCTTCATCTGTTGTCACCCTCGCCTTGATATCCGGGGCATAAATGTTAAGGGGCTGCAAGTGATTGAGTGATTCCGTTACAATCAGCATCCGCTCAGTAAACGGTTTCCATTTCAGTTGCATCAGCAAATCCTGTATATCTCCCCGAACCACATACACATACATTAAATGACTTTTATATTGAATAGCCCCTACAAAAGGGGCTGGTGCCGGCAGCATATTTGCTTTCGGAAACTTGTGATACAGCTCAAAAAACAAAAGGCGTTGCAACACGTCCGGCACATCATACTGAGCCCAATAGCCCCCTTCATAATCTGTCAGTTTGATCATTTCCGCTCCTGTTGGGCCAAGGGTGAATATCGGGATATTCTTCTTCCCCTGATGGATTTCATGCCGGATGAGTTTACCTTCTTTTGCCATTTTCTTTTTCTTACTTTTGTCCACATTAATATATCGGGAGAGCTGTTGTCCCCCGATAATGCCGGTCGTTGCTGCTGCTTTCACTGCCTGTTCTTCCTTTGGTGAATTGCCCAGATACGCTGGTCTGTTAAATCTAGGCTGCCGCTGCCAATTAAGGTTCCAGTCGTGAAACAATGAAAAAGGGCTTGAAGCCATAAGCCTCAACCCCTTACAAGATACGGGTAATACGGGAACGGATCTGTTCTTTATCGACATCGACGCCAAGAATCCGTACCAGTACCCGATCGCCTCTATTGACGTTTTGGAATTTCAGATGACGGGACAAGCTATCCACGCCCGGCTCCAGGTTAACAAACACGCCATATTCTCTTACACCGGAAACCTTGCCGACATATTCGTTGCCTTCCTCGTACCGTTTAGCGCAATCCGGCCAAGGATTTTGCTGTGCTGCTTTGGCACTTACCATTACCTTTTCATTTTCTTTATCCAGCTCGGTTACTTTCACCTTGAAGTGATCGCCCGGTTTCACTTCGTCTGTTAAGTCCTCAATCCAGCCATAGCGCACTTCCTCTATCGGAATTTTTACTTCAATACCACCAATGTCAGCACGAACAAGGTTTGGCGACACAGTACGGGCAACTGCCATGATAATTGCCCCTTCCTCTAATTTTTCCCATGTGATGGCTGCCATTTGTTCCAGCGCCTGTTTCCGGCTCGCGGTAAACACACCCGCCTCCCGATCATAGTTTAATACTTTGAATGCTACGTTTTTACCGGTCAACGAATGCAATTGCCGGTTATTCTCCATTCCAGATGCTTCCAACGGAATGTAACCACGTACGTTTCCGATATTAACTACAGCACAAGGTTTATCCAGTTTCGTTTCAATACCGGTTACGAGTGCTTGCAAAATCGTGCGGTTCTGATAAGCCCCATAAATTTCCTTCCAATGTTTGTCCACTTCATTTTCCTTTACCTTTCCTGGATCATATCCTTCAATCAATACTTGTAATCTATCATCTGCCATTTGATATACTCTCCTTTTTCAATAATTTTTTTAAATAGATTTTAAATTCCTTTTTTTTAACCCCAAAAGTCATCGGTTTCCTCTGCTACAGTTTCTTTTGCAACATATTGTTGCTTGTCCTGCTTCACATCATTATCACCCCCTTTACTATTTTCCGGTGTGTTGTTCCCCGGATTATCTTTCTTATCATCCACGACAATTTCTTCCTCCGTTTCCATGTTTTCTCCAAAGTACGGTTCCTGCTCAAATGACCATTCTGTAAACTGCCATTCCGTGAATTGCCATTCTGTTTGATCACCTCCTTCAAAGACTGGTTCGCCATTACCAATGTTCCATGCCTGTTCTTGCTGTTTCGTTTGACCCTGTTGAGTTTCCTCGTCATCGGGTATCTCGCTAAAATTGGCTTCAACCGATTCATGGGCAAAGGGCTTAATTGGTTCTTTTATCCAGCGCCTACGTTTTGGCTTGAGTTCCTGTGTCAGTACACGGGCTGCTCGTTTAAAACGCTTGTTTAACGGTGTTTTTTCCTTACCCTGATCCAGCCATTCTTTCCGCTGTTTCCAGTCCCTCGGTACGAATATCCCTTTAGCAAGCCCCGGAGGTTGTTGGACGCCATCCTGCAATAATTTATGAACGTAATGGAATCGGGGCAGCCCATCCATAATTTCAGTGAAATAGAAACGGTATTCTTCGGTTTCCGTTTCACGGTAAGATTTTGGAAACAAACTCGGCAACAAGACGTTGTGCTCGTATGTGTCCTGTGTCATAGTTACCCGTTTCATACCAAATTCCTCCGCAAACTCTTTGGCATCATTGGCCGGAAGTCCGCCGAAAGCGATTTTGTTCCGGCAAGAGTTCATAATGGCTGTTTTCATCGCCAGTGGTCCGATATCACCGGATTCCACTTCCAACTGTGCAAGGGACTGGACAGCCAGCACACCGGATACACGGTATTCCGCTGCCAGTGAGAGAAACATCTCCACATCCGGATTAATGTACCGGCTGTATTCATCCACAATCATAAAATGTGGTATACGGGTGTCTTCTGATCCGGGGCGACGAAAGGTTGCGTTCTGCAGGTGCATAATCAGAAATTGGCCAAACGCATCCCCTGATTTTCGCAATTTCCCCAATGCTGTGTTAACCGCCAGTACACCACCCTCGGCAAAATGCTGATCCATGTCGATGTCGCTTTTGCCTGTCATGATCCGGCGCAATAGCTCGTTTGACGTGATGTTTTCCAATTGTGCTCGAAGTCCAATCACGAACTGTCGGTACTTCTCACCCATACTGCCAAGTAGTTCTGATTCAAAAAAATGGACGAGATCGGTCACGCCGTCTCGCCGCTTTAATTCATCCACTTTTTTCTCTAACACTTCCTGGTCACGCAATGTGTTCATCACGTCAATAATATCCATTTGGTCACCATGGAGCTCTTTCAACAGTTTGGTGACATTTCGTGCGGACAATTCCTGTACGGTTTTAAAGAATGCTTCCTGTTTCCCAAACAAACCTTGCAACACGACAACAGTGGCTTCTGCGACGTCATCTATGTCGCCTTCCATTGGATTAAACCGATGGCTGTTTGGTGATTCAGGGTCGATGTAAACATCAGGTATGTCCATTTCTACACACATTTCATGGACCATTTGGGCAACGTCGCCTTTTGGTTCCACCACAGACAAGCCGAGTTCCGTACCTTTCTTTTTTTGGAGCAATAACTGATAAATCATCGGTTTTAAGACGGTGGCTGTTTTACCGGAACGGGTCGGTCCGACAACGAGCATGTGGGTAAAACAGTCATCGCCCTTCCATGTTACTGGTTGTGGCATGGCTTTCCTCCTTTCATTGATGTTCACATTCCGTTACTGGAATCTATTCAAAGAATGAAATAACCTGTCCCTCCGTAAGTTATTACAATCAGTGAGGTGAAAATTAAAAAGTTTAATATATTCTGTCCTCTGAATCTTTTATATTTCCTGTCGAAAAAATTGATAAGTAAAACAACATTTAATGCATTTAATAGACATCCATACGCCAATAACCCAAATAGATTATTCACGCCATTAATTTTTCCTGTCAGCATAATAATAATAAAAAGAAGATGAATAGGAATGGATGCTAAATTAATCATTAGATAAGTACGATAAATGCGGATAATCCCCCACCTCCTGACCATTCATTTAAAAAAACCCCGACAGTAAAATGTCGGCGTTATACAGAGCAACGGTATTACTTAAAACTAAATCCGCATTAAAACAATATTTTTATCCAACCATATACAGACAACCACAACGGAATACTTAACAAAGTTCCATTGAACAATCCTACGAAAAAGTTACCTTCCTTAAGTATCATTGTTTCTCCCTCCTTTCGTTTAAAATGAGTGTTATGTGCCAAGTGAGAAAAGCGTCGGCTGGCTAATTTGTTCCGCTGCAACAGGGTTGATCCAAAGAACCTCTGTCCTTGTCGCCCCGTTTTCTGCTGCAACATATTTCTGTTCTCGGCTCCAATACTTTAGTTTTTCATTATAAAGTGGATGGTCATATCCTGATAACAAGACTGGCCCAGGGTGTTCATTCAATATATCCAGCAATTTCTTATGATCTTCCTCGTTCATTTCCTGTGCGTAATGCTGATTGGTCCTTGTATCACTCACATAAGGCGGATCTGCATAAATCAGCACTTCTTCTCGTCTATATCGCCGGATTAGCTTTTCAGCTGGCTGATTTTCAATTTGAGCTTTTTTAAGTCGATTGGATACCACAATAATCCGTTCAGGAAGACTTCCCCATTCCCGTGTTACATTCGGTCCATTAAGGCTAATCAAGCTCCGCCATCCGGTTTTGTTGTTCATTTTTGTTCCGATTGCTTGCCAACACCGAACCAAAAACCGCCGAGCATCTTCGACAGGATCGCCCGTTAATTGGTATGACTCGTCATATTCCTTACGGGAAAATGGTGTAAATTCTATTAATCTTGCTAATTTGTCCGGCTGATTCCGGATGATACGAAATAGATTAGTGACATGCCCGTTCATATCGTTGATTGTTTCGATTTGTGATGGATGTTTTTTAAAGAAAATAGCACCTGAACCAAAGAATGGTTCCAGGTACGTTGTGTGTTCCGGCATATGCGCAATAATCCAATTTGCCATTTTCCATTTGCTACCGGGATATTTTAAAATCCGTTCTGTATGCAAAATATTTCCCCCCCATTAAAAAAAGCAGCCATTATTGGCCACTTGCGTCGTTTTCGTGATGTTCCTCTGCTGATTCCCCGAGTACAATGGATACCTCCCGCTTGGTTTCTGTATCTTTTTTCCGCTTTAAGAGCTGTTCGACAAAGCCCTTGAATGATTTATTGTCGTTATGGCGGGAACGGTTCTTATCCCCTGAACTTCTGCCTTTGATAAATCCGACAAGCATAACAGCTGACAGCATTAAAGCTACTATCAGCATGAAACGTGTTGTCCATAATGGATATGGATAACCGTGGGACTGCCAAAACTGATGCACCCAACAGCCAAATGCCATATTGGCGTAGGTCAGGACCGCCGAAAAAGTAACGGTATTCCGTTTCCGTAAAAAGGTGAGTTCAATCAGCAGGAAGATGAATAAACCCATGCCAATAGTAAGGGCTATGTTCGGTGAAGGTATCCACCAGCCAGTAAATACAACCAGCCATCCTATGCAGCCTAATACGAGCAATCCAAATAAAATCATTGCAACGTCCCCTGTAATGGTCGGTTCCGGTATTTTTCAAGTTGTACAACAAATCTCAGTTCATCTTTCATTATTTCCTTCATCAAGTTGTACATATCATGCTGCACTTCATCAGGAAATGCAGCAATTTCTTCGGCTATTTGGTCATCTTCTGTAATTTCGACAATTGCTTGGAATGGTTGGATCATGTTATTTCACTCCCTTTTTGATTATTGTGTTAGTTGAATATTGACTGAAGCTTTACCTTTAATCTGAATAGTACGTTGAATTTTTCGTGTTTCACCTTCCCTTGTTTCTAATAAAAAGGTGAAGGTATAAGACTCGCCAGGCTGGAGTGTTGCCAATTGTTTATCATATAACGTGTGTGTCCAGACCCTATCCTGTTTTTCTTTTAATTCTATTGTTTGATCACCAAAGGAAAACGGAGATTTGACTTTGACATTGGTAACGTTAATCCCAACTTTTGCCCATAATAAAAAAGGCTCTCCAGCAAGGTATGTGTTATCATCCAAGCCAAGCCTTTCTCTTTTACCCTGCCATTCCGGAATATGTTTCACATCGACTTCACTGAATTGTTTAATGGAAACCGACTGAGCTGTACGATTTCCCGCTTTGTCCTCTGCAATAAATTTGTATGTGCCATTTTCTCTGACTGTATAAATCAAGTGATCAATACTCTTCCATTGGTTGTCTGGGGTTTGAATTTGTTTGACACCACTCATTGAATCCGTTGCTTCTACTGTTAGCTCTATATCTTCATGCGTTATTTCAGATAAGTCTCTATTAATTTTTAGCTCTGGTGGTGTTTTATCAATTTTGTAAGGCCCAACTGTTTTTTGAGACACATTTCCTTGGTTATCTTTTGCTTCAAAATGAACGAAATATTCTCCTTCATCTGTTAAGTTTATACGTCGGCTTGTGTTTGAATCCCATGAACTCCATCCTTTCGTTGGGGGAGATTGAGATTTAGTGACAACATACCGCTGACTGTTAAAGTCACTTCCACCTTCATCTGCAAAGTTTGCATTTATTCTTACGTTATTCCTTGTCCAGTCTTGTTCTTCTATATCAGCCTTAATTTCAGGAGCAATATCATCAACGGAAATATTGATTACTCTGCTAAATTCTTCTGACCAAATATTTGCATCATTTTTAACCCTTAATGAGACAATATATTTTCCTTCACCATAAGGATTAAAATCGGTTATCGGTTCAGATCCTTGATAAATTTCTACACCATTTCTTGTAACCGTCCATTCTGCTTCTGTTATATTTCTTCCTGCTGGGTCGTAAGATGTATTGTTTACATCAACAGGATTATAAATAAGTGAAGTTGGCGGCATATCAAAATTGGCTATCGGTTGTGCAACAACATCAGAAGTTGTAATGTATCGAGCTTCTGGTTCTGACCAAGTCCCTTGATGGTCTTTGACACGTAATTGCACAACATAATCTTTTCCTGCGGGTAAACTTGATGGCACTTTCCCTTCATTCCAAGTCGTTGCAGTGGTTTCTTTCCATTTCCATTCATGCTCGGCAATACCATTATCTTCATTTGATTGTAAATCAAGGTCATAAGACATATCCTCTATACTCACACTATATTCATCTTCCATATCCTGAACTTCTGTCGAATAACTCGCAATCGGTTGTCTATGAGCATAAATGTATTGCGGTTCTGGGTGTCTATCTTCAAACCACAATTCGTACCTTCCAACTTTATCAAAGGTAAAGTCAAAATCTGATTGATACACGCCTGTATTTTCGTATTTGCCATTGTTGTTATCAAAGTAAGTATAGTCATGATCGACACGCCAACGACCATCAGGATAGGCACTATTTTCAGTATTTCTTTGATATTTAGAAGGGTTCACTTCTAATGCTAAAGGCTTTCCAACTAAGACATATTTAGAAGATGTTCCTTGTTCTACTTCAATCTTGCTCAAAATATAGTCAGCAATTTCTTCAATGATCTCATTGTAGTCTCTACTGCTGTTAATAAATACGCCATTATCATTGTTTCTGGAAATAAATCGTTTGGCTTGTTCTTCGTTAGTGTTTGAACCAACACCGATATAATCTATTTGTTCATTCGTTAATCGAGTTAAAATTTCCCCTAACGCTTGGGAATCATCAAAATCAGAAACAATTTCGTCTTCCATATTGACAATAAAACGTTCAGAACCATCTCTCCATTCAGGTTGCCTGATAACTTCACTAAAGGCTCTGGTTTCCTTTGTGGTTACACTGAAATTTCGATGAGTCGCATGAGATTGACTTGCTGCATAAGGTCCGTATCCACCTGTTAAAATAGGATTTTCGTCATCTATATAATCAATTTCCTTTTTTCCATCAACCCAAATCTCTATATGATTTTCTACTGCTTTAATCTCTATGTCTTGAAAGTCATGGCGTTTCCATCTTAATCCGGATGTGTTTGTGGTCTGCAAAGAAACGATTTTTCCTTTGGCATCATTGGTTGGTTTACCTTCATGTTGTATAGGTGTGTCACTATTGGATTGTGTAAAATAAGCTGTTAGGTTTCCGTTTCCTTTATTGTGGTTGACGTTCCACATTCTATGTTCGCCGACTTTGTTATTTTTAAAAGGGGCGTTTTCCATTTTAAACAAGGCACTTTCTCCACTACCTCCACCATCTATCCCAAAGAAATACATATCATAAGCATCGTAATCACCATTATAAGGATTTTGTGGGTCGTTCGGTTCATGTCTATTCATCCGAAAAGCAATTCCAACCCAATCGTTATCTCCGCTTGTTGTAACAGATAATTCAGAATCAATTTCAATATGACTAGCATCATCTTCTTCCCAAAAACCTGTCCATTGTGTATTTACTGTTGAACGAATAACTGGAATTCCATCAATTGTAGTCAATTGCCATTTACCAACATCATTAGGATAATTTTCCCACTCGTTAAAAATAACATCGGCATCAGCATCATTTGTTGAGAAACTGGTTGTATCAAATGCTTGAATATTAACCCTACCTGGATCAACCCCTTTTGCTTCCAATTCGCTTTTTAAATCTTCTTCAAAATCTTCTACTTCAATATCAGTATTCCCAACGGTTAATGCAACGTCTATTTTAGGTAATTCTGTTACACTTATATTCATTTTTTCGTCAATCGCTTTAATTGGGGCTTCGCTTATAGGAGAAATTAATACCACTAATATCAAAAACAGTAATAGTACTTTTCTTCTCATTTTTTCTCTCCCTTCTCATTTATAAATTGATAACCAGCACGTTGCGGATTTTTTTGCCAAAGCATTTCATGCGTTCAAAGTCCTTGGAATACCCTTCTATTGCATCCGGTTTCGTCAGATCCGTATATAGCATATTCACAATATAAACTTCACCCCCTTTATACTCCGCGACACATTCAAAATGACTTTTGTCGGAAAGAGTGATCTGGCAACTACTGGACAATCGGCACTTTCTTACGCATCCAACTCTCGTTTTGGATCATTTTATCTCCTACATCCATATAGGACACTAACGGGTTGCCTTGCATTAGCTGCTTAATCGTTGTTTTCATTTCCGGTATCACCAAAACAAGCACCCGATAGTGTTTTTCCTGGAAACGTTCTGCCCGGTTTATATCTTCTGCATAATGATTAATAGCACGTATCTTCATAATATCTGCATTCATCAGGTTGACGAGGTACTTTTCTTCACCTTTATGCATGACCTTGTACTGAAACGGTGAACGGTCGCCGGAAAACGGGACAACCTCAAAAGGTGTTTCCGGTGATTGGATAATGCGCTCAAAAATTGTTTTGTCAGAAAATCCGGATTGCAGGTACTTTATGCCATAATTAAAATCCATGACGCTTAGTTCCCCTGTTATGCTCATCATGTTGTTAGCTTCTGTTGCTCTTTCTACAAAGTGATTACGGGATTCTTCACCTTTTGCTAATACAATATAGTTCGGGAATTTATCTGATTTAATTTCTCTTATAATTCGGCGCATATTTTCGTCTTTGGTGCGTTCCATCAGGATATATAGGGCATAACGTTTACCAGTTGGACTCACCAACTCACCATGGATTAAATCGTTCCGGTTTAGGTTATAATTTGCCTTTGTTTCTCGGCTTTCGTATAGTTCCCATCCATAAGGAAACAGTTCTATCATGACATCGTTAGTTGCTAACACATATGGCAGCATATTATCTCGAACTCTCAATTTTGCTGCTTTTTTATTAATTAGTTCTCCTTGATCTCTCAATATAGCAAGTGCTGTATCCGTTAAGCGGTAGCATGTCGTTTGCTTTCTTCCGTTTTTACCCACTAACGGAAATGGAATTATCCAATTACTTTTCTTCATAGCGTATATTTTATTTTTTACATAGCTGCTATGCGGAAAGTATTTCTTTCTTAGGTGTTGTGTTGTTAATACACGGTATCGGTATAAATCTTTCAGTATCGCAATATCACGTTCTGTCGGTTGCGTGATGATTGGATTACTCGGCATCTTCTCACTCCTTATTTTGGCGTTAAAATGACCGCTTTTAGTATGTTTTTGTGAACAAGTGTGTAGGGCTGTTTGTTTTCGCTAGTTCTCCACTTTCGTTATGAACAAGCTCTACCAAACTTCAGCTTTTTCACATTGCTCACAACAAAAAAATCAAAACCCTTTTATATCGACGGGTATAGCTCATTTCTCGGGGGAATACTTGGTAACTCATTTTTAAATTAGTAAAACGCCGGAATTCCAATAAGTCACCCCATTTTTACAGGGGGAAAATAGAGGGAAGGAAAACAGAAGGGTATAAAAAAACTTAGAGTTTTCCCCCTGTATTCACCCTGTTTTCCTATTCATCTTTGCTTTTTGCTTGCTGGCTACTGTTTTCCCCTTCGTTTTCTTCCTCAGTACTATCCCAAAAATCGTCCCCAAAACTATCATCAATATCATCGATGTCATAACTTGCATCTTCTGAGATGTAAATTTTTTCTTGTCGTTTTCGATTCGATTTTTTTATTGCTTCAACATACTCGTCTTGCGTTATTTCGGGTTGTTTCATAACCTCTAAATGGTGCTTTTTCATATAAGCATGAAAGTCCGGAAAGTTCTTATCGTCCATCACGTACATTTGAACATGGTTATTCTCCGAGGGGAAACCCATTTCCAAACAAGATAAGTCTCTCCAGCTATCATCTTTAATAAGCCCTGTGGCACGGAGCCCATCCTGCAAATATTTACGGTTGCGATTATCCAAATCCCGAACCATTTTACTTTTAAAGTAATGGGCAATTAACAGACCAGCTTTTTCAAACTGTATATCAACCTTTTTCCAATCATAAGCGTCTAATGTTGCCCTTAAATAATAATCCCGAATCCTCGTTTTGTAGGTATTTTCCTTTTCATAAGGCGGTAACATACCTTGATAAGAAAACCGGAACACCGGATAACCATTTACCAATATTGGTTTGCCTGTTGCATTCGGATAAATAGAAGGTAACTTACGAGCTTCTGCATCCCTCTTTTTGTTTTTTTTATACTCTAATACCCCCCAACGATATACAAGGGATTCTTTTAAATCATCCAGTTGCCTAATTAAACCTTTCAATCCTTCTTGATCTTCCCACATTATTAATCCCTTCCAAAATTTAGTTTGTCAGACGCGATTTCACCTTGTGAACGCCGGCATGGCACGATTTTGTGACTTTACCGTCTGACGTTATATCCTTTTAAAACAGCTGAAAACTAAACGTCTGACGTTCTAAAACAAAAACCCTGTCATATCAAAGGGTTATACAAGAAAGTAACGTCCGACGTTAATCATTCGCAACGTCAGACGTTCAAAATTGAAAATCCTTTTATATCAAGCGTTTAATCGTTCAAATTACGTCGGACGTTAACGATTATGCTTCAGCAGCATTTTATTGTTAAGCCTTCACAACGTCGGACGTTCGTAAAGAAAAATGCTGTCACATCAAGGCATAACCACTCAAATCACGTCAGACGTTTTCAATTTTGATTTGCTTTAATAATAGCTAACTTGTATTTTAATTCCCTATAAGATTTTCCTTTTGTATCGTTATAATTTGCCTTTTGCAATTGGCTGATAACGTGTTCTTTTTTAGCATCTTCCAATACATCAGTCATTTTCATCTTCCCATCCTCCTTATGACGAACGATTTATTGAATATACATTGTTTTGGCCACTTTGCGGTAAAGCTTCCTGAACCGTTTTAGTCGCCATTTCAAATTCTCTTGCTGCTGCTTGGTTCGTTGTAACAACCGGACGACCAAAACGCATAGCCAAATAATGATTAGGCTGATCATCCAGTACAATATCAGCGCCTAAACGGATTTTTTGTTCCTGTCCACTATTTAAAACGTTGGAAACAAAACGGTTCAGAACATTCAACACCTTGTGCCCCTGTAATTTTTCTCTTGCACGTTCAACTTGCCGGTGATGAACCACATCCATATCCGTCACATAAAGAAACAAGGCATTGTCCCAGTCCTTTGCCTTGTCCCATTCTTCGTATGGTAAATCTATGACACGATATTGTGCATTTCTCGTCATATTTTTAAACGGAGAAATGACCAAGTTAGGTAGTCCTTGTGGTGATCCTGGTTTCATGATTTGCATATCAAGATACTGCCAAATATCATCATCACCCTCAAAAGCTACTAATTCCGTATTTGCCCCCTGTTTGGATAATATTGTTGCGAGATTCATAGCGATATAGGTTTTACCGGCAGATACAGGTGACGTGACAATAATATTATAGCCCTGTGGCAAAGGGACTGACTGCACCGGTTCCGGCTGGCGGAAGTTCCAAACAGACGATACATCTGCCTGCTCGGAATTACCTGTAGCCTTGTTATTATCAGTATTATCAACTGTTGGCTGTTCCTCACCATTGGATTGTTCCTCAGCTTTTGCATATTGTTGGCTAATAAATCCCTCTGTCGGCTGTTTATTTTCCATTGTCCATTTTTCATCAGGCACACTGTTAGCCATTTGCGTAGTCTGTGTGACGTTTTCCTGTTCCGGAGTATGATTAGTCTCCGTTTGTTCAAACGACCATTGTGTGGTCATCTCTGTTTGTTTTTGAGGCATATCCGGAACTGACCAGTTCATTTCCTGCTTCATGGGTTGCTGAAATGTATTTTGTTGCATGGCTGGCATATTATGTTGCCACCCATTTGGTGTATCTTGATTCTCCGTTTGCTGTTGCTTCTTTTCTTTTTTTCGTTTCCATAAAGCACGACGTTTCTTTTTTGGTTCCTCCGCCGGTTGGTCAGTCTCATCCAACTCGCCCCGTTCAATTTGTTGCAGGCGTTCTTCTGCCATACCGAGCGTCGCCGGATATTCCAATGCCATTCTTATTTTTTCTTCTGTTACAGGGTCGGTAATGTAATCATAAACGCCTAGTGGTATCCAGTTTTGACGGATTTCCTCCGGTTTCGTATTTCCAATAAGCACTATCACCCGTGCGCCCTGTTTACGAAGTTGATATAAGACATCTTCGTTTTTCATGCTGCCCTCTAAAAATGCGGACAGAACAACAACATCCGGTCTGTACCGCCCGCAAAGGGTTAACACCCCTTCCTTATAGGCGATTGGCGGTATGGGTGAATTGGTGAGCTGTGTCATAAATTGATCTAATTCTTTTTGTCCTGTGGCTACAAGTACGTTCAACATGTTTACCCCCTTTTTCTGCTAAAGATTATGGCGCGTTATTCGTAAAGCTTTCGAGAACGCCAACCACTGTTTCTGCATTTCTTACAATCAAAAAGGCGATGATAGCAAAGAGTAAACCACCACCGCCTGCTCCTCTTAATTTGTTAGAGCCTAATAGAACCCCCAAGACCAGCACAAAGGCAGAAATACCTAAAACCACCATAAATAAAGGGGAAGAAATATTTTGCAACATGGTCAAAAATTGCTCAATAGTTTCCACAATCCAATTGCCAAATTCGCTCAGCGATACGGACTCTACTTCTCCTTTCTCGTTCATAATAATCCTCCTAACTTATTAAAATGACATATTAAGAAATGTCATGGGATTGACGGATTCCTTATTCTGCTCTACTTGGAAGTGCAGGTGACAGCCAGTCGATTTACCGTTCGAGCCTACACGGGCAATCATTTGACCCTGTTTAACTGTATCACCGGCGTCTACCAATAAATCCTTAGCGTACATATGACCATAAATCGTTGTTAAACCTCCGTTGTGGTTAATGACAATCCACTGGCCATAACCGCTTGCCGGGCCAGAAGCACTCACTTTCCCATTTGCTGCTGCAACAATCGGTGTACCGCAACTTGCACCAATATCAATACCATCATGAAAAGATCGGCTACCATTCACAGGATCAACACGAGTGCCATACGTTGATGTGACATTGGAAGATGATGGTGTTGGCCAAGCAAATTGACCACCGCCACCACCAGTCATGATTGTCCGTGAAAGTTGTATGGCTTCTTTGGCATATTCATCACTCCCTCCGGAATAATCATATAATGCTTTGTAAGCATCCTCATTCACTCCTAAATGGTTTAGATATTTAGCTGCACTAAAGATGGAATCTATTGGATCAAAAATATCTTTTTCGCCATCATTATTACCATCTACCCCTATCCACTCAAAGGTACTAGGTAAGAATTGCATCATCCCTCGTGCCAGTTCACCGCTTGAATTAGGATCACCGACTAAATTCGGACGGAATCGTGTCTCGATGAAACCGACTGCATACAATATACCGACATCCACATTATATTCCTCACTGGCATCTTCAAAAGCCTGACGCCATTCTTCCGGTAAACTGGAAATATCAATACCACCGAATGAATCCGCTGTAATGGTTGGCTGTCCGGTTAAAAAACCGAGTGATGGTTGGCCACTGCCGGCTGTTTGAGCTGTCTGCAACACCATTTCTCGATCGGTATCGCTGATTGTTTCCATTCCCAATTTTTCTTTGAGAATATCGTCCAACCTAGAATAATTCTGCTCAAAATCGACACCGGAAACAACTTTCTTTTTTACCGTAACTTCCATATTGTCGTTCTCTGTGGTTGTTTCGTCCCATTCGTAAGAATAAGAGTAGTCTCCTTTCACGGTGTCAACATGTTTTAACAGCTGCACCTCATTTTCCTCCGTATTCGTTACTGTTTTTGTGACGGTTTTAGTTTCACCGTTAGGCATCTCTTTTTCCACTTCTTTCTCTGTTTCTGTTGTAATGGTTACAGTGCTTGTTTCATATTCAAAAGAAGGTGCTAAATCTTCTGCCAACGCATCCAAATCGTTATAAGGCATCTCGTGTTGAGCTTCTTTTGTTTCTGCACTGTAAAAGTCAACACTATAAATCATCCCCCAATTCAAACGATATTTTAATTCTTCACCGGACTCTGTTTTGACACCAGGGAAAACACTGTCCGCCGCATCTTTATATTCCTGTTTAAGGGCTTCGTCCTGCTCGTTTACACCACCGTGACCATCAATATCCCCACCGGACACGCCGCCAAAAATAGCGGTCAGAGCCAATATAATTAATATAATCAATAAAATGACCCCGATGGTTACCCAACCATACGGGGTGGCAAAAATTTTCGTTATCAATGATTTACCAGCTTTTGCTAACAGCTTTATTACCTTTTTACCGATTTTCTTTGCTGCTTTTCCGGCTGCTTTTCCTGTTCGATTGCCGGTTCCTTGAAGTTTCCGTTGCGCATCTTCTTGTGGATCTTTTTGTTCTCTCAAATTTTCACCTCCTTATCTGCTATTCCCGCTTAAAGTGGGAACGTTGTGTATTGCGCTGTGGCTGTACACTGGAAGGAGATTGCATGGTTGAGCTTTCTTTTTCCGGTCTCGTTGGTTCTGATAGTTTTACGTTCTTGCTTCCGGTACTTCCGCCTGAATTGACTGGTTTAGATGATGGTTTTCTTTGTTCTGTTACATTAGTCTTTTGCATTTTTTGGACTGAATCCATCCGTTTATTTATTGTTGTCTGTTGTAAGCCTTGATTTGAGGGTGTATATTTCACACCTGTATTTCCGTTTTTTCCTTGCGTCGATGTGTTATTTGTTGTTCCGTTCATGCTTGGGAGTGTCTTTTTTTTTACATTTTGATCAGTTCCGCTATTTTTTACGTTTGCAGATTGTTCCATACCTTTAATCGGACTCTTATCTCCTGACCGGATTTTGCTAATTCCGCTTGCAGTGGCTTTAGCAGCTTTCATTCCACCATGCGCAGCAAGTCCTGCCGTACCGCCTACCGCTTTACCGGTTGCTTTCGATAAAGCTGTTCCACCTTTGGCCACCATAGCTCCGGCAGCCCCTCCAAATGGTATCGCTAATCCCATACCAACCATTGTGGATGGAATCTTTCCAACAACACCGCCGATTTTCCCACCCACATCAGTCCATTTTTTAGCCCGTGATAAGGCAGTTGGTTTCTGTTGAGAGTGATGGGGCGCAGAACTGTTTGGGTTAGGTGAACCGGTATTCGACTGACCGGATGAAGTAGCATTATATCCTGCTGCACCGGTATCATTGGAGGTACCTACATGTGCACTTCCCCCTGTTCCTGATGAAATAGGCCGACCATTTTTATCAAGAATGTGAGAGTTATTCCCTGCACCTTCATTTCTCTGCCCCGATGAAATAGATTGACCATTCTTGTCAACAATCGAGGAACTATTTCCTGTTTCTGCTGACCGTTGCTGTGCAAAACCCCTAGTTTGTGACTCATTTGTACGCTTTTCGGGCAGGTATCCGCCATTTCCTTTTCCATTTTCATCTGAAGGTCCTCCCGCTTTTCCGTTAGAGCCTCCGCCTGTACTGGGTGCATTCCCGGACTGTTTCCCTTTACCACCGTCAGCACCTCCGCCACTGGAACCGAACTTTTTCATTCCGGCTAAGGCTACAAAGCTTGCATTTCTCATTCCACTACTTAACGCGCCTTTTGTATGATCAGAAGCGTCGCCCCCATCATACACATCCAATAACCCAGCTATTAAGGTGCGGACTATCTTTGCGGTAGGTATCAGGACGAATAATAAAATCAATGCAGCTATTGCGTTTATCTCTAACAATTATAATCCTCCTTCCCTAAAACATAAGACCTCTCAATACGTTGACGATTACAACTGCCCCTATACAAATCAAACAGCCTATGATACTAGTTCGAATACCTTTAATAGCATGTGCCCTTGCCATCGGGTTACCACTTGAAAAGGATAGTCGCAAACCGTTATATGTTAATGCGCCGACAGCAACCACACCGCCAATGGCAATCAAGAAAGAGAGTATCGGGTCAACAACTGACTGCATGCTATTTCCAACAACTCCTAAGTTATCTAAATTGAAAATGCTTGTACCGTTGTTCGACGCATTAACAAAGGCTAAATAGAGTACAACAACAACCGCATGGGCTGATTGAATAAATGTCTGACTCAATAATTCTGATAACCAGAGTTTAAAGACTTCTCCATCCTTATCACGTGCATAAGCAACAGCTGCTAAAGGGCTGATGACAACAAGAAAGCCGATAATAAATTTTCGGAAAATGTAATGAATCAATAAAACAAGCGTCATAATCGCTAACCCTAAATGGAGAAATGCATCACCAAATGAATTACCGGTAAGACTTTTATCGTCCCACGATTGATCCAATACACTAAATACATCTCCGAACACTTCATTATCGGTAAGCTGTCTGAGACCATCCACGATTGCATAGTTTAAATTGAAAATAATAAAAACCACGATATACATAAACACCAGCATGGCTGCGCCGCCAATCCAGGCATAAATATTTTCAATTAAATGTGAACGTTGAATAGGGTTAGTACTTTCCTTCATCAACTTAATTCCGTAGTGAGCAATCATGACTACAAACAGTATCCAAGCCCCAAAAGAAAAAGCAATCCGTAACGGATTGACCGCGTAATTCCATTCTGCTGCCGAGAAAATATGACCAACAGAGGAAGAACCAAATTCCTCCCCGGTTAACGGGTTCACTGAACCGAATAACACAGACTGTAAATCCGTACCGGCAAACATCCACTCAATAGCTTCCGCTAAAACGTCAATGACCGTGGCAAGCAGGTTAATCATAATCCCTGTAATCATGCCGTGATCATCTTCAGCCGGATGTTCATCTTCAGCAGGTTTTTCCGGATCGGTTTCTGGTACATAACCTTCATTATCCTCCGGTACAGATTCAAAATCGGTTGCCGCCATAGTGACCGATGGCGTTACCGTAATAAACAGTGTTAAAACTGCCATAAAAGCTAACAGGAAGCGTTTCATAGTTTATTCCTCGCCTCCTCCTGGTGTCGTATTCACAAATTCATGCTCAAATGGGGAGGCATCCATACGCAGCAATGTTGCGTTTTTACCGATTTTGAGTAAAGCCTCACCAGGATAAGCTCCTTCTAAAAACTGCCTTTGTCCTTTTGGCAGGTGATACTGTTCCTGCACGTAATCAATGTCCGATTCACTTTGTTTTAACAACATCGTGGCGCTTGCATTGGTCAGAACAGCTTTTCCCTGCTGTGAACGGGTGAATTCCTCAAACGACTGCGAAGCCACACAAAAACTTGTATTCCGTTTCCGTACACGCCGGCTCATTTTTTCGAGAAACATCGCTGATTCTTCATGGTACATAAACATCCATGCCTCGTCCGCTATGGCCAGTTTTCGGATATGTGGATTTTGTTTTATAAATTTTTCCCACGTCCAACTCAGCACGATATGCATAGCAAGTGGACGCATCACGCCTTCTTCCAAATGTGATATGTCAAAGTCAATTGCCGGAACGTCTTGTAACTGTACCCGACTTTGTCCATCAAACAAGCCAAGTGAATTGCCGGCTGTAAACGGATATAACAGAGTTTGCAATCGTCTGCCATGTTCATAATCCCTTTCTGCCAGCCAATCCACGACATCACTAATCGTTGGCATCTCTTTCTTCCGGTAACCAACATAGCCAACACGATTATCCTTTTCATAAAGCGAGTTTGGATCACGTGTAATCCCTCGCTCGGAATACAAGGACATAATACACTGATCCAAAAGGGCATTTTCTTCCGGAGACAAATAATAACCACCATTTGATTTAAACATCACGTCAAACGTGGTTTTTAAATCCTGCAACTTTTCTTGCAGGTTTACCTTTTTGTTCCCGTTTTCGTCTGTTTCTTCCTCTATATCAAACGGATTAATAAGAGCCGGCTCATCAGGCTTAAAGTCCACAATCGCCCCGCCAAGCCTTTCTGTCAGTGCCCGGTATTCACCATCCGGATCGATAAAAACACTGCGGACACCCTGTAAGGCGGAACGGGCTGCTATCAATTTCAAGGTGTAACTTTTTCCGGCACCGGATTGCGCAAATACGTTGACATTGGCGTTCGGCATAACCGGCGGTCCAATAAAGGGATCAAAGATAACAGGCGCATTCGTGTTTAAATTTGTACCAAGATAAATACCGTCTTCATGTGCCATATTGCTCGCTGTAAATGGAAAAAGAGCCGTCGAGGCTCCTAAGTTAAAGTTACGATAATCATCCATTTTGTTTTCAAGCACTGGCAGAGTACTTCTCAGCCCTTGTTCCTGTCTTAAAAAATTACGCCGCAAATGAACAGAACGCCCGCCAAGACGTTCCTCTAATATTTTAGATAATTTATCCAATTCCTCTTTGTCCTCAGCTTTCAGTGTTATCAAGACCGTAACAAAAAACATCTTGTCCTCGTTCATCGTGACTGCATCCCGCAATTGCCACGCATCCTGAATACTTCGTTCCAACTCGCCGAGTTTGGAGATATTCCCTTTTTGTTCCGAAATAAGACGCTGTGATTCCAAACGTGTGATTTTGGCTGTTAAATCCTTTTCCACTTCATAATCCTGAACAGGTGTGATGTGTGTTGAAACCACGACATCCCCGACATCATAGACATCATCCAAAAATCCCATGCTAACTTTACGAGGGAAGTTCTTAACGACAAAGTTTCGCATCCACATGCCCGAACCAAGCTGAATGGCATCTTTTTCAATGTAAGCTCCGTCCGGTGCTAAAAAATCCTTAATATTAGTTACGCCTTTTTCCAGCCCTGATGTTTCGGCCGGCTTAGGTGTTTGTTGTGCTTGGTGTTTTGATTTCTTCTTTTTAAGGTTAAAGCCAAACATTCAATGCCTCCTTTATTTAAAACATTATTTATTTAAATATTTGTTTAAGTCTTTATTTAACTTAATATTACTTTATATCCGTAAAGGTTTATATATTGTTTTATTTATTCCTTTATAACATCACTAATTTCTTGCCTTCCTGTTGTTGTGAAGGTTCTTGTGAAGGATTAGGTTGCCCTGTCTGGAGCTGGCCTGTTTGCCCTTGTGATTCAAAATACGGGTGAACTGGTTTATCCCGTTCCACAGCAAATGATGTGTGTTCATCACCAAGCGCATCTTTCAAACGTGCGTTAATCACCCGATTGGAATGAAAAACGTTGTAGAATATATCAGACGCCTCTTGTGTATCCAGGACACGTGCGATATGACCTGCACGCCGTAAACCAGATATAATAAGTCCGCACCGGCGATCTAATTCGTTAATGGCCTGTTCTTTGTCTTCCATGTCATCAACCCCGACAACAAGATAATCTTGCTTAATGAGAATTTCTTGTTTTGTTTCCTCATTCAAATACTGTATATGTTCCTTTGCATATTCCTGTATGGCATCCGGCAGTATATGCAGTCTTTTCTCCATCTTGTTGATATAATCTTGCAAATCAACAGGACTGGTAATGGAAACCGGCTGAATGCTGAAACTTAATGAAGCCAGCACACCTGCCATTGAACCGTCCACAGTTTCCTGTTCCGCATCACTCAACGAGTGATAATTCAGGGAATCCACCCCAATCACTGCACGAATACTACGTCCATCATCCATTGTGATGACGCCTTGTTCTATTCGACGGAATCCTAATAGATCCTCGGCTTTTCCTTCCTGCGTATTATTCTGTTTTCCTTTTTTCTCCTTTGTTTCAGATGTCAGGGTTTGTGCTGTTTCTTCATCATCATCTGCTTTTGGTTTTTCCAACTTTTTGGTATAGACAAAAAGCACAATAAGGGCAACAGCCAGGACACCCATTATTCCAAGACCAAAATAGAGACTAATACGAATCACCCCCTCTTACATATGCCTTAGGACGTTTAATATAGCGATAATAATTCCATAAAAACTTGTCCAAGCGTCCATGTTCAGGGTGTTCAAAGAACGCCATCCCCAAAGCCCCGACCGTAATCGGAGCCATGAGAATCAAGCGAACAGCAGCCGGCAGAAAGCCTAAAAACCAAATACCAGTATCTATCAGACCGGCCACACCGATATAAGCAACCTGCCGGAGTGAAAGCTTCCCGCCAATAATTTTATCTTCTGCATCAAATTCCATTGGAACGTCATAACGTGGCACTCTGTTTCCTCCTTAGACGATATTTTGTATAAGCCCAACGATGACACCGGCAAAGACGGACGCACCAATGGCAAGAATACCACCAGCAAGCGACCACATAATGCCATGAATGGCTTCTGTCCTTGTTTGTGGGTTACCACTTGACCCAATTAATTTCATACCATCCAACACTAATTTACCGAGTAAAATAACACCGGCAATTCCGGCTAAGAATCGAATGATAATCTTGACAATTTCCCCAACTGTTGAGTCCAAGTCACGTGATGTAATATCAGATGTTTGATCCGGTACTGAAGCCGCCTGAACAATATCCGGCATCATAAAAAGAATCATCGCTGTCGAAAAAACAGCCATGATCCCAAGAACTTTCCAATTCATTTTTTGTTTGATAGTCGTCATGTTTATGCTTCCTCCTCTGTTTGTAAGTAATTAAAAAAGCCGGTTAAAATGTGCATTCCACCCCAAACATCTTGAACCAGTGGTCTGCGAAATTCCTCTAACAACGTTTCAATTTGTTCATTAGTATCACCCCCTTCAAAAATTTGTTCATATCGTTGTCTTCCTTCCTCACTGTCCATAGGGGTTTCAAGAATTTCAAAGAAGAATCCCGTCGTAAAATCAAATAAGCCGGGACGGGCATCATAATATTGGACATATGCTTCACCGTCATTGGCACTGAATCGTTCAATCAAACTTGCATAATTGGCTTCGGTATGTGCCAAATCTTCCAAAACTGTCCCGAGACCCTCATGTTGTTCTCGTTCCCGTAAATATTCCATCATATGAGCGATCTGCAAGGCTGTCCAACCCAATATTTCGGCAGAACGCCAGTTAATGTCCTCGGCCCATTGTTCCCTCGGACTTTTTTCCAGCACGTCCTGTATGTCTGCTTGTAGTACCTCACCTAATAAAGCGTCAGCTATAATATCCTCAGAAAACGAACGGAAACCGAGCCAATGTCCTAACCAGTTGTCAATATCAGTACCGATTGTGGAACCATCCTCATGTTCCAAATAACGCTGATAATACATTTCAGAATAATCCTCTGCTAAATTGAATTGATCGATTAACTTTGTCAAAATAATCATCTCCCTTTTCCTGATTAAAAAATCAAATTAAAAACCCCCGTTCATACGGGGGTAAGCTGTCACCCATCCTAGCTAAGCTACTTATTTATAGTGACAATATTTTGTGCTTTCTTTTTAACAACATAAGTACCGAATAAATAATCATGAAACCCTCGTTTGTTCCTGCTGACAATAATAATTCCCATATTCCCAAATAATACAATGGCGGTGATTGCACCACCTATATCCGGGTTAATGTCTCGAAATATTAAGCCCCAAATCCCCGCACTAACAAGCAACAGGGGTGCTCGCCATAGAGATTGTGTCCAATTCAGTATTCCTCCTGTTTTTGGCATGATCGCAATACTCATGGCTCGTTTTCCAATTGTTTGTCCGTAACTGTATCTATTCAGTAGTGCAAAATATAACAAACAAAAGCCTAAACCAATTAAATCTAAAATCGTTTGATAAGGGAGTACCTCAAGGCCATAATGATTAATCCCTGCCCATGCAGCTCCACAAATAGCAAAATCAATAATAATAGCAATCCCTCTACGTATCACGCCAGCCGGTTCGAACTCATTTGCTTGCAGTTCCACACGATACTCATCCAAAAGTGCCATTTTCTCCCTCCCTTCCTAATTTAGCGTGGGTGCCGGCACATGCCTGGAATTAGAAAGATATCAATAAATAACCAAATCCATAGTGGAATCAACAACAAATAGCCAACAAGCAACCATGACGTTGCCCAACCGATTAAACCGAGCAATAATTGCGTAATCCCTGATCCTACACGACCTGTATAGAAGCGATGAATACCAAGTTGTCCCAAAAAGAACCACAGAATATAACACAAGGCAATATTTTTTGCTGCATATGCTTTTCGGGCTTCTACTTCCATGTCATTTACCTCCCTTCTAATGGGAATATCGGAATTGTCCCGTTAATCTTGTAACCCAAAAGAGCTTAGCATCGCTTGTGCAGTCTCTTTGACCTTTTCATCAGCGACTTGTGGTTCTTCATCCTGTTGTTTATTGGTTTCCTCTGTTAAGGGACTGGTCGTAGTGTTCAGCTTGTTTAATTGTGTCTGTATAGCTTCGTAAGACGAATCATGACTTTCCCGTAATGAACGAATTTCCTTTAGCAATTGCTGGAATTGCTTTTGTTCCTGTTGCTCCTGTTTCATCTGCCGGTAGGCAAATCGGAGCATCTCCCGGATGACCTTGCTTGTTTGTGCATGCGGAACCTGTTCTAAAAATGTTGCAAGCTCCTTATCTTCCTCCTGTAAGCGAAAGGCATATCGTTTTTTCCATGCATGTGTCATCCTGATTCACTTCTCTGTCCTTTTAAAATCTGTAGTTTAGCCTCAGCAACTTTCATATTAAACACGGCCATCGGTTCATGAACTTTTAAGTTTTCAGGATCATTTCTGTATTTGCGGCGAATGTGAAGTAACTCGTTTTCCGCCGCAAGAAATTCCTTTTGCGCTTGTTCTATATCCATCAACTGTAACCCCCCTTATTAGCCAGTGGTTGAATCCGACGACTCAGATTGAAAAACAGCCTTGCCAAGCCGGGCATATCCAACTGCGTTGGCAAACTGGCTGGACGGAATAGTTTTCAGTCGATGATCAAATGCCGGTTGAAAATGTTCAGCGAATAATGTCCCGCCCCCGCCGGCAAGGAAAATAGCATCAAATAAATCCGATTCCTCAGCCCATACAGACTTTAGCCGATCCACAATATTGGCTGTAATGGCCTGCAAACTTCTGCCAATTACTTGTGAGAAATCCATCTTTTCTCCACGGTAAGTCAGCTCTCTATCACGTAAAATACGGTCTACATAAGACTCGCTTAAATCGGCCCCGCCTGTTTTTGTCTTATACGCTTGCCTGATCTCCCGATACAGGTTAATAACCCCTTCATCCACTGTTCCGGAAAGTTTTGTTTTTGGTACGAATGAGCCACCTTGCTTCATTTCCACCACGACAAAGTCTGTTGTACGGAAACCAATATCAATCAGCCCGATAATAGAGCCTTCCCGCATTAAATCAGCGTATACTGGGCGTCCTCTGTCATCCATTAGTGCCGCAAATATTGCCGCTGCGCCTTGTGGGAATACAAGCGCCTGCTCAATGGCAACTTTCCGCATACCGGACACTGGTCCTGACTGCCATTCTAACTCCGGTTGCACACCAGTAATCGACGCCTGAAAATCTTTTGCCTGTGACTGATAAAAATCCAGTGGCAAGCCTGTCACGACTTTTACAGCATTCGTATTTTCGTCTGTAACCAGTTGGATAGCAGTGTTTAACAAAATATGTGTATACCCGTGATTAAATCGTTCCCGTTCAAATATGCGTGACTGTGAACGGGATTCTTTGGCTAAATCTCCTACAAAATAATCTTCACCCTGTACCTTTACATGGATATTGGACAAGTCACGGGATGAATCACCAAACAAGTTCATAAGCCCCCGTTCATATCCGTTTCCGACAATAGATGGGAATAACACCTGTTTTCCATTAGAGGACATAGCTTTGACATAGCCATATCCTAAATCAACTGCAACAATTTCCATTTTGCTACCTCCTTGAATAAATAAAAAGTGGCCCTTCCTCAACAGAAATGCCCCTGCCTTCATCTTGCTATTGTGATGTGTACAAAACATCTTTTCGTGGTATAATAAGGAATAGAAAAAGAGATACTCCCATATAATAAAAAAGACCGCCGAGAAATATCGACGGTCAACAACAGACCGAACCCCGTCAAAGGGGGCGGCTCTTTAGGAAGATAAACCTCCCGGTTCCGAGCTACCAACTCAAGGGAGGTTTATTTATGTCTATCGGACATAATGAACGCCACAAGCATTCCGAATGCGAACAATAATGTGAGCACTTGAAAAGTTGACATATGGCATCACCCCCTTTCAGGGATGAGCCACCCTCCCATGAGAAGCCGGTCTATTGTTCTTTTATTCTATCATATTTCTAGCACGTATTTCCCTTAGTCCTATAACTTTATTTGCAGTTTAACATATTGTTTTATTTATAGTTTTAAATATTTATTTAAATATTCATTACCTTAAATAAATACCGTCACCATTCATTTACTTTTGCCCAACCTTCTGCTTCTTTATGAATATCTACATCATTAGGAACATCTTCACTAAAGAGACCCTCTGAAAAGAAAGGGAAATAGTCATAGGTTACATTCATATCAACCTCAGTTGTTATTTTATCCGGATCTGATAAATAAGCATTGAAATTTAAATTTCCACCATCTTCTTCTTGTTCTTTGGCCAAAGTTGATGATTGCGCATTTTTATTGAACAATTGACGAGCTAGCTCTTTTGCATCTTTTGGTCGAATTTCAGCCCATTTATCAACAATTGTCCGTGTCGGCGGTTCCTCAATATACTTCCAGTGGTCAAAAACTTTCTCAGTATAAGCCGGAATTCGTTCACATTCCCATTCATCCCCAGTAAAATAACCACACTCATAGTTATAAACTGGTTCCTCTCGAAATACTGGTTCTTTATAAGCATGTTGCTCATAATCAACAAGTTCATGTGCATCAGCTTGAGTTGCACCGGCCAATGCTGCCGCATCAGCCGCTTTATATGCATCACTTTGGATAATATGTGTGTTACCAATGTCAAGAATTAACAAGACAATCAAAAGCATGACAATGCTTGACATTGCAAAAAACGGAAGAACAGCACCCTCTTGTGATTTTAGGCGTTTTTTTATCTGTTTCATTACTTCACCCTCTTATCTGATCAATACCGGATTAACACGGTCTTTCTTCACTTCATGCTGTGTCCATGTTTTCACGCATTTATCGCCATCCCATGAATATTCACCTGGACAATTAATAGATGGCGCACCCGTTACGGTATACGTTTCAGTAATAACATTATTCGTTTCAATTGCTTCGTCAATCTCATCGTAGGCATCCACAACAAGTTTAACTTCGTATTCACCTTTCTGACTTGTTGCAAAATAAGCATCTGTTTTGGTCCATTCGCCCTTTCGTTCATCGGGTTTCAAACTGTTAAATTCGCGAATTTCAACCAGTGAACCATTGACGTATAGTTTGGTCGAAAAACTTTCACTGATGGTTTCTGTACCAATGTTGGTCGGTGTATTAAATATCCGCAGTGGAAGGGTTCTTTCGACTTCATCTGGTACAACAAGGTCACCTGATAAATCTTTTGACGGATGATCATCTTCCCATGGCGTTGAGTAAGCATACAATGTACCGTTTGTACCACTGGAATTTGGCTCTGCAGAAGTGTTAGCTCCAAATACAATATGTCCATCAGCAATCATAACCTCGGTTGCCAGCCCCTCACCTTGATAATAAGAACTACCGCTACCATCAATAGCGTTTAATACATATTTCTTATCGCCATCTTCCTTTGTAATAAAATGCGGTTCACCGGTTTCCAAATCATAGGACCGTAATTGACCATTTGTTGTCCCAACCATGACGATTGAATTTCCGTTACCATCTGTATTAATCGTAGGGTCATTGGCAATCTCACCGTCAAAGTTTCCGGATGATCTTGGGTCACCTGACGATGTGCGTGTCCATTTCACATTTCCATTATCTTCATCAAATGCAGCTACCATCCCAGTTTCTCTATAATCTTGATAACGAAATGGTACGACTAACGTGTCGCCCGACAATGCAGGTGAGTTGTTCACAAGTGTGATATGTGCCGAGTAAGAACTATATTTTTCGTTTTTCCATATTTGTTCACCAGTTGAAGCATCCACAGCATAAACTGTTCCGCTTTTGTCAGCGAAATAAACTCTGTCATCTCCCTCATCATAAACAGGAGTGGTAGAAACACCGTTGTCAGTTGTAAACGGTTGTGACCAGACAGGCTGAATAGAAGGAGCTTCACCAAAACCGTTATCAATAACGCGGAAAGCATCAACAAAACCTTCACGATTTAGGTGTTGATAGCTTACCGGGACAAATATAATAGGATTGTTACCTTCCTTAACTGCTGGTGTGCCCGTGATTTCCATAGGGCTAGACCCAAGACGAATTGGTTGGCCTTTACTTCCTTTAAAAAACTTTAAAACAGCATCCCCATTACCGAAAGCAATTAATTCTTCTCCAAGCATCGTAGGGGCATTAACCAAACGTGCTCCAGCTCGATATGTTCGCTCATTATTTAAGGTATTTGGATTTATTTTTCTGATTCGATCATCACCGGTTCCAACGTAAATTGAATCGGTTTTCGTATCATAAACCGGATGACTGGTGGCATGATAATCATTACTAATTTTAACCCTTTCTGCCCCTTTATCTAATAGTGACCCTACTGACAAATCCTCACCTGAGAATGGCATGTCCGATGGAATTTTATACAAATAGCCGCCTGCCTGATGAAAAATATAGCCATTGGCGACAATCGGTTGCGAGATTGACCAGCCAATATTCGGTATTTGCCATTTCAAATAGAGTGGCGGTTGCGTGTGTTGAGCAACTGCCTCATGTGTACGTTGTTGATCTTTACTTAAAGTTGGCCATGAGGACGATGCTGAAATGGATACAGGCAATAGCACCATAAATAATGCTAAAAGAAACAACCAACGTGCTTTTCTTTTCACTAATGTTCCCTCCTACCTAAAAAAGAACCAACACAATAAATGTGCTGATTCTTATAAACTTATATTGAATTATTTATAACGGTCACTAAAGTCTTTTTCTTCTTCCCATTCAATTTCAACAACTTCCCCTTCATCAATTCCACTACCATCAGAACTATCATCAGAACCACCAGAATCGCCCGATGAACCTGTTGATTCATTTTGTTCCGGAGGATTGCTGCTGTCTTGAGAGGAACTATTATCCTGCTTTGATGTACCTTGACTGTTATTGCCGGTATCCTCATTGGCTGATGAATCATTATCCGGTTCAGGTTGTGGATTGGTACGCTCACTACTGAATGAATTATTACTTCCACCTGCTGAACCTGAATCGCTCGAATTATTATTTGATGATGGGGCTGGATCGTCATTTACCTGATGACTGGTATTGCCCCCGGATGATGTGCCCTGACTTGCTGAAGAACCGGTACTACCAGCATTACTACTGGACGATGTATGATTATTCGTTGAAGGGCTGCTGTCACTGCTAGAAGAACTGTCACTTTCTCCATCAGATTGCTCTGTCGCTTTATCCTGTCCCTGCTGTTTTTTATCTCCTTCTTCACCTTTATTGTCCTTCTCATCCTTGCCCAATTCACCCTGTGTCTTTTTAGCATTAGCCAGCCAATCAGGGGAATCTGACATCCATTTTTTTGCGTTTTGAGCTGTCTTCTTTTCCGGCGATTCTAATGCTGCCCATATTGCACCCGAACTAGCCAATACAACCACAACTGCCCCGGTAATAATCACCCATTTTTTTCTTAATACTTTCTTAAGGTTCATTGATAATCCTCCCTTGTTTCTAATGTACCGCATTAAATAAAATTTTGAATAAGTGCCTGTAAGCAACAAATCCCGCGGATAACTCTACAGGATGTAATCTTTATTGACAATTTCAAATATAACACGATTATCAGACTATTTCACATAATCAACAAATTGTTGAATCCAGTGTTTATTATAAACAGTCCGGCTAGTATACCACCGCCTAATGAGACGCCATATGGAATAGGTTCTTTCCTTACCTCTTTGTACTTCCGTTTCTTTACGCCTACTTTCCAAATAAGCATGATCATAATATGCAATAATCCAATGACCGAAGCCAAAGCGAATGATATAAGGATGAACTGTATGCTTGTCCAGGCTCCAATTCCAGCCATCCATTTCACATCACCCATGCCAACCTGACCAAATAGCGCCGGAATGAGAAAAATCAACCCACTCACAAGACAGGAAATAATCGCCTGCATGACATGACCATTGAAAAATGATAAACCAATCCCGGACAGGATAAGCGAAACAGTCAGCCAGTTCGGGATAATCATCCAGCGAACATCGGTATAAACTGCAATCATTACAGATATTGATATAACCAATATAGCGACTCCGGTAATGTTACATCACCCCCTGATAAAATAAACAAGAATAGATAAGCAAGGGCCAATACAAAAATAAGGGTACAAACGCCAAATAATATATTCCATAACAATCTCATTTAACCAGTTCCCTCCGGCACAAGTTTAGTTTCATCTAAAAACCTAGCCGATGATTCCAATTGAATGGAAGTTCCCCAAAAGTCAGGATTTCCTAATAAGCCACCAATTAATGGAACGATGGTCGGCTGTTTGTACTGGATTGTGACTGATACCGTCCCATCACTATGTCTATTAATCGTGATATCATTTTCCGGATCAAAAGTCGTCATTGATTCGTACTGATACATAAGGCCACCATTAATCACCCCATTTTCCGCGATTGCACGAATTTTATCTTCATCCGTTGTGACAGCTGCAACCCTTGCCGCTTCATGACTGGCATTGGAAATCGTCAACTTACTATTAATGGCTAAAGCTAAAATAAGACCAACAATGATGAGAAACAGCATTAGGGGCAACATCATGGCAAACTCAGCAAAGGCTTGTCCTTTTCTACCTTTTAATTTTTCTTTTACATATTTCAAATTATGTCCTCCTTTCATTGCATAAATATTTAAAGAAATAAAACTTTAAATATTTAGGGTATTCGGTTTTTATGGTGGAAAAGGGCTTATAAATCACCCTTCTCCAAATTCTTAATAAGTGTGGAAAAATCGACACCAAAGTTGTCTGTAATGTTATGATCATTCACTTCATACCAATTGAAATTATCGTGTAACATAGCTTTATTGAAAGCACTTGAATTAAATCGTGGCTTACGCTTTTTATGGAGCTTCTCATTGAAAAGGATTTTGGCTCGTAAGGCATCAAACGAGTAACCTCTACCCATTCGCTCTACCTGCCTAATAATGCTGTTAATTGACTCCGTATAAGCGTTAGTGAGCCTTTTATAAAAGTAGTTGAATATTTCGACATGCCAGTTGTCTACGGCTCTCACGAGGTCTTTATATGCATCTTTAGAGTTACTGGACATACAACGGTGTCTCCATTGACTATAACGAAGACGACCTTCATCTGAATCAGGAGTATCCCATATCCAGTAAAACTCTTCTTTGAGTTCATAGGCTTCTTTTAAGGCAGGAAGATTACCTAACCAAGTCTCTAAGAGGAATGATTCACGTTCATTTAGATCGTGTTTACGCTTTAGAAGGATAAACCTTTCACGCATAAGGGTACGTCTTTCTTTTTGGCTCATATGAGCTTTCAAAGACTTTCTGACGTTATCTAAGGCTTGATTAGCCATTCTAATTACATGAAACTTATCTACGACCACTTTAGCGTGTGGAAGGATAGTGTTCACTGCGTCTTTGTAGGGCTTCCACATATCCATTGTGACGTACTCAATATAAGTCCTGTCACTGATTTCTGAAAGACGTTGGATGACTGTTTCCTTGTTACGGTTAGGCTTGATGTCATAAATAGTCCTGCGTTCAATATTAGTCAATACAAGCCGAGGTCTTCGGATAATATGTATCTCGTCTATCCCAAGCCACTTAGGAGTTTCAAACTGGTATTCACGTTCTTTGAGTGCCACATAGTCCTTAAAAACGTTCCTAATAGTTTTCTCGTCAACGCCAACGCTTTCTGCGACTTCTACAAAGGTCTTAGACATGGATTGCTCTTGAATAGACTTTAAAAGCCTTTTGGTCATACTACGCTTTTCATCTACAGATACTAGGCGTTCCCAGAAGGTAGATTCGCATTCACGACATTTGTATCGTCTACGGTTCAATTGTAAGCCCACTCGCTTTAAACGAATGGGCAAATCCATAATTAGTTGATTTCTTGAACTGTGTTTGTACAACTTGTCAAAACCACATTCAGGACAACGTTCAGGTGGTCCGACTGCTTCAACTTTAAACATCATATCGGTTTCATTTTCTTGTGGTGATTCTATTGTTTTAATGTCTGGTAGGGATAATAAGTCTGACATATTGTTCATCCTTTATTACTCTGCGGTGTTAAGGTATCAAATATAGATTTGATGTCGAAATCATCAGTGTTAAATTATTTTTGTGACCACAAATGCACTTAGAAAACCCCTTAAAGCATTTATATAATGGGTGATCGCAAAATAGTGTATGAAATCCTTTTGTAGACTTTGCTAAACTACTGCACACTTTAGTACAGTATTAGCTGGTTCACTTGAATAGGGAATTGTAAAAAAAGTTCCCTTAGCCTGCACAACAAGATAATTTCGAAACATCTTTATCGAACGTAAGTGCAGCTAATTTTAGCCCTTCAGCCATTGTTAAATATGGTGCTAGGGTTTCTGTTAAATCTTCTATCGTTAAGCCAAATTTAACAGCTAATGATGCTGCATAGATGACATCTCCTGCATTCTCAGATACAATATGAACTCCTAATACTTTTAGTGTTTCTGCATCTGCTACTAGTTTAAATACACCGGTTGTTTCACGGTTTACAATTGCTCTTGGAACAGCATCTAAAGGTAATACAGATGTCTTCACATCATACCCTTTCTCTTTTGCTTGTTCTTCTGTTAAACCAACCGTTGCAACCGTTGGATTCGTAAACG
Organism: Lentibacillus salinarum; assembly: GCF_042679865.1. NCBI lineage: Bacteria > Bacillati > Bacillota > Bacilli > Caryophanales > Bacillaceae > Lentibacillus > Lentibacillus salinarum. The sequence continues at coordinate 163,767 of NZ_JBHTNH010000028.1, read as the reverse complement.
TAACAGCAGGGACTACCGATAAATCTATTTTTTTGTTTAACCCACCGATAGCATTATCAGTAATAATTCCACCTTCATAGGCTGCTACATATACAAATTGCGGTCCTAACGTCACATCTCCTGCTGCATAAATCTTTTCATTACTTGTTTGACCAAAATCATTGATCAGGATTTCATTATTTTTTCCGGTTTCAACACCTGCCGCACTTAAATTTAAAGAATCCGTATTTGGTTTTCTTCCAGTGGCAACAAGTAACTGATCTGATTCAATAACTTCTTTACTGCCATTTACTGTTACGTAAACCTTTTTTATCTCTCCACTTTGTACAACACGCTCAAAAGTTGCCCCTTTGACAAGGTTTATACCCTGTTCAATTAACGCTTTTTCAACTGACTCTGAAATCTCAGGATCATACTCCTTTAAAAGTCGCTCACTTCTTTGCATAAGCGTTATTTCTGAACCTAAATGATGAAATAGTTGTCCAAGCTCCATTCCAATGTATCCTGAACCAATTACAGTTAATCGTTTTGGTATTTTCTTTAACTCAAGAAGTGTTGTACTAGTTAAATAGTCCATTTCTTCAAGTCCTGAAATTTGGGGCAACGAAGGAGATGCACCTGTTGCAATTAAAAAGCGTTTTGCAGATAACTTTGCCCCATTGACCTCAACCGTACTAGCATCAACGAATTTTGCTTCACCTTTAATTAAATCAAAATTATATTCATCAATTAAATCCACATATTTTTGATTCCGAAGTTCGCTCACCAATTTATCCTTTTGCGTGATTAAACTAGCTAAATCCACTTCTCCAGCGGATGTTTGTAAACCTATAAACGGGTTGTCTTTTGATAAATGATTGATTTCCCCTGCCCTAAGAAGAGTTTTTGACGGAACACAGCCAATATTCACACAGGTTCCCCCAACCGTTCCACGCTCAATCATTCCAACTTTTGCACCGTATTCTATAGCTTTAATTGCCGATGAAAAGGCAGCAGCACCAGAACCAATAATAAGAAGGTCATAATTGTCTTCATTACTTAACGCCACGTTTTCTTGTGACGATACTTCTTCAATTTCTCCGGCTTTGTAATTTGCTTCATCAATCGCCTTTATTGCACTTTCAACCTCAATATCATTGGGTAGTTCAAATACTGCTTCACCACGACGAAAACTAGACTCAATATTTTTAGCACCTATCTTTTCAAGTGCTGATTCAACGTGTTTTTCACAACCCGCACAGGTCATTCCTTGAATGTTTACCTTAAATTTATTCATAATAAAGCCCCTTTCGTTAATCTCTCATGTTAATGTTTCTATTATTGGACACGAATGTAATTGCTTTTCATCTGGACATCGTTGTTTTAAGTCGTCTAACATAGTTTCAATTCGTTTTAAATCCTCTATTTGTTTTTGAACTTCCTTTTGTTTTTTAGAAACAAATTCGAACATATCTTGACAACGAACTTCATCTTTATCTACAACACCAAGTAATTTATAAATCTCGTTTAAAGAAAATCCAAGTTCCTGTATTCGTTTAATAAACCCAACACGCTTAACGTCATCATATGAATATATCCGATAACCAGCTTCCGTTCGGTGAGGTTCTTGTAGTAAATTTTTTCGCTCGTAATATCTAATCGTTTCTTTATTAACGCCACATTTTTCTGCAAACTCACTAATGCGGTAAATCATCTTATTTCACCCCATGAATATTATAAACCGTGTACCATAGTACACGGTCAAGTAAATTGGACTATTTTATTTTTTTCCCAACGTATCACTCGTATGTGATTGATACTTTTATAATACTATTGATTGTCCTAACATCCCACTAGAAAATCCGATTTAAACACCAGTTGTTTTTAAACTATTAAAAAAGTAATTCCACTATATATTCCGAAGACCCAATATTTATTGATTGTTTTATTTACTTCCGTGAAGAAATATTTATTTATTACAATATTTCCTCACACAAATAAATAAAGTAGAAAGCGACTCAAATGAGCCGCCTTCCTTTTACCATCCGCCACCGCTACTACCGCTGGGCTCTTTAATACCGATAGCGTCGGTAATACTATTAAACAATTGCATTAGCTGGTCGCCAAATAGTCCAATCACTAATACGATAATGAGAATGATACCGCCGATAATCATTCCATATTCCATCCAAGTCTGTGCTCGGTTATCACGGGCTTTCAGGTGAATATTTTGTAACGAAAAATTATCTTTTACAGCTATCAAAAATGCTAATACATAAGACATTACCTTATACACAAAGCATTCCTCCTTTTGTTGTTTGGTCTAATTCGATATAATGACCTGTCATCATGTCACCAAGTTTTCCACTCGGTACTTCCAACACCATTTGCGCTTTACGGACAACTTTTGTTGCACGCCACGGTTTCATATCCAATACGGCATGTACCACTCTCCCTTGACGATCTAAATAGAACACATCAATGTTTTGTTTCATAAAAAAGGTATGGACGCTCTTAGTTGGTAGTAACATCCCCCCTTTCCAGTTAGGACGGAACAACAGCCCTCGAAGGCGCTGCAACACCGTCTCAGCAATCAATACTTCACAGGAGTGGCCATCATTTCGGACAGTGATCTTTTTAATGCCCTTCATACCAAACCACTCTGCCCAAACGACATAAGTACAGGTGCAAACAGAATAGCCATCATTGGCATGAGAATGAAGAAAAACATTGGAAACAAAATTTTGGTGCTCATTTTTTGCACCTTCTGATCAATCTGATTATGTCGATTGTTTCTTACTGCAAATGAGAATTGACGCAAAGAGTAAACAACATCCATTCCTGCGCCATATTTGTTTGCCTGATGAAGTATTGTCACCAATCCGTTTAGATCCGGCTGATCCACTCTTAAAGACATCTGATGGAGTGCATCTGTCATACCTCTTGTCTTACTCTGCCGGAGCATCACATTCATTTCTTCACCCAATGGACCACTAACAGCCAGTGCTGCCTTTTCCATGCCGGAATAAATCGAAGCACCTGTTTCCAGCATTAAAGAAAAGACATCAACGAACGAAAGTAACTGATCGTTAATGTCTTCTCTGCGTTCTTTCCATTTTTTATTGAGTGCCACTTGTGGGCGCACCCATCCGGCAAATCCAAAGAAAAGCAGTATTAAAATACCCATTCCGCCGGCCAAAAAGCCAACACTTCCGAATAGAATACCAATGAGTGCGCCTGCCAATTGCTCGCTTACCATTTCTTCGGGCGTCCGTTTTACCCCTGCCTGATCCAGTTTTTGTTCCAGCTTCTTTTTCCGTGAATCATTTAATACAAGGGGAACAAATCCCCGCATTTTTTCTGCCAATTGCTTAAATAATCGGCTTGTTTGTTCTACCGGTTTATAAGAACGGTCACGAAATGTTTCTTCATGCAGTATCACATTATCCAATTTCCTGCGCCGGAATGTAAGCACTTGATAAATTCCGCCAAACAGCAGTAATACCGAAACCCCTGCCAGTACACCAATCACATGCAAAACCTCCTTTTACTGTTAAACTTGCGTCATACGCCGAATTATCAAGTAACCGGCGAGCATCATCATGTAACATACTGCTGTAAAAATTTGTATAATCAAACTCGAACCACTGGCCAATGTAGGATTTTCAGATATCGAACCATACACTTGTAAAAGGGCTGGGACACCGATTCCTATTCCAAGCAATAGATTAGCTGTTAATACTCCTTGTGTTGTTTTGGACTCGATTTCCTGTTGCAACGCTCGTCGGTTTCGCACATCAGATGCAAACATCTCCACAACCTCAGCCAAGTCAGCACCATTCTTTTGTGCTTCCTCCAAAGCTGATGCCATCATACCAAGATCAGGCAGATCCGGATTATCCTCTGCTGCCTTTTTTAGTGCATCAATAGGTGGTGTACCCAAATCCTGTATCGAAACAAAAGCCGTATCAAAGACATCATGTAACGGTTCAGGTGTTTTCTCCGCAAGGTATTCCATAAACTGATACAACCCACCGCCGCCTCGTAAAACGTTAATACCTTGGTACAGCACATCTTCCAGTTGTTTTTCCATTCGTCGTATTTGCTTTTTCTTTCGCCCACCGCGTGTAAAAAGTGGCATAAATAAACCGACTACTGCAAATACAGCTCCCCAAAATATGCCGCCAACCAAAAACCAGCCGGCAACAAAAAAGCTACCGGTAAATATTAGGTAGCGAGGAAGCCCTTTAAAGGATATGGGAATATTTTTCTTGTCAGATGTTGCCTGTTCACCGAATATAACTTGATTCAGTCGCTTTCTACGGTTTGTTGCTAATGTATAAATGCCTGCAATCAGTAATAATACAGAAACGGTTGTTAAGACGAAGATCATACTGCATCACCCCCTCCTTCCCACGTCCATGTTATGGCTTCTGCTGTTTTATCAAGTTCAGGTTCCGAACGGGGGACTGTTTCGTTAAGAACAACACCGAAGTGTTCCAATTTGTCCTGTAACGCCTTTGAAGGTTCGGCCACTTTTTCCAACTGTCCATTTTGCCATTCAAATAAGTTTCTTGTTTGTACTTTTCCGTTTTCCATATTCAATATCTCAGCAATTTGAACGACACGCCGGTCACCGTTTATTTGCTCGGCATGGACACCGATATCCAAAGCATCAGCAACCCGTTTAAGGATGACTTCCGGCTCTAATGTAGTATTACCTTCCGATACCAAATCAGGCAACCGGTTATTACACATACTTTCCACATTATCTGCGTGAACGGTACTCATGGAGCCGGAATGTCCGGTCATCATCGCTTGCAGCATATCCACTGCAGTTCCATCACGAATTTCTCCGACTATGATCCGGTCGGGGGCCTGACGCAAACTGTTTTTAACTAAATGCCGGATGGATACCTCACCTTCCCCTTGCAGATTCGGGCCTCTTGCTTCCATCCGTCGCACCCATTTCCCTTTCAGGTTCAATTCTGCCGGGTCTTCAATCACAACAACGGAGTCCATCTCACCCCAGTATTCAGACAAACAATTCAAAAGCGTGGTTTTGCCACTTGATGTACCACCGGAAACCATTAAATTAGCACGCCCGGAAACAGCTTTAGACAAAAAGTCTGCTGATTCTTCCGTAAGCGTGCCACTCTGAATAAGATCATCCAATGTTAAGCTCTTTTTAAACTTTCGTATCGTGACTTGAGTTCCATCTACAGCAATCGGCGGAATAACCGCATTTAACCGACTCCCGTCCGGCAAACGGGCATCCACTCTTGGTTCTGATTCATCCAATCGCTTACCGACAGGGGCGAGGATTTTTTCCAGTGTATTTCTCAGGTGGTCATCGTCACGAAATACTGCGTTTGTTTTCTTCCGTTCCCCGTTTTGTTCAATAACGATTTTGTCATAACCATATATCCAAATTTCAGTTACTTCCGGATTTTGAATAAATGTTTCGATTGGCCCGTAACCCATCACATCTTCAATCAGTTCTTCAATGAATTGATCACGTACCTGAAAATCAAGTCTTAATCCCTGGCGGTGAATAGCATCAAGAATTTGGACCTGTAACTCTTCCCGATTTGGTTTCTTTTCAGCATTTTTGGTTTGTCTTTCCATTTCCGCCAGTATTATCTTTCGGGCATTTTCTAAATCCTGACTCATCCTAATTTACCTCCAAATAACCGTTCTAATAAGGAAGGTTTCTTTTCAGTATCCTTTGGAAGGTAATCCTGAATAAGATTTCGGGCTATTTTCTCAATTTCCATTGCTGCTGGTGATTTACCTTTTAGTGTCAATGGTGTACCTTCTGATAGTGCATCCAATACAGCAGGGTCATCCTGCACCTCTCCAGCAATATCCATACCAATGTATCGTTTAACCTCCTGCGGGTTTAAAGGCGGACGTCCTTTTTTCGGCATCCGATTAATAATTAGTTGTGATTGCGTCAAATTAATATTGTGTTCATTCAAAGATTTCTTTGCTCGTGTCATATCCCGTACCGCCGGTGTATCCGGTGTTGTGACAAACAGTGGATGTGTTGACATAGACATGGCCATAAGCGACGATTTGCGAATGGAATATCCCATATCTACGACAACAATGTCAAACATTTGATGAGTACCGGAAATAACGTGTTTTGCTTGTTCCTCGTTCAGTAAAAATTCCATTTCCGGACGTTCCGGCCCTGCTAGTATCATCACGCCTGATGGTTGATGGAACGTAAACAGGTTTTTTACATAGTCAGGATTAAAGTTTTCATCTTTTGGCCAATCAACAACACTGCCACGTGGGACTAATTGCAAACTGGCTGCAACGTCACCAAAGTCCACGTCAAAGTCAACCAAGCCCACATTAAAAGCATTCTGTGAACCTAAATACTTCATGGACAATTGCCTTAATGCTACCGCAATATTCAAGCTCATAGTCGTCTTGCCAACCCCACCTTTAGGGGAGTACACGGTAACAATCATCTTCGGACGAGGAGGAGCCTGCCCGAACATCTGCATGCCACCACCGCTTTGTTGCATTCCCATTGGTTGTTGTGGCATGCCCATTGGTCTATCCATTGGCTGCCCGTTCATCATCGGATTCATGCTTTGGGGCTGACCCTGCATTTGCCCCTGTTGCCCCTGCATAGACTGTCCACCGAATAGTCCTGCGCCACCACCTGTATTAAACTTATTCTGTGGCTGCTGTGGCTGTTGTCCACCAAAAGGACTGTCTTCCGATTTTTGCTGTGCCTGGAATACCGACGACACGGAAAATTCCTGTGGTTGCCAGGACACATCATTGTTTTGTTCCGGTTGTGCCGGTTCTTGAAAAAGATTCGGCAATTCATCCTGCACCTGATGGAGTGGCTTAATCAGGATAGCAACTGCCCCGACACTTTTCGCTTCCTGTTCCAGCCCGCTGTTTTGCTGGTTCGTTGTCACAACGATTTTCGTCTGTGGTGATTGTTGCGCTAATTGCTGACAAAAGCTTTGCCAGCCTTGTACTTTCTCGTCAATGGCCACAAGAAATGGCGGCTCCTGCCCAATTTTATCCAATGCCAGAGAGATAGATGGCGTTAAGAGGGCTATCTCAGCCCCTTCAACCTGTGAAAGGGCACGCGCTCCTTGCTGTGCATCCTGCTCATTGGTTTCAATTACCATCACTTTCTTTGTTTTGGTCGCTGCTGCCATCACTACTTATCTCCTCCTTCTGTTTCGCTTTCTTCTTGTTCATCGCCCTTATCATCTTTATCTGCTGTTGCGCCTTGTGCATTATAAGGAACAAGTGCTATTTGAATATCATTCATGACTGGTACGATTTTCTTGACCTGTTCTTGACTCAAAGCCAATATCAATCCCACCGGATTATCATCATCTTTCGCAATCCCCAGTACCAGCACATTGTCCGCAAGTAAATAAGATGGTTCGTTGCCATCTTTGGACTGTACATATAAATCTATCTGGTTACCGGGTTGCATGTTTTTAATCATGGGATTTTCCGATGGTAGTGCAAAACCTCTTACGCTAGGATCATCGAAATTAGTCAAGACTGAACTTAAATCACCATTACCCGGTAATGCTAGATGTTCCTTTTGTACCGCATTCCCCTTAACAATTGTGGTCGTTGTGAAGTTTCCGGCAACCGTCTTCATTGATGTTGCCACTTGGTTTGGTAAACCGGAAGCCGGTCTTGTCACTTTCTTCAAATCTTCCGTTTTAATTTGTGTAAATGGTTCGATATCATGTTTGGCTACAATTACCGTCGTGTCTTTCATTGCCTTTGATACCATATTATTGGCAACCAGACCGACAACCACCGCCAGTATTACACCACATACGATAAATACAATACCTTTTGTTGGACGTTTCAGTTTTGGTCACTCCTTTCTGCTAGCACTTTTTCACATGCCAGTGCGAGATCATAAGACATATCATGAAGCCTTCTGATTTGTTCGTTATTTAAATCGCCTGCTAACTTTTCCAATCCCATTTCAGCTGTGACATATATACCATCCAGCACCCTTTCAAGGTTATCTTCATGCTTCGTTAAACCTAAATCGTCATTAAACTGTGCCATGTTGTTTCCCCCCATTAGAATAATGCTATTAACTGTACACTCCAGACACTAGCACCTATCAGCACTGCCCCCGGAAAATGAATGGGCTGAATGACTGAACCGGTCTTGGTTGTGAACCCGATTGCGTCCTGTTTCAACACTGCCAGCAGCGACATTTTTTTCCTTCGACATGCTTTAACCATGGCATATATCGCCATGCCAAATTGAATTAACATATATGCAACTATCGCCGCAGCAACAATCGTGAAATTGGCAACAATAGAACCGGCAACTGCAAATAGCTTCACATCTCCAGGACTTGTCATGCCAAATATATATGCTAGAAAAAAGAAAGCGAACGCAAAGGCCATCGCAATAAACGAATCAACCAGCGTCCCATTAATGGTGTGCAGTAATAACGATAGAATGATACAGGGCAATAAGAACTTGTTATAAATCTTTCGATACTTCAAATCCGTATAAGTCGTAATGAGAACCATTACAGTTAATAAGGCAAAGAAAACTAAAGTCATGATCCCTCCCCTTCCGTGATTGATAAGTCAACTTCGGCAACTGCCGGTACATAATAAGTGGTTTCATCCGTCCCCCAAATATCTGTTACGGTTGTTTGAACAACCGCCAACACACCGGGATTTTGAAACGTATGACGGAATTGAACATCAGATCGTTCAACCGTATAGGGGAGTGACTCTTCATCAATGATGCTGAAATCAACAATTTGAAACCCATTTTCAAAAACACTGTCCTCTGTCGGGTTTAGTGCATTATTCAGCTTCAAATTATCTGTCAGGTATGTTTTAAATTCCTGTTTTGCTTTGTCTTTCGGGATAACAATTTTCGCATTCTCAGATAACTCTTTTGTATCATATTGCATCGTTGCTGCTTTCACAGCACGATTCATCGCTGTTTTAATCTTGTTTTGCTGAACATTGGCATAACCTTCTGATAACACAAAAGAAGCCAGTGAGATAATGAGAACAATAGCAATCATATACCATATTGTTGCAAACCCATTATTACGGGAGATGTTCGGACATAATTGATCCTTCAACCATAAACGTATCGGATTCAATATCATCCCCTCCGATCAACGCCATCACACCTGAGAACATCGACTCTTCCGGACGTTCAGCAACAATTCCAACATGAACCGTTCCACCTCTTTCCACTGGATCGGTTGTCGTATCCGGTGTAAAAGAAACATTCTCCATACCTGTTTCAGCCAGGTTTTGCTCGGTAATTTGCTTTATCTCCGGTGTTACCTCACCTTGTACTGCTGCCATTTGTAAAGTCCGGTTCAATTCCTGCTCTAATGATTGGATGGAGTGCATTTGCATCTGTGTGACAATCGGGAAAAAGATGATAAACGTCATTAAAATGGCTCCAATTAAAAACTCGATGGTGCTAAAGCCTTTTTCGTCTTTAACCATTGATACTACGTTTACCCTCCCCCCATTATTGTAATGGCATCTTTAATGTGATTGGCTGTTCCACTAAAACTATCCTGTAAACTCAAGAATACAGCTAACGCAACGGCAGCGATGACACCTGCACCGACAATATATTCAATCGTCGAAAAACCCATTTCATCCTGAAATATATTAAAATCCATTTTAATCACCCCTTCCCAAAACAATATCCCCCTGCCAAAAGGCAGAGGGATGTTTTGGAGGTTATTCATTTTTAGTTGCCTACCTCATCGACAGCATTAGAGGATTGTTGTCCCGCTTTATCAATAGCACCACCCACATCTTCACCTGTACCACTAATCTGTCCTTGTAGTGATGAGAATACACCAATAGCCAGTGCAGCCATTACGCCGGCACCGATGATGTATTCCAATGTACTCAGACCACTTTCATCTTTCAAAAATTTCTTCACGTTAATTTCCTCCTTTGTTGGTCTATTAATAATGCAGCCCTTTTACGAACAACTTCTTATTTTTTCCAAAAAACAGCCCCCTTTTCACAATAAAAAAGTGGGGCACACCTTTGGAGTTTTTTTACATCTTTAGTTGCCTACTTTATCGACAGCATTAGAAGACTGTTGTCCAGCTTCATCAATAGCGCCGCCTACATCATCACCTGCACCGGTGATTTGTCCCTGTAAGCCGGTGAACACACCGATTGCAAGTGCAGCCATCACACCAGCGCCGATAATGTATTCCAATGTCGATAATCCGGATTCGTCTCTCAAAAATTTTCTCATGTGAACACCCCCTTTCAAAATTTGTGGTCTGTTTACTTCAAGCACCAACCATTTCACCCCTTATATAATTGAACGGAACTCATTCCTTCCCCCGCATTCCCCCTTTCAAATGAAATAGTTTTAACCTTCATCAGTCAGATAATAATCACTGTAATACGTATCGGGCTGTTGTTCTTCAACTGAATCTGCTGCCGGTAGTAGTGTGTAAATAAAAGCACCGAGTGCAATACCCGCAACCACACCAGCGCCGACTAAATACTCCACCGTGGAATAACCTTTTTGCTTTTTCATAACAACACCCCTGAGAATCCATCAAACATATTTAAGGCTTTAATAAAGAATGGATAGAACCATGTCACAATAGCTGAGGCAAATGGAAGAAACAAAAGGGCAGTATAAAAAATCGGCTTAGTCGCCGATCCTGCCTCTTTATTCAAATGCTCCATTTCCGCCAGTTGCTTTTTCCATTCTTTCAAAAACTCGAGTGACCGTTCTCCGCCTCTGACAACCTGTATGAACATGGTTGAACATGTCTTTAATTCCGCAATTTCCAAGTCTCCTAATAATTTTAGGGCTTCCTCCGGCCCACCACGATCCTGCCACTTAAAAAGGACTGGACGGAACGCATAAGGCAACTGTTTTGTTACCACCAAAGCATCCTCAATTGCCACTTCCATTTTGGCTCCTGATTGATACAGGGACAAAAATGTATCTAAAAACACCGGTAGTTCCTGTACCATTTCCTTTTTGACACGTTTTTCTTTTGATTCAATGACGCGTTTAAAGGCAATGCCCACAAAAAAACAAATGGTAAACACAATAAATGCCGGCTGCAAACCACTTGTAAAATAAAGCAAAATACCGACAACAATGCCGGTATAAAAGCCAATCTTTTGTATGATTTCCGCCTTACCGGGTGTCAAGCCAAAAGGATAAGGGATAATGCGTTCAGTCCCTTCCAGTTCCTTTTCCTTTGTGTTATGCGGAATATAATCCAGTATGTTTAACAATTGCCATACGATGTAACCGATAGACCCGGCAATCACGCCAGCAGCACCATAGATCATTTAATCCAGCTCCTTTCGATTCATCAACATGAAAATGGCAAGACTTATCAAAAGAGAGCCAACAATAAACACAAGTGCCCAACGTCCACCGGTTGTTGTCGTAAAGAATGTATAACTATCAGGGCGTATGACAAGGTTCACCAAGAATAGTACAATTGAGCCAATCATCAATATTAAATGAACCAGCCTTACCTGCGCCAATTCAGACCGGTCTTTTTTGGCTTCCATCTGCCGTTTCTTTTGTTCCGCAATCATATTCAAAAGTGGCTGTTCGATTTGTGAGCCTCTATTCTCTTTCATGGTCAACAATGCGGTAAAAAGTCTCACCCAACGATTATTCATTCGACGGGAAAAACCATCGAGCACCTGATTGACGGAATTACCTGCATAAATTTCATTGGACATCCGGCTGAATTCATCTTTAGCTGGTTCGGGGGCTTGTCTTGCCACAACATCCATTGCCTTTGGTACATTCCGTGTAATCGTGTATTCTGAGTAAAATGTTTCAAATGCTGGTATTAACCCTGAAGCAACCTTTTCCCGATACTGTACCGCATAGTAATTTAAGAGCCATGTTGGAATAGCAGCAAGTGTCACTCCAAGCAAAATACCCACGATAATATTTTTTAAGAGAATAGCACCAAGTATAAAACCAACAATCAAACCAATTAGACTCAACAACAACCATCTTGAAAAGGGCATATTAATTCCGGACGCATCCCGTATTGTTGCGATCCAGTGGAACCAGTGCGGCTCTTTTTCCTGCTTTTCCGCCTTACCAGCAACTCGCTGCATGATATTTCTTCGTGCAACAATCTCATCAAAAAAGACACGGATTGCTACATAGAAACAACATGCTATCACAACAGAGATTACCATGTACGCCCATGTCATGCGAAAACCCCCTCTCGTTTGAGGTTTACGCCTTGAAGTTCCAATTTCTCATGGAGTGCTTGAGAGGCATTGTTTGGTGTCACATCCCATGACTCTTTGAATGCGTCAAAACGAATTAAATCGTTAAACTGCACATCCTCCGCCAGTTCCGGGCAATAGACTTCTGCCACACGCCACAGGCGACGAATCCCTGTTTCCGGTTCCAAATGAAGTTGGACGATTGTGTCGATGGAACGGGCTACCCGTAAATAAAGAGACTTCTGATCCCAATTACGCCCGTCTTCCATAATCATATCGGCTAAGTCTTGAATTGCAGCTTCCGGTGAATTGGAGTGAATCGTTCCAAATGAGCCCGGATGACCACGGCGGAACGTTTTAATCATCTGGTCGGCTTCCTCACCACGTGCTTCCCCTAATACAATCACATCAGGTGACTCCCTAAGCATCGTGTGAAACTGTTTAATCAATGTCCGGCCAAGTCTTGGCTGTTCCTCAAAACAAATGACGTTACGATCAGCTAAAAATTGATCCAACGCCAGCTCATATGTGCCTTCTAATACACCCACTCTGAGGTTTGGCCGGATAAATTGTGTCAACCACTTTAACATGCTCGTTTTACCGGAACTGGTTGCACCAATCAAAAGCGTATTGCTCCGTCCCCGGACTAATTTCTTTAATAATTCCGAGCTTTCCCTATCCAGTGTACCCTGCCGGATATATTCATCCTCGGTCATATCAATGGTGTTATGTTTCCGTAGTGTGATGGTTCGCTGTGATGTTTCCGGCGGGCAGGTAAGCGTAACCCGTGTACCATCCAACATTTTGGATTCCACAATAGGATTTGTTTGATTAAGTTCCTGGTTTTCCACCGAAAGCACCCGTTGTTGTACTTCACGAATAGCATCATCATCCGGAAAGGATACATCCACTTTCATGCGTTGTCCTTTCCGTTCAACCCACACATTGTTTTCACCCGGTCCGTTTACCCATACTTCATTGACACTGGGTTCATCGTAAACACCCTGTATCGGGCCAAGTCCCCAATTACGCTTAAAAATTTCCTGTACCAATACGTCAGGGGATAAACCACTGGCCATAATGCGTTCATCTCGGACAACGTTCCAAATACGGTGACGTACACCTTCGGCTGATGTCTGATCGCCTGCACGAGCCAGCCGAAACAGCTGATTCTGCATATCATCCCCGGTTTCCGCCATTCGTGTTTTTACTTTGTCAGCAATCCGGTCTAAATCATGATTCAAATCTCCATTCCTCCCTTCTATCCGGTGTTGAGTAATACCATTCTTCTTGATTTGGTTCCGGCGATTCTTTTTCCCATGACTCCGGCATTACCCATTCTGTCGGTTTCTCATGCTGTTCATAAGAAAATGCTTTTGATTCAAACATGTCCATCGTTTTTGTGAATGGTTCAATCAACTGTTGCTTTACCATCGTATTCGTTTGTTCCATACGATGGATAGAACGTTCTCCAATCTCTTTCAATTTCCTCAAAAATACTTTTGGAAAAGCTTCATCCAAATTCCCCTGATTCAAGGCATCTGTCATTTTCTTTATAACCGGTAAATCACCGGCAAGCCACAAATCCGTCAGTGTTGCAATATCTTTTGCTGTTACAGATCCATGAAATTGATTAACAATGAGTCCTGCTTTCTTCGTTTGTTCATATGGAATAAAAAAGTCATTTTGCCACATCTGCCATAAATTGTGGTATGTCATGAGATATGGTGTTACAACAACTAAAATCACATCTGCCCGTAACAACAATTCCTTTTGTAAAGGGTGTACAACACCAAAACCGGCATCTACAATCACCATCTGTTCTTTGGTTGCTTCTTTTATAGTTCGCATTAATAATTCACTATGTTGCATATTTTTTGGTGGATATTGCACACCAGGTAATAAAGAAAATCCTTCGTGCTGTACCCAATTTTCGTGCAGTGCTTTTTCAATAGTGTCAGCATCCGAATGCAGTAAAACACGGTCAAGGCCGTACTGTGTATCTTCTAGTCCCATCAGTGCGGCAAGCGTGGGACTGAACATGTTGAAATCCATGAGAATAAGGTTATCTTCCTCCATAGCTTTGGCGAGTCCCAGTGTTAATGTACTAACGCCTACGCCTCCTTTAGCTGACCAAACGGCTATCATCATCGTGAAGCACTCCTTGTTACATTTCCTGTTGTAAAGAAGACGCCTGAACGTTGTTGTGCTGTCGAGACAACCGAAATATCCGCTTCATCTAATGCCAATACCACTGTTACATTACCATCTGATGAATTTTCATTACTTACAACTTGTGATACCAGCACATTCGAGAGTATCTTACGAGATTGTTCTGTGTCTCCCGCATTTTCCCAAATATTCACTTCTGTACCAGCTTCAAGTAAAGGACCGCCTGCTTGAACCGCAGGTAATGTTAACGTGTAATGGCTCTTATCGCTATCGGTTTCCGCCGTAACAACCGCAGGTGTAATCCATTCTCCCTCTTGGATATTATTCGCTGCTTTCTTTCCAATCATGCTTTCAATATCAATAGCCGGGACATTTGCTTCGGAATGAACGGTCATCTTGCGAATCATACTTGTATCAATCGTATGCCCTTTCGTTATGTCCTGTCCGGCAATGTAGACAGTTTTCCCTTCCGGTGGTTGTGCGAAAACAAAAAAACCGCCGCCAGCTGTCGCAGCAATGACTAGGGCAATCACCGTTTTGAATATAGATGACTTCATAAGAGATTTATCCCTCCTCCAGGTGCTAAATGCGTCGTTTTTTGAATTTGCCAAAAAATTATAAACAACATGAAAAATGTCAGTGTGAAGCAAAAGGCTCGCATTGGTATAGAAAGCCCTCTAATAAAAAGTAACGGGGAACTCATAAAACCTCCCGCTATAACGGCATATAGCAACTTATTCACCCCATTTATAATTTAAAATTGAAATAGCTGAATATCCAGCTACCGATTCCCCATAAAACAATCACCCCTAATCCCAAACGTGTTATACGATCAATCAGCAAATAATTGAATCTGGAAACCGGAATCCCGATGGATACCTGTAATGGATACAGGAATTTCACTTTTCCCGTTACCATATCCCCTGAAATGTGCGCCAGCATGCCGGCAACTGTTCCAAGTACGATACTTGATGATAAAAATGGCCATAAAATGAACCCTAACACCACCGTAAATAATAACGAATGGGTTAGGGTACGGTGACCAAATATTTTATTAATTGGAATAGCTAAAAAGAAAAACGGTCGTCCAATATGAGAACGTGGTTCATCAATATCCGGAACCATTCCGGCTATTCCCCCGGCAACTGCTCCTTTCCAATCCCCTCCAGTTACTGCAAAACCAGCAACCATGCCACTTAAGCTGTGGGTTGTCCACTCGATGAAGATTTCCTCCTTTCATCTTGTTTATTTTTTCGAAGAGAAAATTCCGCCCCGCAACGCCTGCATTGTTGATACATTTGGTCACGGGCTACATGCAATTCCAATAAATTGCTGCCACAACTGCTACAACGTTTCACTTTATATCAACCCTTTCCCTGAAAGTACCCGCAATTGTCCTTGTATTCCTTCTGCTATGGCACTTTCCAGTTTCCTTAACTTCTTTTTCTTAGTTGCCCGGACCGTTTTTCGTTGAACAGTACTTTTTTTCTCGTTGTCAGAAATCAAGTCTTGCATTTCCCTCGTTGAAAGACCTTTAGCCGCCGCCTCTCGAATATAATAATCCGGATCAAGCGAATTTGCCGCAACACGGTGATGATACCAGTTCATTTCCGGCATACGTGATTGTTTTTCCGGAAACGCCCGATAGACCTGCATTAATACTCTTATTTGTGCAGGACTAACGTTTAACTGTGAAGCCAACCATTTTTTTGATACAGATTTGTTGGCTAAAATGATATTCAACACCTGACCTTTCAGCCACCGAGCTTCCTGTTCACTTTCATCAATCTGGACATAGGTTTGTAACATTTTTTCTAAAGATGGTTCATTATCATGTTGATTTTTTCGATTTTGTTTCAGACAATGTCTTTTCCCCTCCTTCCTAAAAAAACAATATAAAAAAAGCCCGTCATAACAGGCCTTCCAGGAGATTTATTATTTTTGCACAGACTGGTTTCTGATGACTTTTTCAACTATATTTAGTAGTTTACCAGGAAATTTTTGGAATATCAACCTTTATTTTCAATTTTTTCGATTGCTTCCAAAAAATCCTATCCGGTTCTTCCGCCTTCTCTGATCAGCTGCATCTCCCAACGAATATTTTCATGCGGAATTGATTTCCTTCCGCCATCCATGCATTTTCCCAATTAATGAATCGTTTCTTTTCTTTAAGTGTTTAGAAAGCTATCATTTCTTACCTCCTTCTTTTTAGTAAATAGACTTTCCATTGCGTTTCATTTCCGATAGAATGAAACCTAAAGGAGATGATTTTATGACAAAACGTGAATCTCGAATTATTATCGGCTGCCGGGAATGTGAACGAAATCATAGAGAAGCACGTGCAATTAATGGTTTTGCTTCATTCCCGACCACCACAAGCTTCCAAAAACATGATCTCATATCTTTGGCAGAGTCCGGTTATACCTGCCTATTTTGTGGTGACAAATTGGAAATCACCGACACCATGCTGGAAATGTGTCAACAACTAATGGATGGTCCTGCACATATCGTTTCACGTCCTGACACCACCGAGATATTATCAACGGATACCCATGTTCATATTCCGCATAATCAGGTTTATCAATCCCTAGAAACTATTTGGGCGGAATATGGCGTTCAAGTCGAAGGACTGGATGAACTTGTTTTTCATAATCCGCAGGAAGACTTGGCTTTAATCCATCGAGCAATGAACGACTTTGACACGGGCAAGTGGCTGCTCATGATTGAGTCTGCCGGTAATCCGGAACCATATCCGCAGGATGATGCTTTTTGGTTTAGCATACTGGACGACCCGGAATAGGGGGTCCAACCATAGTTTTGACACTTTCCATAAGCAAAAGAAAGGCTGGAGTAGTATGAACTCACAAACTACCTCTTAGCCTTTTTCTTTATCTTTTTATGAAATTCAAGAAGTTGTCCAGCGTCATAACAACCCTCCTCTCAGTACCTTTTCCTCATACATGCTTTCGAGCTCCTCATCAGACATTTTGTCGAGATACTCCTGACTATACCGAGTGCTTGCCTTAATCCATTCCGCTATTGTTTTACGTTCAGTATCGGTCATTTTACTTCCCCCTTTATCAAAATAAATAGTCACCCTTATAAAAAATTAGAGTATGACAGAAGAACATTAAGGGACTGGGACAATCTCTGCTGGACAATGGTTCGAAATCCACTTTATTTTGTTTAGATCCTCAGGTATGTGCTGACGGGCGAGTAATGTTGGTTTCAATGGAACACAGTAACGCCCATGGAGATAATGACCATCTATGAAGCGCACCAACCGTTGTCCCCGAAGTCTTCAGTCCCTCAATACACAAACTGTTTTCCTGCAAGCTGCATACTGATTGTTTTTTGACTTTCTTCACATAATAAAAACCACCCCCAAAATGGATAAGTGGTTCTTAAGAAGTATTTCGTTTTAGGGGGGTGTATATTTTTCTTTACACCCTCAATTCTTAGACGGTACTTTTTGGTATCGGAATCTATATTATAATAGAGTGAGAAAGGGCTTCACTCCTTTTAGCGCCGTGAATCCCGTCATGACAAGGTTTATGGTTAATTTAGGGTGTCAATTTTTCTTTACACATGTGTAAACTTTTGTTTACACCCCCTTCTTATACTACCCCCTACATTACTTAAGTTTTTAAAAAATTATTGATAAATTTCAGCTTTATTGGCATCCATAATCCATTCTCTTGGAATAACCATCCCGTACTCTGCATTCGCAGGGTACCAAATCTTATAAGGTAGCTTGATACGTTGGTCAAGTTTATCAAAATGTGATGTTAATGCAGATAGTGTAGCATCAATTTCATGAATGTCCCCCTTATATACAATTTCCGGATTGAAAAAGAGTGGTCTTTTGGATATTTCAGGATCAAATTCTTTTATCTGTGGCCCATGCAAAAACTCAAAAAGGATTCCTTTTTTGTCTAAGCACTCTATCATTCGACCAGTTTCTTTTTTGTCCTGTTTAAGGGATTCCGCAATTTCACTGAGTGTCATAAAGTCGATAATATTTTTGGCGATAGCGTTAGAATGATCGTGAATCAAAAAAAATAAACTACTCATAAACTGGTATTCATCATTCGACAGATATTCTTCCTCCATCAAACGTTTTAAATTATCTTTCATCACATGTAGTTTAGCCATGTTTTACTCTCCTTTTGTTTCTTTCCGCAATTTTAGATAGGTTTGTCTTCTATATAACCTTCCACCATTATGATTTTGACTGAACCATACCTTCCATGGTAAATATATTTTCTGTTCTTCAATTTTGTCAGAGGAAACAAGAAATTTTGTTAAGGTTAAATCAATATCGTTTCTATCGCCACGATAAGAAAATTCTGGGTTCAATAGCAAAGGACGTTCCGAGACAGAACGGTTAAATTTCAGTAAGTCATTTGCGTCTGTAATTTCAAATATAATTCCTTTCGTAATTAACTTATTCATCGTATTACTAATGCTTGCTCTACTCTTTTTCAGGTACTTTGCTATACCAGTTATAGATAGTAATTTTCCTGTTCCAGGATCAATAATGGCATTACTTCCCATTTCTATTAAAGGAGAGATTGCAGAAAGAAAGCCTAATTCTGTGAATGATAAATAATTATGTTGATTTAAGGCATCTATGTTCTCAATATTTTGTTGTCCAAATGGGGCTTTGTTAGTATCTTTAATTTTGTAAAGTCCGTACCCCATTTCGTTAGCATTCTTCTCCTGTTCGTTAACTTCGGCAAGATTTACCGGTTCTTTTGGCATTATATCCCTCAATTCACATTTAAAACTAAAACGCATTATGGAGTTTGATAAATTCATCAAAAACAGTTGAGACTTCATTGAATATTTTTCTGTATCATAGTCAATTTGCTTATAATGGACGTTTCCATCTATATCTTCATAGAGAGCAAATACTACTTCTCCATCTTCTTTGTGTTGAAAGAAGCATTCGTATTTTCTTTTTAAATAGATTTTGGTCATTTCTTCACCATCTTCTACATTATGAGTTACTAACTCTTGACAAAATAATTCTTTCTGCTTGGGAAATTCTTTCATAAAGCTCATCAATTTCCTCATCATCAACACCAAATAAAGAGGTCATCGATAATTTAGTCTGCAAATTTCTAATCAGTCTTAATAATTCTTTAGTTGTTTTATCTTCCATTTATGACATCCTCGTTTAAACAAATGTTAGCCTGCAAAGTTATTACCTTGCAGACTTTACAGCAAATTTACTATCAATATTGGATAAAATTCTTTTAGCAAGTTTGGTATTGCGTTGTGTTACTTTATTGTTGCCAGCAGCAATATGCATGGCCTTTTTCGTACCGATAAATACCATCCGTTCCTCAGCCCTTGTCATGCCGGTGTAGATTAGGTTTCTTGCCAACATGATGTAATGACTGGTGGACACTGGAATAATCACTACAGGAGCCTGTCCGCCCTGGGACTTGTGTATAGTGATACAATAAGCCAACTGTAATTCATTGAGCTGATCTTTGGTGTATTCCACTTCCTCACCCATGAAGTCACATATCATGACGTCTATGATTTCATCATCGCTTTTAATTTGGGTGATGTCCTTAATCGTGCCAATATCCCCATTAAACACGTCTTTATCGTAGTTGTTTTTCGTTTGGATGACTTTATCACCCTGCCGGAAGATGGTGTTTCCTTTCTTCCATTCCTTTTTGGAAGAACTAGCAGGATTCAGTGTTTCCTGTAAAGCTTCATTTAGCGTTATCGTGCCTATCGGCCCTTTTTTTATCGGACTGAGGACTAATATGTCCTCTAGGGCATACCCGAGCTCTACAAAGCGCACAGCACTTTTTACAAGCATATGAGCAATCTTTTTCGGGTCTTCCTTTTGAATAAAATAGAAATCGTTTTTACTATCATCAATCAAAAGCGACTGACCTTGATTGATCCGGTGGGCATTGGTCACAATTTGGCTTTCCTGTGCCTGCCGGAAAATCTCAGTTAGTTTCACATTCGGAATACCGCCTTCAATCATGTCTTTTAACACATTACCTGGGTTTACACTCGGTAGTTGGTCGGCATCCCCAACAAATAGCACTATTGCATCTTTTTGAATGGCTGCCATGAGTTTAGAAGCTAATCGAACATCAACCATTGACATTTCATCAATGATAATTAATTGTTCTGACAAGGGATTATCCTCACTATATTGCGGAGCTTCTCCCGGCTGTAAGCCAATTAAACGATGAATGGTAGATGCTGCATGTCCTGTTACTTCTGCCAGTTTCCTGCTTGCTCTACCGGTTGGCGCACAAAGGGCAATGTCATCCTTTTTATACACCTTTTTGTAAATATCAATCATAGCCTGAACGACAGTCGTTTTACCCGTTCCGGGGTTACCGGTCAAAATAAGCAGGTTTTCCTCAAACAGCTTTCTAATGGCCTCACGCTGCTTTTCTGCAAGGACAACATTATGCTGTTTTTGGTAGTTTTTGATGTGCTTTACGACAGAAGATACACCTTTCCCGCGGGTGGAACCTTGCATTTTTGCGAGCTTCCACGATAGATTCATTTCATGTTCATGTAAAAACTTCGGATAGACAAAACCATTGTCGTTTACAATACGTTTTTCTTCCAAGTTGCTGATGCTTTGTATGACTTCATTGTTTGTCACTTTCTCATCGGTGTTATGGTTCAAGCATCGTAATGTTTCTTCAATCAGTTCATCTTCCGGTAGATAACAATGTCCCGCCTGAAAACATTTCTCTTTCAATACAAACTGCACACAAGCGTTTATACGGAATCCGGATAAAGGTGTAATGCCCATGTTTTTAGCAATTTCATCGGCCTTATGAAAACCGACAAGATTTAATTCTGTCAGTTTATACGGGTTTTCCTCAATGACTGCCACGGCATTGGAACCATACTCTTTATAAAGTTTCATCGCCATTTTGGCAGAGATTCCATATTGCAGAAGTTTACCAATAATTTTTTGTACCTCAAATGTTGATATAACGCTATCTGCAATCTTTTGTGCTTTTTTCTCGCCAATCCCTTTGATAGCTGTCAGACAGCTTACACCTTCATCTGCAATACGTTCTAATGCGTTTGTTCCCAAATGATTCACGATTTGTTTTGCCCTTTTCTCACCGCAACCCTTGATTAAAGGTGAAGCAAGAAAAGCGATAGCCTGCTCGTCTGTTTTCGGTAATGGACGTTCCCAACGTGTTACCGCAAATTGTTTTCCGTATTTCGCATGGTGTTCCCAATTTCCGTAGACCGTTAATTTTTCCCCTTGTTTAACCCCTAAAATTGAACCCTTAATGGTTGTTTCCTGACTGTCTCCCGAGAATCTTGCAATCAGAAAATCATCATTCCGATAGATTATCTTACTTACCGTTCCAGTGTAAGTTTCTTCTGTCATTGTAACGATACTTCCATTTTCAATGTTTTCACTAATTCCGGAATGATGAAATCTCCATCTGTTAACTCTCGGATTGTCATTTGTTTGTTTGGGTCAATCCGGTCACGTGTTTTATGAAACAGGGAAAACGGGAATACGAATGTTTCTTTTTTACGTTGGATATACGCTTTACAACGCCCAATCATGCGTTTCAATGCACTTTCGTCTTTCACTTGTTCCTGAAGATCGTGAACTTGATCCACTGTAGTTTCCGTTACATCTGTTTCAACTTGCTCGCCTTTCACATTTGCTTGATGGAGAGCTTCCTGTTCGGCTGCAATCTTTTGTTCTTCTGTTTGCGTATCATGGTTCAAACGAACTTCAATATCCGGTTCAACATCGCACGTTTCAAAGAAATAATCCATTTCTTCTTCCGGTATCTCATTCCTGAAAATCTGACAGACTTTCGGAATGCTTTTAATTAAGTGCCAAAGCTCTTTACGCATGAGAGGGAAATTGTCGTTAGTTTCTACAAATATATAGCCAGGCACTGCACTTTTCATTTCTTTTCTTGCTGTACTCTTCCCTCTAAACACTTGTGTAAATGTTTCGAAGGCATGAATAGCCTTTACAAAATGGCATTGTTGCCTTTCCAGCGTATATTTAAGCATTTCCTTCACTTCAATTTCTTCCCCGGTAAAACAACGGACTGCATAAATTGACATCTTATTCCCTCCCAGCTTGTTTCATCACTTGTTGAAGCGATGATCTAACAATTTTTTTAATTTCCTTTTGTTCCAATTCCATCAGAGAAGCAATTTCGGTGTAGCCTCTTCTATTTTCAAAGTATTCCAAGAATATTTGCTGTTCTTTTTCAGTTAGTCCTTCCAGCCATTCACGCGGTATTTTTTCACCACGTCTAATGCCTAAGAAGTTGTAAGCTGTTCTTAAATTCGTTAATCTATATTGAACACGTCGTTTATGTAGATAATTTATGATGTCTTTATCCTCAACGTCTCCACTTAAACTGTCTGTACCATTCGGCAATATTGTTTCCAGCTCGTGGATATGCGCCTTATAATTGGCTCGAAGTTGAAGCGATTTTGACATGCAATCACCTTTTTTAAAGTTCAATTATTTTCTAATAGGAATTTACTGTCTTTCTGTCGAATACTAGTCACATGAAGGAGGAATAATCTTAATAAAGAATTTTTGATGTGATCGTTGATTATTGTCTTAATTCAGCATCGAACTAGGTATTCAAACAATTTATGACCGCATTTTTTGCAGATATGTTGAAAAAAAGTAGAGGTATTACCCTCATATTTGGAGCACCATGTTGTTTTGTTTATTTTTTGGAAACCTGTTTACGCTTTCTCTCATTTGCAATTCGCCTTGCATCAGGCAAGCAAATTGAGTAAAGTTTCAAGGTTTGCTCCTTATTCAACTTGATTCTTAAGGGTGATTCTTTTGACATGATTCATCCCCCTTATTTTTCTTTTGATTAATATATATGCGCATTTAACCGCAATCTTCACGTTCCTATATAAAATAAAGCCAATGAATTAAAAAAACTAAACTTTTTTGGGATTTTCTGGTACTTCAAAAAAAATATAATCATTGAAATCAATATTTTCCGAAAGACAATAGGCGGCTAACTTTGAAAGAAATTTTGGTCCTGCATTACTTTCTGAATTTAAAATCCTATGTAGCTGTCCAGGATCAACATTTAGCTTTCGGGCGAATTTGTTATAATTCCCGTCTGACTTTTTATTCATTAATTGCTTTGTTCTTTGCTTATTTAAATACAAATTCGTCCCCCCTTTGTTGATTTTTTTCAACACTTGATCTACATATATTGACTTAATTCAATGTTGAATATATTCCATAGTATAAATGTTTCATTGAAAAAAATCAACACTTTTTATGGGATTTTTTCAATGGATTTTATGATTTCATTGATTATATACAATAATAATCTTAATATTAAAGATAAGATGTTTTAGGAGGATATTAATCCATGGGTGAATTTAACAAAGGATTATTTGGTGAATTATTAAATAAGGCAAAAGGAAATAGATCTATAAATAATTACGCTCAGCGTTCCGGTGTTGATTCTGCTCATATATCCAGATTAATTAGAGGTAAAGTTGCAAATCCGCCAACGCCTTCTACTATAAAAAAATTATCAGATGTTGCACAAAACAATATAAGCTATAAAACATTGATGATTGCAGCTGGTCATATAGACGTAGACTACAATCAATATGCTTTGAATGATAATGTAACTGATCAGAAAGAATTAAAGGACAAAAATTCTAGGCTAGACGACAGTTTTGTGTCCAATGAAGTAAAAAAAAATATGTCTTTTGAAGAAGCTAAAGACGAGAAAGACATTGCAAAAAGAATGAAACAAATTAGAGAAGATTTATCAAGTGAAGATGGATTAAGTTTTGATGGTGAACCAATGAGCGAGGAGGCGGTTGAATCACTATTAGATGCTATGGAGTATGCTGTACGACAAACGCAACGTATTAACAAAAAATACATTCCTAAAAAGTATAGAGATAAAAAAGGCAACGATTAGGGATGCGGGGAGATTAGTTTGACATGGATCAAAAACATTGTACATCAGGTAGAAAAAAAGTATAAATCAAACAACCCATTTGAAATTTGTTCATTGATGAATATCCATGTTATTCCGTGGGATTTACACAAAGAGATAAATGGATTTTACAAATATGATAGAAGAAATAAGTACATTTTTATCAACTATAATTTGAGCGACGAAATGCAACGTTTTGTTTGCTCTCATGAGTTAGGACATGCTGTTTTACATCCAAGATCAAACACACCCTTCCTAAGAAATAAAACACTGTTTTCAATAGATAAAAATGAAGTTGAGGCTAACACCTTTGCAGTGGAGCTCTTAATGGATGATGAAAAAATTAATAAATTTAAAGAGACTAATCTTTCTATTCAAGAAATAGGTAAAATTTGTGGAGTTCCAGGAAAAGTAGTACATTTAAAAAATTTATCCAATAAATAAGAAAGGAAAAGGATTTATGCGATGCGCAATTTATAGACGTGTTTCTACTGATATGCAGCGTGAAGAAGGCTTCTCCTTAGAAGCCCAAAAAGCACGATTATCTGCGTTTGCAGAGTCCCAGGGTTGGACAGTTGTTGACGATTACTCTGATGAAGGATATTCGGCAAAAAACATGGATAGGCCTGCACTCCAACGTCTAATACATGACATGAAGCAACAGAAGTTTGACGTTATCTTAGTGTATCGTTTAGATCGTTTTGTTCGTTCTGTTGTTGACTTGCATGAGTTATTACAAATGATGGACAGGTATGACGTGAAGTTTAAATCCTCTACAGAAGCTTTTGACACAACTTCTGCTACCGGAAGAATGTTTATCACGATTATTGCTACGTTAGCTCAATGGGAACGTGAAACGATAGCAGAACGTGTGTATGAAAATATGCTAAAACGGTCTGAACAGGGGAAACGTAACGGCGCACCGGCTCCATATGGATACGACGTCATAAATGGTAATTTGATCAAAAATCCTGAAGAAGCTAAATGGGTTCAGTTTATTTTCTCACAATACCAAACCCATGGCTCCCAAAATATTGCCAAAAAGCTTAATACACGTGGAGTTAAGACTAAAAAAGGTGAAATATGGAGTGATTTCTCAATTCGATATACGCTTAAAAACCCAATCTACTCTGGTTATGTTCGCTGGAATTATGAATCCTATTCCGATGGTTATAGAAAGAAAACTGGTGAAGAGATTATTGTGCCAATCGAGCAAGAAGGATTTGAACCAATTATCACGAAAGAAACATGGGATGAAACTCAAAAATTGATAAGCCGACGGTCCCAAATGGCTTTTCGTTCTCAAACACATTATCCTTTTAGTGGTGTAGCAAAATGCGGAAAATGTGGAAAAAGCTTTACTGGTGGGAAAAAGAAAAGAAAATCCGGTGGGTATTACCGTTTTTATAAATGCCAGGGACGTTTTAAATTCGGTACATGTGATGTACAAACCATTGCCGAATCATCAATAGAGAAAGCATTTCTTTCAATACTTGAATTAGAAGATGTAGATCCTAATGTTCATTCAAACATTGAATCAGAGATAAGTCCTGATCAAATCAAATTACAACTTGAAAAAATTGATGAGAAAAAAGAGCGACTGGAAGAACTATACATTGATGGTGACATAAAGAAAGACCGGTACCGAAAAAAAATGAAAAAAATAAAGTTAGAGGAAATGGAAATGGCAAAATTATTAGAGGTTGAAAATGAAGTTGCATCTGATATTGAAGTGAAAGAGGTATTACAGCAAATAAAAAAAGAATGGCATAACTTTAACAATGAGACGAAAAAGCAAGCCATTCATTCACTGTTTGAACATATAACGATTAGAGTCGTTGAACCGACTAAGCCTGGAAAAAACCCAGTTCCGCCGGTTATAGAAATCACTGACTATCAATTTCGGTAGTTTGTTTTTTGAGGGTTACTTATCATATGTGCGCATCTTCATGCATCGGACAGCCTTTAATCGCATACACAGCACCTTCGTCTGTCCGTGAATATTGCTCAAGTCCGCGTTTCAGCATATTCACAATCGTTGACTTTCCGCCACTGACCGGGCCCATCAACAGTAAAATTCGCTTCCTGACATCAAGCCGTTTGGCTGCCGGATGAAAATATTCCTCCACCAGCTTTTCAATCGTTTCTTCCAGCCCAAAAATCTCGTCGCCAAAGAAGTTATACATCTTTCGTCCATCGCGTTCGGTCAACCCCGAGTTTTTAATCATATTATAAACACGTGAATGGGCGGTCTGTGCCACTTCCGGTCTCTCTTTCACAATTTCCAAATATTCGGCAAATGTCCCTTCCCACTTAAGGCGCTGTTCTTCTTCACGATGATGCTTCACTTTGTTGAGAATATTCATTCGCTTTCCTCCATCCAGTGCCTGATTATTACAGCCTATGCAAACGGACACATGATGATGCCGGTCAGGTTTCAGTTTGACTATTTTTTAAATCGCCATAGTTATTAACAAATCTTATTTTTAAATGACAAAATAAGCCTTTCAATTTTTATATTCATAATTCCCGGTCTTTGGCAAAAACTATGGCAAGAAATCTGACAAAGGATGAATCCGAATGAATGTAGCTGAATTACTCGTCAAATGCCTTGAACAGGAGGGCGTCGAATACGTTTTCGGCGTTCCGGGAGAAGAAAATGTCGATCTGATGGACGCGTTTTATGATTCTGAGATTGATTTTATTGTGACCCGGCACGAAACTAGCGCAGCCTTTATGGCGGCGACATATGGCCGGCTGACCGGTAAACCCGGTGTCTGCCTGGCCACACTCGGCCCCGGTGCGACGAACCTGATGACCGGTGTGGCCAACGCCAATATGGACCATGCACCGCTTGTCGCCATCACCGGCCAGGCTGGGCTCGACCGGCAGCATAAAATTTCCCATCAGTACTATGACCTGATCAACATGTATGAGCCTGTGACGAAGTGGAATGCGCAGATTAAATCGGCCAAAATCACGCCAGAAGTGGTACGTAAAGCGTTTCAAGTCGCTGGCCAGGAAAAGTGGGGCGCCACCCATATTGATCTTCCGGAAGATGTTGCCAGTCTGGACATCGACGAGACAACACCACTTCAATTCAATGAGCGGCCCCACACCAGAGCCAGTGAAGCCGTCATCGAGCAAGCGGTGCGAATGATCGAAAAAACGAAACACCCGCTCATCCTTGCTGGTAACGGCATCAGCCGGCAACAAGCTAAAGAAGAATTGCGGGCGTTTGTGCAAAAAGTGCACATTCCGGTTGTCCATTCGTTTATGGGAAAAGGTGCGATTTCCTGGCAGGATGATTTGAGCCTTCTGACAGCTGGCATTGGCGGCAATGATTACATCACGTGCGGCTTTAACGATGCCGATCTGATTTTGACGATTGGGTTTGATATAGCCGAGTACCCGCCGAAAAACTGGAACAGGAGCGACACGCCAATTATTCATATTGACACAGAAGAGGCTGAAACAGATGCCAATTATCCGGTTGCCCTTAATATTTTAGGCGACATCCCAGCGAACCTGGAACAGCTCGGCAAACATATGAGCGCCAAGGAACAAGATAACCAATGGATCACCGATGTCCGGAACAAGGCCCTGAATGAATTGCAGACCTTTGCCGACGACACAAACTTTCCGGTCAAACCACAAAAAATCATTTCCGATTTGCGCGGAGTTTTAAATGAAGACGACATCGCCATATCAGATGTTGGTGCCCATAAAATGTGGATGGCCCGCATGTATCACGCTTATGAGCCAAACACGTGCCTTATTTCCAACGGCCTTGCCTCCATGGGGGTTGCTGTCCCGAGCGCGATTGGGGCGAAAATGGCACATCCAGAACGTAATGTTGTGGCCGTTTGCGGGGATGGTTCGTTTCAAATGACGGGTGCTGAACTCGAAACAGCGAAACGTCTCGACTTACCGATTATTGTCCTGATGTGGCGTGATGACGGCTATGGTCTGATTGAATGGCACCAGCTAAAGAAGTTTGACCGATCATCCTACATCAAATTCGGCAACCCGGACTACCGCCAGCTGGCAGCATCCTATGGTTTTGAAGCGATGTCGATCACAGCAGCGGACGAGCTGAAGCCAGCCCTAGAAAAAGCGATCAACCTGGACAAGCAGGTATTCATCGACTGTCCGGTTGACTACAGTGAAAACATGAAATTGACCGAAAAACTCGGCGACATCATTTGCTAGCTCAAGAGGTGTGAACGCCCGGCGAGCCACCTATTGCTAGTGAATGCCTTCTTATTTTAGAGAAAGGAAGATAGCTTATGATAGGTTCCATCATTAATGGCAAACAAATCAATACAAGTAACGACACGATGGAAGTGACAAACCCGTACAATGGGGAGAAGGTAGAAGATATTGCATTGGCATCCGATGACGTATTTGAGCGTGCTGTCACCACTGCCTTTGAGACGTTCCATGACACAATGCAGGATATGCCGGCGCATGAACGTTCAGATATCTTGCGCCAAACAGCAGATCTGATGGAGGAGCGGGTGGAGGACTTTGCCCAAACGATTGTAAAGGAAGCGGGCAAACCCATCTTTTTCAGCCTTGGTGAGGTAAAGCGCGCCATCCAAGTGCTCCGCTTTGCCTCCGAGGAAGCGAAACATATCAGTGGTGAAGTGGTCCCGATGGATGCAGCCATCGACGGCGATGGGCGCCTCGGGTTGGTTAAACATATCCCGCTCGGCGTCGTGGCAGCCATCACACCGTTTAATTTCCCGCTCAATCTGTCGCTGCACAAAATTGCGCCAGCCATCGCCGCGGGAAATACCGTCGTTTTCAAACCGGCGGAAAAAACGCCCGTTTCTGCACATAAACTGGCCAAACTGTTTCATGAAGCCGGGTTGCCTGACGGCGCGCTGAACCTGCTGATGGGGACCGGGGAAATCGGCGAAAAACTGGTGACCCATGATCACGTACACAAAATATCGTTCACCGGAAGCTTACCGGTCGGACGGTCTATCAAGGAATCAGCCGGTTTCAAAAAGGTGACCCTTGAACTGGGCTCCAACTCGCCCAACATCATTTTTGATGATGCCAACCTCGATGAAGCCGTCAAACTGCTTGTTAAAGGTGCCTTTTCCTTTTCCGGCCAGGTTTGTATTTCCGCCCAGCGCATTTATGTGCAAAAGGGCATTTATGATGACTTCCTGAAAGCCTATATCAAAGCGACAGAAGAGCTGTCCATCGGTGACCCGGCATCTGAGGAAACCGATATTGGGCCGATGATTTCGGAAGAGGAGGCCAAGCGAGCCAAACAATGGATTGATGATGCGGTTGAAAATGGGGCAAAGGTGGCGGCAGGCGGTGAACGCGACGGCACCGTACTGCAACCGACGATCATGACCAACGTGGAAAGCCATATGAAAATCATTGCCGAAGAAGTGTTCGCCCCGATTGTATCAGTCATTCCGTTCGACACGGAAGACGATGTTATCCACTACTCGAATGATTCGATTTACGGGCTGCAGGCGGGCGTCTTCACCAAAGATGTTGACCGAGCATTCCGGGTGGCAGATGCGCTGGAAATGGGTGGTGTCTGGATTAATGAAATTTCCACTTACCGGCAGGACAACCACCCGTATGGCGGGGTCAAACAAAGCGGCGTCGGCAGAGAAGGCGTCAAATATGCCGTTGACGATATGACCGAGACGAAATTTATCGGCTTGAAATTGAAAGAGCAACGCAGCGAATAAGTTAAGGAAGGGGGAGCAAGCTTATCGGTAGGCTCCCCCTTAAGCTATTTGCGGTGGGGGAGATTTATCAGTACGAGCGCGCCTATAGATAGCAAAAAGCTCCCTTCATAACAGGAGCCTTTTCCTTATCGCTGTTTTTTTATTGCCTGCCTGAATACCTCAATAAAGTGTTCCGGCGATTCCTTCAAGGTGTAAACGTGGACACCTTCGCTCGTGTGCAAATACAAAAGGCCGCCGTCATCGCTGACAGGACGATAGGACATGTCCCACACTTTTTCGATGGGAAATACGTGATGCCTGCTGACAATACGGTCGGCATACAAGTAGAGGCGGCGGTTCTCCTCAACATAATGCTGTCCTGTCAGCCCGATTTCACGTTCCATTTTCACGTATGGCTGTTCGGCAAGCCGTTTCATATGGTACCAACCCCCATCTGCCAGATTAAAGATTTTCCAAAAACAGACGGATGACATCAGCCCCGCCGATAAACGTTCCGATTGAACTGCCGATATTCGCCAAAACGACAATCAGGAGGATCCGCGTTACTTTATTGTGCCAAAAGCCTTTCACACTGTAAACGTCTTCGGTTAATTGTTCAAAGTCGCTGACATGCGGTTTCCGGATAATCGCCTGCACAATACCGGCAAACCAGCCAGCCGCAATCAGTGGATTCAATGATGATAACGGTGCCGCGAGAAAAGCAGTCAAAATGGTCAGTGGGTGTCCCAAAGCAATAGCTGTCCCAATTGCCGACAAGCTGCCATTCCATAAGATCCAGCTAACGGTCTGCTGCCATCCGGCTGACGGGTTAGCGAAAAATGTATAGGCAATAATGGAAATGATTAAAATCGGGATCGCCCAGGCAATCACTTTAGGCGCTTTGGACTTCGGCGGCCGTTTTCGGAGCTGCTGTAAGTCGTGTTCCTGACTGATTTCACGGCTGATCCCGGGCACGTGTGCAGCGCCAAGGACAGCGACCACCTTCTCACCCGGCGCTTTTCTAATTTTTTCAGCAAGGTACTGGTCCCGCTCATCAATCAACGGCTTTTTTAACCGCGGGAAATGCTCGGTAAATTCCTCCAGCATACTGTCCAGCATATCCTTTGATTTGAGCTTTTCCAGTTCTTCTTCGGAAATCGTTTCCCGACTGAAAATACTGCCGATCACCTGCATTAAGAGCATCGCTTTGCCCTTGAAACCAAGATTCGCCCAAATACGGGAAAAGGTGATTTGAATATCGCGGTCGGCCAGCACGAGTTCGGCACCGGTATCGTTCGCGGACTCAATCCCTTGAATCATTTCCTGGCCGGCATTAATGCCGAATTGTTTGGCCATGCGCTTCTGGAATGAGGAAATGGCCAGATTCATCAACAAAAGGGTTGCTTTTTTCGCCTTAATGACCTGGAAGATGTCCATATCCTTCCATTTATTGCCTTCGGTGACCGACTTGTACCGCTGCTTATCCAGCTCAATGCAGACGGCATCTGGCTGTTCCGCCTCAATGACGTCCTTGACCTGTTCAGCACTGTTTTTGGAAACGTGTGCAGTCCCGATCAGTATGTACGCCTTATCATCCAGATGGATTCTCGTAATATTCTCTTCGGACATATGGTAAACTCCTGTTTTAATTGTCTGCCGGTTATAGCGGTCCGGCCCGCGAATAAGCTAAACCTTATTTTACCATAAAGTGAAACTTCATTCAGTGGAGTGCTCTTTTCCACTGAATGTTAGTTGAACAGAATCGGACATTTATGGACAGTTATCCCCCGTATTTTGGGGGATTAGTGTCCGTTACATGCGGGATAAAGTGAAACTTCATTCAGTGGAGTGCTCTTTTCCCCACTGATATTAAAGAACAAAGGCTAAAAGCGCCACGTCTTGTGGCAACGCCTTTGTGACCTGCATCCTGCAGGCCCGAACAGAATCGGACATTTATGGACAGTTATCCCCCGTATTTTGGGGGATTAGTGTCCGTTACATGCGGGGAAAAGTGAAACTTCATTCAGTGGGGGTTCGTATACGTCGTAAGTGGTCAGCAATCGGCATAAGTAAACAAAAACCCGGTGCAAGACCAGGCTTCGCTTATCACGCCATCCACTTTGGCGGACTATTTTTATCCCAGTAAATGTCGCCGATTTCATGGTGATTCTCAAAGTCATCACTTTTCACATGATAGTGAAAGTTAAACCAATAGCCTTCCATGGGACGGTTTTCACGCCTGACATCGAATCTGGCAATATCCTTTCCGGTCCGTTCGTCATAAATATTGAAAATCCGTTCACCAAACCCCTCGGATGGCTGCTCGGTGACACTATAATAGTGAAAATCAGTCGCTTTTGTTTCGTCCATAATCAGATGGAGTGCTTCTTCCATTTTTGGCAAGATAACGGTCTGGAACTCATCTTCCACTTTAGCTGTTATTCGCGGTCCCATCTTCATCAAGGCCTGTTCTTGTGCTTTGTCACGCAAGTCCTGGATTGGATCAGGCTCCGAAACATCTGCTTGCACGTCAGGCATCTTGGCTGTCAGAATTGGCGTTTCACGATTTTCATGGTTCGGTTCATCGTGTAAATCCGGGTCAGAATCCGCCGTTTCCTTACTTTGCTCTGCTTCAACATCGACATTTAATTCCGGGATATATAACCCTAATGTGATGACAGCGATTAGTGCTACTGATATTTTACGCAACCAACGTTTCATCAACATGTTCCCCTTTTATGTGCTCTCCTTGAATGTTATCATTTATCTAACAAAAGCGCCATATGGGGGACACTTTTTAACATAAATGAAACATTCTTGATACATATTTGCCGTCATTCCTTATCGCTGGATTTTTCTTAATGACGTTTCATAGGTTGCATAATCGTTCTCTGAAAATAGCACCATCACGACGTTACCGAGGTCATGGTCCGTTAAAAAATCCGTGATCGTCTGCAAAGCTATGTTGGCAGCCAATTCTACCGAAAAGCGGTACACGCCTGTTGAAATCGATGGAAAGGCAATGCTTGTGGCATTATGTGTCATAGCCAATTCAAGGGAGTTCCGATAACAATTGACAAGCAAGTCTTCCTGATGTTGATCACGTTCGTTCCAGACCGGACCGACCGTATGGATCACATAGTTGGCCGGCAGGTTATAGCCATTTGTAATGACAGCTTCACCGGTCGACAGTTTTTCGCCTGCAAGCTGCTCCTGCCGTACTTCTTTGCACGCTTCCAACAATTCCTTCCCAGCTGCCCGATGGATCGCGCCATCAACACCACCGCCGCCGAGCAGTGATCCATTGGCCGCATTGACAATCGCATCTGTCTCCTGCTCCGTAATGTCACCCGTGATTAGCTCAAGTGTGTTCCTGTTTATCTCGGTTTTCATCGTTTCACCCTTTTCTGTTTTAATATCATTTTCGGTGATGACGGGAAACCATGCAGGTAAATGTCCGCTTGGCCGTCCCGCTCGACCGTAACGAATTGGACGTGGATGAAGTGAAAAACAGCATTCCATACAGCTCGGTAACCGTCGATGTGACAGACGGCGGCATGGCGACATCAAGCGGGATCATGTGGAAGACAAAGGCAACGCGAATGATTTAATGTACATCGTCAATGCAACCGTTGAAGTCGGTTATTAAAAATCGTCCAAAACCAATCTTTCACCAGATTGGTTTTTATTGCGCCAGCTCTTCATCCCCGGGTATTATTTTTCAAGAAAAATAATACCGTGTGCCCCTATAATCGAACACCAGGCGGAAATGGGGGCGTCTGACACCTTAAAATTTAATGACATTTTGACTGGCCTGCAAGCTGACCCGCAGCCCGGACTAACCAGGGACCCGCCGCAGTCTGCTGACAGGGAGGGACCCCTATTACATATAAAACTCATGCGCCGCCAGTGTTGTGGCAATGACATCTACCAGCTGGAATCTGAGTTTCACCATTGAATAACCAAACATTTTGCCACCACCTTTCAATTTCGTCTGTATGAACGATTGGTGGTACAGCAACGGTATGCGCACATTCATGGCAAAAAACAGGCTAATCGAATATGGCGGCCAACCCAACAGGCCCCTTGGCAAGTCGGACAAATAAGCGGCTCGGTTTTGTAAAGGAAGGTTAAATACGCTAGGCAGAATGGGTGTATGACCATTACGTCGACTATGTCATCTATAGCATGCTGGCACAGGAGCGGAAAGATCGCAGGCGTTAAAAAAATGCGGGCTTTAACGCGCCCGCATTTTTTATGTCGCTACTTGTTCGTAAAGTTCATCAAAATGGTTCACCATTTCAAAGTCCAAATCGGTCAGGCCCTTCATCTGCCATGACGATATTTTCAAAGTGACCACCTTATAATCAATCGAAATGAACGGGTGGTGATTTTTGCTTTCAGCGTATTCAGCAATCTGATCGACAAAGCGGACACCGTTTAAGTAGTCTTTAAAACGGTAACGTCGTTCGATCCACTTATCATCAAGCCGCTTCCAGTCCGGCAGCTTCGCCAGTTCTTTTTCGATCTGCTCTTCACTCAGACGCTCCATTCCGTTCGCCTCCATTCCATTATTGTTTGCCCGTATCCTGTTGTTATCTCCAGTTTAACAAATTTCCCTGCTATAAACAGCCAATCAACACACTATCCACAAAGTATCCACAGAATTTTGGGGATAACTAATGAATGGGTTCTATATCTGTTGATCTGGCACGAATGCACAAAGGGATGAATCGGTTTTATATACGGCTTATAGATATCGCAATTGCTTTCATCGCCTTCTCGGTTACAAACCCTTTCCTGAAAATTAACGTACGAAAAGAAGAAAAGCGCTAGGATTATACTAATATTATAGTGCTCTTTTGACCGTTAATAAAATGAACAAAAATCCCGGGTAGTAGCTTCCCGAATCATTTTACCTATTAAAAGCTTGTCAAGATTGTTCCACTACCTGCATAAGGATTGACTATCAGGACGTGGAGGAGGTGCTTCCCGTTGCGGACGATGAATATGTCTAAATGGGTTCGTTATGCGGTCGGCTATGTATTTTTGACATCGGGTGTTTTAAAATTGGTTGCCAGTGATTTCAAAGCCATGTTTATGAGTTTTGGACTGCCGTTCCCGGAAACCATGCTATTTCTAGTTGCCATCACAGAAATTGCCTGCAGTGCGCTCATCATAGCGCGGTTGTATGTAAGACAGGCTGCTGCACCCCTGATTTTGATCATGTTTGGGGCGATTTGCCTGACCAAACTGCCGGTATTGATGAAACAGGGTTTGCTGTCATTTGCGTTTGATGCCCGGCTTGATATTGTCATGTTTACCCTGTTAATTATGCTGTGGCAGCATAAACCGGTAAAGGAACCTTGATATCCACAGATTTATCCACATATGCACAAATGTTCGCAGCTATTTTGGTGTGGAATTGATGTTCCATACGAAATATGGAGTTATCTACAAATTATTCACAGTCTGTGGATAACAAACGTTGTAAATAAAGCTATCCTCCCGGGAAGGATAGCTTTAGCATGTAATGGTCAGTAACCTGCCAAAAAACGGCGGACAACTGGCCCTAAATGTCCGATTCGGGTCGGGCCTGCACGATGTAGGTCACAAAGGCGTTGCAACAGGACAAGGAAAGCTGCGACAGCGATACATCGCACGAAGAAAAAGTGCTTTCCTTTTTCGAGGACGTTGCGAACTTAGCCTTTGTTCGGGCCTGCACGATGTAGGTCACAAAGGCGTTGCAACAGGACGTTGCGAACTTAGCCTTTGTTCCTTAATATCAGTGAAGAAAAGCACTTCACTGATTGACGTTTCACTTTACCGTTGTTCAACTAATTCAAATGTGGCTTCCTGCTTCTCACCGTCCCGGTAATACGTCACCGTCAGCGAATCACCAACTTGTTTCTCCTGATATAAAATTTTGCGGAGATCAATCATGTTCATCACCTGCTCACCATCAACCGCTGTTATGACATCAAGCCGCGCGATACCTTGCCTGTCCGCCGGTGAACCGGCATCGACTGACCAGACATAGACACCACCTTCTACCTCATCCGGAAGGTTCAATGTACTTTCCCATTCCGTTTGCGGCACTTCGTCAAGGGAGTAGATTTCCACACCCATGTAAGGCCGCTTCACCTGACCTGTCTGTTCCAATTCATCGACAATTGGCCTTGCTGTATCAATCGGGATGGCAAAGCCGATTCCTTCAACAGCCTCCTGATTGATTTTCATCGAATTGATGCCGATTAGCTGCCCGTCAATATTAATCAGCGCACCGCCGCTATTCCCTGGGTTAATTGCGGCATCGGTCTGGATCACTTCTGCCTGCCAATCAGCACGCCCATCCTGGTTAAAATCCTGGGGGATCGTCCGCTGAGTGCCACTGATTACCCCCTGGGTCACGGATCCGAGAAACATGCCCAAAGGATTGCCAATCGCGATCGCCGGTTCACCAACTTTTATGTTTTCGGAACTTCCCATTTCGATGGTCTTCTGAACCTGGTCACCGTTCATCCGTAACACGGCTAAATCGGAAAACAGGTCACTCCCAAGGATGTCCGCTTCGACGCGGGTATCATCTGAGAGTACGACTTCGACAGTATCCGCACCCTCAACAACGTGGTAGTTGGTGATCACGTAAGCAGCGCCATCTGTGTTTTTATAAATGACACCGGAGCCTGAACCAGCTTCCGTCTGCTCCTGGCCGTCCTGTTGCTGCCAGAAATCACCCTGGCGCTGAATGTTGATCACACCAACAACCGCCGGGCTGATATCATTGACGACGTCCGTTATTTGCGACGACACATCCACCGAGAGATAGCCACCTGACTCGGACGGTTCTGCCAGTCCATTGTCACCGCCCTGACGCGTTTCGGTATTGTTTGTCCATGCTTCCGGCAATAGATCAGACCCTAGCATACTAGGGACTGCCAACAGCGCAATGGCTGCACCAATCACGACTCCAAGCAGTGCCGGGCCCAGCCAGCGCCGTTTTTTTGGTTGATCCGGCTGGTGATCATCATCAAAATAGGCCATTTATCTTTCCCCTTTGTCCATCAAGGTTACATTATTCCATTATAGTATTGCACAAAGGGGAAAGATCTTATCCCACATCATATAGTGTGGTGGGTGTCTTTGGATCGGTATCGCAAATGGCTAGGTCCATGCCGCGTTCTTTTAAAATATTTTCGACAGACATGCGCGCCAGATCTTTCATATTATTATCCAAGCTTAAATGGGCCAGGTAGACCCGGTTCGTTCGATTGGTTATCAAATCCGTCAAGGCCAGGGCACAATCCTCGTTGGAAACATGGCCGGAATCACTTAAAATACGGCGCTTAATGTTCCACGGATAGCGGCCCATTCGCAGCATGCCGACATCATGATTGGCTTCGAATATGTAGGCATCTGCATCTTCCACGGTCCGCTTGATCCGCTCAGAGACGTAACCGAGATCCGTGACAAGGGCCACTTTTTTTCCGTTATTGCGGAATGTGAAAAACATGGGTTCCACTGCATCGTGGGAGACACCGAATGACTCCACGTCAATATCGCCAAAAGTTTTCACGTCTTCCATTCCAAAATGAAATTTCTGATCAAGCGAAATCGAGCCAATCGATCCTTCCATAGCGTTCCACGTTTTTTCATTGGCATAGATGGGCAAGTTATATTTACGGGCAATGATCCCGAGTCCTTTTATATGGTCACTGTGTTCATGGGTGACGAGAATACCGGTTAGGTCGGCCGGATCGACGTTAACCTCACTGAACAGCCGGTCCATTTGCTTACCGCTTAACCCGGCATCCACGAGCAATTTTTCCTGATCCGATTCAATATAAAAAGCATTGCCGGAACTTCCGGATGCCAGGACACTAAAACGTAATGGCATGTAACTGTCACTCCGATTCCTGAATCATTGATAATTTGTCCTTCAAATGGGCTGACATGTACGCCTTTAATTCACTGTCGTCATCATGTTCCTGGATTTTTTCGATCGTATTGGTGACGGCACCAGTTAAAAAGGTCAGTTCATCACTGGAAATAATCAGGTTTTCAATCGCATTTACATAAAAATTCGCCTCATCATTGACGGTGATCGTCCAGGTTGGTGAAAACACCTGCTCTCCGCTCTCCAGTGGAATACGTGTATGAAATCCCATATTGACGTCCGTAATCTCATCGCCGCTTTGCAGCCTGTTGCTATCGAATAAAGCCTGTATGGCCTTGATCGGCTCGATGAGTGACTGTTCTTCCGAAGGGGACACATCGTCATCAAGCATCGTCTCGGTGTAAAACAGCATTTCATTGTCATCATTTAAATAGACAAGCAGGATGCCGCTATAGTTGTAATAAATAGGCAATTCATTTTGTTGCTGGAAAAAAATGAGGACGTTCATGTCTTTATTCCAGCCGCCGAATGTATAATGCTCAGGTGAAAGAACCCGGCTTTCCACTAATTCATTGATTAAACGATTATCGGCATCCTCCGGTATGGCAACCGGTTCCTCAAATCGCGATAGAATGAGATGTTGATTGACAACCTCTGCCTGCTGATTATCCAGATCTTCGAAAAATGCCAACTCATCGTCCGTAAACGATTTTTGGCTCAAAGAGACATAAGGGACATCAAAGTCTCCCTCGGGCAGATCAGCACTGATACTGATATTTTCGGATTCCAACTGCTGCTCAAATGATGATTCAGCCGTATCCGGCAAGGCATATTCCGATTCATCTTGTTTATTGATTAACAGCACCAGTAAATAAATGTTCAGGACGAGGAAGCAGAGGATAAATAACGTTTTAATTTGTTTCCATTGCATCCTCAGTCCCCCCTCTCTTCCGCTTTGTCAAACGCCGAAAAATCGATCTTCTGCCAGCTGCCATTATCATTCATAAACCAGGCCGGCTCCAGGGTGATGGCATCTGCACTGCTGCGGTAATTTAAATCATAGCCGATTTTAATACCTTCCAGATCAGCCAGGTCATAAGTCGAGCTGCTGTCAAGGTACTCGAGCACCTGACTGCCTGAGCGGAGTGTTGTCGAATCATCCTCGCCGAGATAATTTTCCAGACTGTACAGTGGGCGGTTGTATTGATGCAATTCCTCGGCACGATATTGCTGCTCGATGATGGTTGAATAATTACTGCCGAAAACAGGGTAGCCGTCGTAAAACAGCTGATAACGAACAGTATTAGTCTCTGCGTTGACATCAATATCCCTTAAATGATAGTCATCGGTCCATCCCCGGTGATCATTAATGTGCGTCATGCTTTGCGTCAGTAATGCTTCCGGTTCCATTTGTGCGTAGGATGACTGCAGCGGATTCTGGAATTCCATCGTTCGTCTGTTCGGATAGACACGCATAATACCGCGTGCGCTGTCAGTAAAATAAATTTCATTCTCACTTACCTGGCTTCGGGTGACAATGTCGGGATTTGTAAACATGATGTCGACCATGGCACCCGAATCAATCGTCTGTACAGCTATCGACTTGGTCGCAACATCAACCTCATCAGCCGGTATATAGAACGGGTCATCTGCCGCCTCCACCTCTAGAAATTCCGTCAAACCCTCATACGCTGTAAGATCATCCCACAGGCGATCATATTTTTCGGAATTATTGACGATCGCGGTTGCTTGCTGCTCACCGTCCTCAGACAGGAAAATCACATTCAGCGCGTTCGTATCCTGGTTAAAGGTGATGAACAGACGCTCAAATCCCCAATCAGGCCACTCAACATCCTCATTAAATGTGAAAAGTGCGCCCGCCATGTTCATCGGTATGGTATCCGGAAAAATGAATTCAACCTGATACGCCTCAGATGGCGGGCCATTGCTGTCTGTTGTCCGGAAATTATACATCACCCATGATTGCATATCGCTGTATAGTGACTGTTGATCTGTTGGATCTGCGAAGCCGAAATAATGCCCGTCATTCCGGAAAACAATTGATCCCGGCTCGACCAACCTTTCCATCGTTTCCTCGGTGCCGCCGAGATCAGTACTGTCTTCAACAACATCCTCGGTTAAATTTCCCATCTCCGGCCTGTAACTCCACAGGGCAAATGTCAGCAACAAACTGATGCCGATCAGTATCGACAATATAAATGTTTTTACCGTTTCCAGACGCATTAATGACCCCTCCGCTTCTTATTCACCAGCGGAAGTGTAAAGAGTATGGTCGTCCCTTTACCTTCTTTGCTTTTTGCCCAGATACTGCCCTGATGTGCTTCGATGATTTCCCTGGTAATCGCTAGCCCAAGGCCTGTACCGCCCAGCTTGCGTGACCTGGCTTTGTCTGCACGATAAAACCGGTCAAATATTTTATCGACTTTATCATGCGGGATGCCTGTACCCTCATCGGTTACAGACGCAAGCATCTGGCCATTTTGTTTGGATACCTTGAAATGGATCATACCACCTTCTGGGGAATACTTGACCGCATTGGAAATAATGTTATCCAGTACCTGCGCCATTTTATCCTGATCAATCCAGACGTCATACAGTCCTTGCGGCAGATCACGCTCCAGTGTGATGTGTTCTGATACATTCATCTCAAACCGATCTATAACCCCATGGAAAAAGCTGATAAAATCCAGCTGTTGCTGATGAAGCGACTCACTTTTATTATCCATGCGCGAAAGCTGCAGAAGATCATTGACCATTCGAATCATCCGGTCGGTTTCATTTTGGGTGACGGCCAGAAATTTCGGCGCGATGTTTTTGTCTTCCCACGCCCCTTCGGTTAAGGCTTCGATATAACTGCGTATCGTTGTCAGGGGTGTCCGCAGCTCATGGGATACATTAGAAACAAACTCACGGCGATCCCGGTCAACTTCTTCCTGTTCCGTGACATCACTGAGGACGGTAATAAAGCCGCTCACATCATGGTCCTCATCCGAAATCGTGGAAAACTTGGCCCGGATCATGTAAATGTTAGCGTCTTCGCTGAAATCAATGATCATCGAGCCGCTGTCAGGCAGCTCCGAAATATCCACCGAACTCTCTTCCAATTGTAGAACATCCAGCAAAAATTTACCCTGTGCCTCTTCCGGATCCTGATGAATGAGCGCCCCGGCGGCATCATTCAATAACGTAATAAAACCGTTCCGATCCGTCGCAATGACGCCGTCCGACATATTGGACAGGACGGAGCTCAACTTACGCCTCTCTTCTTCGGTCAGAGCCCTGGAATGTTTCAATTTAGCATTCAGATCGTTAAACGACTCGGCAAGCTGGCCGATCTCATCCTTGCCATACACATTAACCTTTTGGGAGAAGTCTTCTCGGGCCATCGTCTGGGCCTGTCTGCGCATTTCCTGAATCGGCCTCGTAATCGCTCTGGCCACTAGAATGCCCAAGAAGGCCGATACGGTAATCGCTAAAATCGAACCCCGTAGAAACACCTGGTTAATATCATTCAGCTGACTGTAGACACCTTCCAATGACGCTTCGATATACAGTGCGCCAACTTGTGTCTCCTCATTGTCAAAAATTGGGACAGTCCGTCTGTAAGTCCGATTACCTTCCTGGTTGTATACATTGCCTTTGTCTTCATGTCCGAAACGCAGCACATTATTGATGAAATCATCGGTTGTTTTCTTGCCGGTGTTGCTGCTACCTGCCGTATCATTGGACGCAATGATACGGCTTTGCATATCGATAACCTGTATGTTGATGATATCCGCTGTGTCATTGACTCTGACAATATCCTGTACTTCTGCTTCAAGTGATGGCGTGTCTTCGTCATCCTCAGAGCGTTCTTTGCTGAAAGCCTGCTCGAGATTGACTTCCAGAATACCGACAGTGGCCTCGATGGATTCCTCAAAGTTCTCTCGCAGTTCGGTTTCCAAACCACGTACAAAATACGCACCGATAACCTGAATCGTGACAAGCAATAACAAAATAAAAATAATGATAAATTTTAGTTGTATGGATCGGAAAAAGCCAACTTTATGCATGGGCGTGACCTACTCCTGTTCAGGATTACGCAAATAATAACCGACGCCCCTCCGTGTCACAATCCACATCGGACTGCTCGGATTATCCTCGATTTTTTCACGAAGGCGTCTGATTGTCACATCCACTGTACGGACGTCACCAAAATAATCATAACCCCAGACGGTTTCCA
This sequence comes from Lentibacillus salinarum, assembly GCF_042679865.1. Taxonomy (NCBI): domain Bacteria; kingdom Bacillati; phylum Bacillota; class Bacilli; order Caryophanales; family Bacillaceae; genus Lentibacillus; species Lentibacillus salinarum. The sequence continues at coordinate 121,516 of NZ_JBHTNH010000028.1, read as the reverse complement.
GCAAATGCTCACGTGTCATCACTTGGCCAATATGACGGGCCAGATAATGAAGCAGTTCAAATTCCCGGTGTGTCAGCTCCACCTGTTCGCCATCCCGTGTCACGGCATAAGCGTCCGGATGAATGACCAGCCGCCCGATTTCGATGTTTTTAGTCGTCTGCACGGCGTCATCCGGCAGCTGCTTCTGTCTGCGCAGGTTTGCCTTGACCCTGGCAATGACTTCCCGGTTGCTGAACGGCTTGGTCACATAGTCATCCGCACCAAGTTCCAGCCCCAGTACCTTGTCAATTTCTGCATCTTTGGCGGTCAGCATGATAATGGGCATCATCTGTGTCTTGCGAATCTCTCGACACACTTCATTTCCATCTTTACCCGGCAGCATAATATCAAGCAATACAAGATCCGGTTTCTCTTCTTCGGCTAGACTGACTGCCTCATCACCGTCATAGGCGATGACCACCTCGTAACCTTCTTTTTCCAAATTAAATTGCAAAATATCCGCTATCGGCTGTTCGTCGTCTACTACCAGTACTTTTTGTGCCATAAACCGTCACTTCCTTTTTTCGGCATTGGTAATCTTTATGATTGATCAGCATGGACGTTCGTCGCTAAGCGTGTTTCGCTTCCGTCATGTCCAACATAGTTTTTTCAAAGGTTTCATATCAGACCGGAAAAACATCCGGCTCTATTGAATACACATTTGTACGTGCTTGATTCTATTCTATCGTATTTTGGCTTAAATGTCTTTTATTCGAAATAGAAATCAGTCTTTGGACACAGGGGAAATCCGGAAAACAGACCCTGACTTACTTCATTTAGCAAATTTCTATGCAACTGCTGAATCAGATGTCATTCCAAAAAGTATGACAAAAAGCAACAATCCTTTAGAAAACAGCCTTTAACAAAAAGACTGACTCATTCCGGGCTTGATTGAGTCAGTCTTGTGTCGTATGTTTTTAAACATGGTTGCTTTTCTTATAAATGATCCTGCGGGTTTTGCCGCGATCCGTTTTGGTACACTTCAAAATGGAGATGGACACCGGTTGAGTTTCCAGTTGATCCCATGACGCCGATTTTGCTCCCTTTCTCGACTTTTTGGCCCGGATCGACACTGATAGATGACAGGTGGGCATAGACGGTCTTCATCCCGTTATTGTGGTTAATCACAACCTTATTACCATAGCCACCGTCATCATAGCCAGCCGAGACAACCGTTCCGTTATCAGCTGCCTGGATTGTACGATTGCTTGTCCCTGAAATATCAATGCCTTTATGTGTTGAGCCCCAGCGTTCACCCATCTTGCTTGTGACATGGCCGCCGGCAGCTGGCCACCCCAGGCTGCCTGTGCCGCGTGATGGCGCCGTTTTCGTCCCCTTGACGACAATCTCTTTAACCGGTTCTTCGGTCGTCTTTTCATCTATTACGTCTTTATTGGTGACCTGGCCATTCGTTTTTTCGCGTGTGTAATGGACGATTTTTTTGCCTTGCTTTCCTTCCTGTTTGACTTCTTTCTCGCCCTCGTACAGGTCATCTGATTCAATAACTTCTTTTTCATAGTCAATCGTTTCTTCCTTCATCTGCTCTTCTTCAACCAGAACATCAACAAATGGCTCGTCATCGGTCACGTTAAGTTCCTGGTCAATCTGCAGGACGGAATCCTCCGTCAACCCGTCGTTTAAGTCCAACAGTTCATCGATGGTCATATCATACGCACCAGCAATATCACCGAGCACTTCCCCTTTTTCGATGTGGTGGACTTTTTTTTCCTGTGCACCTTTCTCGAGGCGTTTCAACCCATCTTTCACCGTTAAGATATCTGACGGCGGCACATCCCGTTCGGCAAAAGAAACGTCTTCCGACAACGTGACGCTGGTAAGCATTGTGTCACCCGGTTCCAATTTCGTGTCATCTTCGTTGTTGACGAGTGTTTGCCGTTTATACACTGACGGCTGATTTTCCTGTTCGTCGGCAGACAGCTGCTCGAGTTTGTCTTTATCAGCGTAGTTTGTCTTGTATTGTTGCAATGCTGTTTCCGCCGCTTCCCGGTCTTTAAAATAACCGACCGATTGATCGGCCATGTTCAACTCAACGGCTTCTGCGGCAATAGATAAGCTATTGTTAAGTTGCTCAGTCACGTCGTCATTGTCGAAAGATGGGTTGAAAACACGTTCCGATACAAACGTGACATCTTCCCGAATCATCAGGTTGTCATCACTATCGTTGTCTTCCGCTGTGTCGATTTTTTCCGTCATCAAGTCTTCAATGACTGATTTATCGTCTACTTTACCTATATGGTCATCATCCACATAAACGTGGTATATTTTTTCCATTGTTTCATTGTCATCGGCATAAACCGGGCTACCTATTACAACCAGCGCCAGACCTGCCATCATGCCGATTTTTGTTAGCATGCCAAACCTCAGCGTTGCGCGTTTCTCAGTCTTTTTATGTACCTGAAGCAAGACTTGTTCCCCCTCACCATTCCAAATACGCTATGTCTCTATCTCTGTTGTCTGTAGACTTTCTCTTTTACCACATCCAAATCTACCACAGTTCCTATTGGGATAAAATATGTCGGACGCAAATGTAATCGAATTGTATAATAACTGACAGTTTTTTACATAATGTAGACGAAAGGTGTTGTTTTGAGGGGGATTGTAGCGGTTTTACTAACTATTACATTTTCATGACAAAAGGTGCCGTATTTACAGGTGGCTAACTGACAATCAGGGGGGATGACAGAACAACAAAACCCCCGCCTGTCCGAGCAGAGGTTTTGCTTTACACGTCTTATTTAGCTGTACACACTTCGCACAATGTTGGTCTGCTTGCGGTCCGGGCCGACGGAGAAAATGGATAACGGAATTTCAGTCAACTGTGAAATCCGCTCCAGATAATGCCGGGCATTTGCCGGCAGGTCATGAATGCTTTTGACGCCGGTAATATCTTCATGCCAGCCCGGCATTTCTTCATAGACTGGTTCACATTCGGCCAGTTTATTTAAATTGGCCGGGAATTCATGAATCGTTTCGCCTTTATAGTTATAAGCAACACAAATTTTCACGGTATCAAGTCCGGTCAGTACATCCAGAGAATTGATGGATAAATCGGTAATCCCGCTCACCCGCTGGGCATGGCGGACGACAACGCTGTCGAACCAGCCAACACGGCGCGGTCTGCCTGTCGTTGTCCCATATTCATTGCCGGTTTCACGGATTTGGTTACCGATTGAATCATTAAGCTCGGTTGGGAACGGGCCGTCGCCGACACGTGTCGTATAAGCTTTTGATACACCGACAACATGATTAATTTTCGATGGACCGACACCAGCGCCAATCGTCACACCTCCGGCAATCGGGTTGGAGGATGTCACAAACGGATAGGTCCCCTGGTCAATATCAAGCATGACGCCCTGTGCACCTTCAAACAAAACACGCCGGCCATCATCAAGCGCGTCATTCAGGACGACTGACGTGTCGCACACATACGCAGCCAGCTGCTGGCCATATTCGTAATACTCGTTCAGGATAGCCTCCACATGGAAAGGTGCCACTTCATACACCTTTTCAAACAGGCGGTTTTTCTCTTGTAAATTTTGCTCCAACTTCATGCGGAATGTTTCTTTGTCCAACAAATCGGCAATCCGTATCCCACTCCGGGCCGCTTTATCCATATAAGCAGGGCCAATGCCTTTTTTCGTCGTACCGATTTTATTCGCGCCTTTTGCTTCTTCCTGAAGGGCATCCAATTTTAAGTGGTACGGTAAAATAACATGAGCGCGGTTGCTGATACGCAAATTGTCCGTTGATACATTGTGTTTATGCAAGTAGGCAATTTCTTCGGTAAACGCCTTCGGATCAATGACCATCCCATTCCCGAGAATACATGTTTTATCATTGAAAAAAATACCGGATGGGATCAAGTGCAATTTATACGTGACATTATCAAATTTAATGGTGTGCCCGGCGTTATTTCCGCCTTGGTAACGGGCCACTACTTCGGCATTTTGTGACAGAAAATCGGTTATTTTTCCTTTTCCTTCATCTCCCCATTGGGTACCGACTACTACAACTGAGGACATAGCGCACCTCCGTATTTCAATATGTGTCTTTTCGTTATTAACAGCGCTAGTTTATCACTAAATAACCCGATTGTCAAAATAATAAACGAACGATATATGTAGATTATCTTAATAATGTTCGCCATCTAACATAAAAAGAAAAGACTTCTCTTTAGAAATAAAACAAAATAAAAACAGCTCCATCAGGTGAAGCTGTTTTTTACACTTGGACCGGCTGTGGCGGCACGTCGCTTTCCGAATAGCGATGATCGAGATCGACGAACTTATTGTATTCTTTGACGAAGGCGAGCTCGACATTGCCGACCGGTCCGTTACGCTGCTTGGAAATAATAATTTCGATAATGTTTTGTTTCTCGGATTCCTGATCATAGTAGTCATCCCGGTATAAAAACCCGACAATGTCAGCATCCTGCTCAATACTCCCCGACTCACGCAAATCCGACATCATCGGCCGTTTGTCCTGCCGTGCTTCGACCCCACGGGAAAGCTGCGACAGGGCGATTAAAGGTACATTCAGCTCACGGGCCAAGGCTTTTAAGGCGCGGGAGATTTCCGATACTTCCTGCTGTCTGTTCTCCCGGGAATTGCCGGTTCCCTGAATCAGTTGCAAGTAATCGATCAAAATCATGCCAAGCCCGTGTTCCTGCTTGAGCCGGCGGCATTTTGAGCGAATTTCGCTGACACGGATACCAGGAGAATCATCAATATAAATGCCGGCATTGGAAAGGCTTCCCATGGCCATCGTCAGTTTGCTCCAGTCATCCGCTTCCAGCCTGCCTGTCCGCAAGCGCTGCGAATCGATATTGCCTTCTGCGCAAAGCATCCGGGAAACGAGTTGGTCAGCGCCCATTTCCAGACTGAAAATCGCAACATTTTCATCGTTGTTGACGGCCACATTTTGCGCAATATTCAAGGCAAACGCTGTTTTACCAACTGATGGACGGGCGGCAATGATGATCAGGTCATTGCGCTGGAAGCCGGATGTAATCTGATCCAGGTCCCGATAGCCTGTTGGAATGCCGGTTATATCACCATCATGATGGTGCAGCTGTTCAATATTATCATAGACATCAATCAATACATCTTTAATCGCCTTAAAAGAACCTGTATTTTTCTGTCCAGAGACTTCGAGAATGTTCTTTTCCGCTTCATTTAAGACATCTTCCACGTCATCTTCATTGGAAAAACCTGACGTGACAATATCAGTGGCTGTCCTTATCAGCCGGCGGAGGATGGCCTTTTCTTCCACGATTTTGCTGTAGTACACGATATTGGCGGCGGTTGGAACACTGCCGGCCAAGTCGGATAAATAGGAAACACCGCCGACCTCGTCCAGTTTTTTCTCATTGGTCAAAGACGTTGTGACGGTGACAACGTCAATCGGTTCACCTTTATCCGTTAACTTCAGCATCGCCTCAAAGATCCGCTGGTGGCTTGCCCGGTAAAAGTCTTCAGGCATTAAGCGCTCAGCAGCTGAGGACAGGGCGGAAGGCTCCAGAAAAATAGCCCCAATAACGGCCTGTTCCGCCTCAATATTATGTGGCGGTGTCCGGTCATTCCAAAGTTCACTCATCGTCTTCCCTCCTTGTGGAGAGATCTATTCCTGTTACGGTCAATCCGTTGTTTACTGCTCCACAACGTGAACTTTGATGGTGCCCGTCACTTCTTTGTGTAGCTTTACCGGTACATCGGTATAGCCAAGCGTACGGATCGGATTATCCAGTTCAATTTTACGTTTATCGATTTTGTAGCCATAATCCTTTTTCAGCGTGTCGGCAATATGCTTCGACGTAATGGAACCGAATAAACGGCCGCCGTCACCTGCTTTAGCTTTGATATCAACGTTTAAGTCAGCAAGCTCTTTTTTCAGCAATTCGGCTTCTTTCTTTTCCTCCTCTGCCTGCTGCTGCTCTTTTTTCTTCTTGGCATCCAACGCTTTCAGGTTGCCGGGTGTCGCTTCCTGGGCCAGATTATTTTTCAGCAGATAGTTGCGGGCATAGCCATCTGAAACATTTTTTACGTCACCTTTTTTTCCTTTTCCTTTGACATCCTGTGTGAAAATGACTTTCATTCGTTTTCCCCTCCTATAAAATAGTCTTCCAATATATCTTTCAAAAGTGCCTCGGTATCATCGATGGTTGTATCTTCAATTTGGGTAGCCGCATTGGTTAAATGCCCGCCCCCATTCATTTTTTCCATAACGACTTGAACATTGACATCGCCAAGTGAACGGGCGCTGACGCCAATCCGCCCATCATGACGCTCAGAGATGACAAATGACGCATTGATGCCGCTCATCGTCAGCAGCGTATCAGCCGCCTGAGCAATCAGGACCCCACCATAAACTTCATCAGGCTCCCCTTTGGCAATGGCAATGGTATCATGATAGATTTTCGCCCGTTCAATTAATCTGCTTCGTTTAATATAAATATCCAGATCCTCTTTCATAAACCGCTGCACTAACACCGTATCGGCACCTTTAGCGCGCAGATAGGACGCAGCATCGAATGTACGCGATCCTGTCCTAAGCGTGAAACTTTTCGTGTCAACAATGATGCCCGCTAGCAATGCTGTCGCTTCCACCATCTTAAGCTTCAAGGTGTTTGGCTGGTATTCCAGTAGTTCGGTCACGAGTTCCGCAGTTGAGGAAGCATATGGTTCCATGTACACAAGCGTTGGATTGTCGACAAATTCCTCGGCCCGCCGGTGATGGTCAATCACCACTTTATATTCTGCCTTATTTAACAACCGCTCATTGGCAACCATTGACGGTTTGTGGGTATCAACAACGACAACGAGACTACGACTGGTCATCAGTGCTTCTGATTCATCCGGGTCAATAAAGTGCTCCCACAAGTCTTCATCTTCTTTTATCTCCTCGACAAGTCGATGGACACCGGTATCAATATCATCCGGATCAAACACGATATAGCCTTCCACATCATTGGCTTTGGCAATGTTTAAAATGCCGACAGCGGCGCCGAACGAGTCCATGTCCGGTGCTTTATGACCCATGATGATGACATTGTCACTTCCCTGAACAAGATCCCTCAAGGCGTGGGAAATCACTCTGGCCCTTACACGGGTCCGTTTTTCCATCGGATTGGTGCGCCCGCCATAAAAACGGACTTTACCGACATCATCTTTAATGACAACCTGGTCACCACCACGTCCCAATGCCAAATCAAGACTTGATTGCGCCATTTCGCCTAATTCCGGCAGAATGCTGTCACCGACACCGATGCCAATACTCAAGGTGACCGGCAAATTCTGTTCGGCGTTCAGTTCCCGCACTTCATCGAGAATATCGAATTTCATTTTTTCCAGCTGATCCAGTGTTTCTTTGGTCAACACAGCCAAAAACCGGTCCTGCGATGTCCGTTTTAAATAAAGACCGTAATCATTGGACCAGCTGTTCAAGACAGATGTCACTTTTGAATTCAACTGGCTCTTGAGCGTATCGTCCATATTCTGGGTAATTTCCTCATAGTTATCAAGAAAAATAATGCCTAAAACAGTTTTCTCATCATGATACCGTGTCTCAATTTTCGATTGCGTGGTACGGTCGGATAAATATAAGAGCCGGTCGTCTTTTTTGATAGTTATTTGAAAATGATAGCCGTCCAGCTCGAGCCATAGCTCATCATCATTTTCCTTAATTTTGGACGCCAGATCATCCGCAAGTATGTTCAGTGACTGGCCGACCAATGTGTCATCTTCGATCAGTCGATTCATATACGGGTTGGCCCATTCGATCTTATAATCCTCATTATATAAGATGATCCCGATCGGCATTTCCAGCAGCGCTTCTTCTCCGACACGTTTGACACGGTGGGAAAGTGTTGCGATATAGTTTTCTGTTTCCTGCTGCAATTTGTATTCTATTCGGATGCTATAGTAAAGAATCCCCGCCAGTACGAACGTCAGCACCAGCCCGAGTAGCCATTGAAAGTACCAGATAAAGCCAAGCAGTATGACAGCTATGAAATAGACCACCCATAAATGACTGCTTAACCCTGATTTCTTTTGAATATCCTGCATATCATCAGCTCCTACCTGAACTCCCACTCATGTTTTATCATTGGAAATGCGATCCCTTAACGAAAAGCCTATATCAATTATACCTAACAGACGAACGAGGTAAAGAAGGATAAACGGCAAAAATAGTGTCAGGATGATACTGGTAATCGGGAGTGCTTTCGACATACGCTTCGTATGAGCATAGTAAAAAATAAACGAAAAGCCTTGCAATGTCATGAAGATTCCGGTAAGCATCAGGACATTGTGTACAGCTGTATACAACATGCCAGTCTGCTCCTGGTTAAAGAATGACAGGATTAACGCAAAAAAGTAAATCCAGATTAATGAAACCGGCAGTCGCAATGACCGAAACGGCGGAAAACACAGCTGTTTACGTTCCAGCCGGTTGATCAGTTTGTAACTAACCCACTGGCTGATCCATGCCAGCACAAGCGCCGCAACCGCTACCCATACCGGCAGTAAGTCTGTCAGCATCGCAAGCTGTTCGGTCACCATGTTCACTTGCTCTTCCGACAATTCGGCTAGGCCAAATTGCGCCATCATATCCTGGCTCATAGTGAGTGACTCCTGCATCGACTGATTGATTTCAGTGACCAGGTTGACCTGGAATGCTAAATGGCCGAAAGCAAAGATAAACACCATCCCAATCACAAAACCGATTGTTCCTCTGGCCAGGGTTTCATAAGCGGAGAAGTTCCGATAAATGGCACTTCCAGCCATGATGCCGCCGAGCCCCATTAATAACGGCAGCGGCAAAGAAATGATGGATGTCAACAGCACTGACAGAACCGACGCAGCGATCAGCATCACCATGGCCGGCTTCCAATCATAACGCGAGGCATAAAAAATAAACGGTACCGGCAATAAAAAGGCAGCGACCAATGAGATAATGGGAATAAAGGCAGCAATCAGCATTAGAGCCATAAATATTGCCGTAAGCAATACCCCATCTGTCAGTTGTTTTGATTGATTCATCAATTGCACCTCTTCAGTTTAATAAATCGTTGTGGTTTATTTAACATGTTTATAGAAGGCTGTTCAAAAAGTTGAACTTGTCCCCCCTTTTGAACGCATGATAAGCATACAAGCTTATTGTTACATGATAACATGATTTGAGCTTTCGTTGGTGTGTGAACTAGACATATACAAAAATTCCCGCCCATATAAACAATCATTTTTCCGGCCAACCGGATACACGGATTGGATAAGCGGCCTAACAGGTACCGGGACACTTCCGGTTGCTGTTATTGCCCGGGAAATATTTACGGAAATTTGTCGAGAATTATTTTTCAAAGATTATTCATAGTCAATAGGTGCTTAATCGGCTATTTTTTATTATAATAAGAGTGTTGTACGATATTGCAACCGGAGATGAAACGTGTGATATTTTTACGAACATTTTTAAACAGTATCAAATTGCCGAATAAGCAGGCCATGTTTAAGCTGAACCGGGTTGGTATGGACATCACGGTCGTCTATATGTTTATCCTGCTGCTGATTGTCTCCATCCCATCAATCACTAATCAGTTGACAACTGGCGCCGGAGCACAAATGAACCTGCTTTTCTTTTTAATCTATTTTTTAATATTTAATTATTTACCCCTGACGATGATCGTTTTTTTGTTTCTGACGCTGATGGCCTATATCGGGACAGGCATAACCAAATTATTGCGACGTAAAGTCCGGTTTCCCATGCTTTGGAAACTGACGGCATACATAACAACCATTCCATTTTTGCTCTATACGGCGCTGGCCTTCTTTTTTGCCATTGGTGATGTGTTTGCCGCCTTATTTAGCTTATATACATTCTTGTTCTTGATCAAACTGATAACCATTTATCCGAAGCGAAAAAAACGAAAACAGGAGTTTTACTGATGCGTTATATATTATCCGCCATTTTGATTAGCGCCCTATTGGTTCTAGCCGGCTGCTCGAGCAAGGAAAACCAGGATGAAACCGAACTGCTTGTGGCGGCTGCTTCCAGTTTAACGGACACACTTTCCGAACTGAAACGGGCTTTTGAAGCTGAACATCCTGACATCGCGTTGACATTAAATTATGGTGCTTCCGGTAAACTTTCCCAACAAATTTTACAAGGGGCGCCTGTTGATGTGTTCCTGTCTGCTGATCAGCAATGGATGGATTACCTTGCCGCGGAAAATAAAATTGTAACGGATTCACGGGTTGACTTCGCACAAAACCGACTTGTCCTCATTGCCAACCAAAACGTTTCCTATTCAGTGAACACATTAAGCGAATTGCCGTCGCTTCCTGTCGAACAAATGGCCATTGGTGACCCGGATACTGTACCAGCTGGAAATTATGCTAAACAGGCACTGAGCAACAGTGATGTTTGGGGTGATTTGGAAAATGCGTATGTTTACACGAATAACGTTCAGCAAGTCCTGACCTATATTGAATCCGGGAACACAGAAATTGGAATCGTTTATGCCAGTGATCTCAAGCGTTCCGGATTGGTCAATAAGCTGCTGACCATCGATCATAAGCTGCATGAGCCAATCCGCTACCCTGCTGCCGTGACAGCCTCAAGCCGGTCGCAAAAAGCAGCTGAAACATTCACACAGTTTTTGCAGACAGATCAAGCACAAGCCATATTTCAAGACCATGGATTTTCCGGTTAGAGGGGTACACGTATGGACTTAACACCATTACATTTGTCGTTAAAAATTGCCGGGATTGCGACCGTTATTGTTTTTGTGGCTGGCATCTTTTTGGCCAGGGTGATAACACGCAGCCAGTTTCCGGGTAAGCGTATCGTTGAATCGCTGCTGATGCTGCCGCTAGTACTACCGCCTACTGTCGTCGGATTCGGGCTGCTCTATTTATTCGGCAGCAGTGGGCCGCTCGGCAAATGGCTGTTGCACTGGTTTGATATACAAATTGTCTTTACATGGACAGGCGCTGTCATTGCAGCGGTTGTCGTTGCATTTCCGTTAATGTATCAGAGCGCGGCTGCCTCGTTTCAAACATATGAGCTCAATCTGGAAAATGCGGCCCGAACCATGGGTGCTTCGAGATGGCGGGTCTTTTGGACCATCTCGTTTCCACTTGCCTGGCCAGGGCTATTAGCCGGACTCGTGCTGACGTTTGCCAGGGCACTGGGCGAATTTGGCGCGACATTGATGGTTGCCGGCTACATACCCAATCAGACTGAGACCATTCCACTCGCCATCTATTTTGCCGTGGAAGCGGGTGATCGAGATGTCGCGTTATTCTGGGTGATTAGTATTCTTGTGATCGGCTTTGCGGCCATTTTATGGCTGAACTGGTGGAGCGGACGAAATATTTTACGTTTTACGCGTGATAATAGGCGGTGATGAGACATGTTGACGGTCAATATACAGAAAAAGCTGCCATCGTTCTCACTTGATGCCCAATTTGACGTTGAGCGAAACATTGTCGTCCTGTTCGGTCCGTCCGGGGCTGGCAAAACAACCATTCTGAATTGTATTGCCGGGATTGACCAGCCTGATTCTGGACACATTACGCTGAACGGGCGGCATCTTTTCCAAACGCATGCGAAACCGGTCCCGATCGCCAAGCGAAATATCGGCTATTTGTTCCAGGATTATGCCCTATTTCCGCACATGACCGTGGATAAAAATATCCGCTATGGTCTGAAGAATGAACGGCTGTTACATCATCTTTCGGCATTGACGGGGATCGATCACTTACGTCCTAAGTACCCGCAGCAGATTTCCGGCGGGGAAAAACAGCGTGTCGCCCTTGTGCGTGCATTAGTGACGCAGCCGGAAACACTGCTTTTGGATGAGCCTTTTTCATCGCTGGACCATGAAACCAGAGTGGAATGCCAGGATGAATTATTAAGGCTCCATAGCACGTGGGACATTCCCATTTTGCTGGTTACCCATGACGCGGAAGAGGCAGGCAAACTTGGGGACCGGATTCTGCATATCGATCAAGGCCAGCTGGTCCGAAAATAATTAAAGCCCGATTCACAGCAAAAAGGCTTGTGAATCGGGCTTTTAATTATTCTGTCACGTATGGCAATAGTGCCATTTGACGGGAACGTTTGATGGCTTTTGTCAGTTTACGCTGATACTTTGCGGAAGTACCGGTTACACGGCGCGGAAGAATTTTTCCACGTTCCGAGATAAACTTCCTCAAAAGCTCAACATCTTTATAATCAATGTGTGTTATCCCGTTCGCTTTAAAGTAACACACTTTCCGACGTTTTGAACGACCTCGGCGAGCTGCCATGTTATAACCCTCCTTATAATGTTTAAACGACAGGAAGTATCGCCTTTCGGATAAATCGGTTAACTTGCCGATTTTCTTTCCAATCCGACACCCTTCCTCTAAAACGGTAAATCATCATCTGAAATATCAATCGGCTCTCCGTTATCTTTGAACGGATTATCGTTTGTCTGCGGTTGATTCGTCTGGTTCTGATTCTGGTTCTGATTCTGGTTCTGATTCTGGTTCCGGTTTGGCTGGAATCCTGATGGCTGCTGATCCCTGTTCTGTGATGATCCTTTTGACTCCAGGAACTGAACACTGTCGGCTACAACCTCTGTTACAAAGACGGTATTTCCATCCCGTCCTTCAAATGTGCGTGACTGCAGTCGGCCATCGACACCTACCATACTGCCTTTGCGCATGTAATTGGCAAAATTCTCGGCAGCACGGCGCCAGACAACACAGTTAATGAAGTCGGCATCCCGATTTCCCTGCTGATTGGAGAAAGGCCGATTAACAGCGACGGTAAAATTCGCTACAGCAACGCCATTTGGTGTATAACGTAAATCAGGATCCTTCGTTAATCTGCCAACAAGAACGACACGATTCAACATCAGAACCACTCCCTATTATTGATCATCTTCTCGAATTGCCATGTGACGAATTATATCATCCGTAAACTTCGCTTGGCGGTCAAATTCATTGATGGCATTTTCATCGCCGCTGAAGTTAATGACGACATAATAGCCGTCACGATAGTCATTGATTTCATATGCAAGACGTCGCTTGCCTTTCTCATCAACTTTATCGATCTCCGCCCCGTTATCGGTCAACACGTTGCTAAAGCGCTCAATCAAATTGGATTGCGCTTCTTCCTCCATGTCCGGGCGGATGATATACATGATTTCGTATTTTCTCATCCGTTACACCTCCTTTTGGTCTAAGCGGCTCTTTTTCAGGAAAAGAGCAAGGAGTAATCTTGATTCCATTACTCACAGTGGAGTATTATATCAAAATATGTCCTAAAAAACAAGCATTCGAGAGATCCTGATTTGTTATACATTTGACGCTATTTCCAACCTGCAAAGGCCTTTCCGTATTAGCGACTTCCTTGTAACCGGGCGTTTGCGCCTTTGATGTTAAACATTAAACCTGAAGTGGATGACATCGCCATCCTGGACAATGTAATCTTTTCCTTCGAGGCGGGCTCTGCCGTTATCCCGGGCCTTGCCCATGGAACCTGCTTCCATCAGATCGTCATATGAAACCGTTTCGGCACGGATAAAGCCCCGTTCAAAATCTGAATGGATAATGCCCGCTGCCTGTGGTGCTTTAATTCCTTTTGGGAATGTCCAAGCACGCACTTCCGGTTCGCCAGCTGTAAAATAAGTCCCCAAGCCAAGTAGGTGATAGGACCGTTTGATCAGCTGATCAAGCCCGGATTCCGTAATCCCCAGATCATTGAGAAACATTTCCTTTTCTTCGCCATCCAATTCAGCAATTTCCTCTTCGATTTTCGCACAGACGACAATCACTTCAGCATTTTCATTGGCGGCATATTCCTTGACCTTCTGCACCTCTTCATTGGCGTCCGGGTTCTGCACATCCGCTTCACTCACATTGGCAGCATACAGAGCCGGTTTCGACGTCAAGAGATGCAGCCCTTTCACCAATTTCCACTCATCGTCGGAAAATTCGAGTGCCCGGACAGGCTTTTCCGCTTCTAGTCCTTCTTTCACCTTTGTGAGAAGATTATATTCGGCAACAGCTTCCTTTTCTTTCTGCCGTGCCATTTTCTCCACCCGCTGCAGCCGCTTATTAACAGTTTCCAAATCGGCCAGTATCAGTTCCAGATTGATGGTTTCAATATCATCGAGGGGATCGACTTTGCCTGATACGTGCGTAATATTATCATCACGGAAACAGCGGACCACCTGGCAAATCGCATCCACCTGGCGGATATGCGATAAAAACTGGTTCCCCAGTCCTTCCCCTTTGCTTGCGCCTTTAACAATCCCGGCTATATCCGTAAATTCAAATGTGGTCGGAATTGTTTTTTTCGGTTGTACCAATTCACTTAATTTATTTAAGCGTTCATCGGGAACTTCCACAATGCCCACATTCGGATCGATCGTAGCAAATGGATAGTTTGCCGCTTCAGCACCCGCCTGGGTGATCGCATTGAACAACGTTGATTTGCCAACATTCGGAAGTCCGACAATTCCTGCTGTCAAAGACATTCAACTTTCACTCCTTAAGGATTCCATTCATATGAACGTTTCAGTCATTCCAATTATAATACAAGCTGTGTAAATGACAAGCAATGAAAAAACAAAAATAAGCATTGAAAAATGCTTATTTTGCCAGATTCCTATTCGGTTATGCTATTTTCCATCCGGCCACATCCAGAAACGGAAAAATTAAACGTCATGGACGAAATTTTGGCCGAATTTTTACGTTTCAGCCTTGTCCACAACTTTTTTCATTTTTTTCGTAAATTCTTTGCGGGGAATCATAACACTGTGATCGCATCCCATGCATTTGATCCGGATATCCATCCCCATACGGATAATTTTCCAGCGATTTTCACCGCACGGATGTGGTTTTTTCATTTGAACAATATCATTCATACCGAAGTCTTTATCTGCCATATATGGTCCTCCTTACCTATCCCTTTCACGGTCGATTTCCAGCGACGTCGGTTCCTGGTTCCGTGAATACATGACAAGGCGCGGTGCTGGTATTTGAATGCCTTGCTTATAGAGCACTTCTTTAACTTCCTTCCGGATAATGCGTGCCCCGGCCCATTGATAGGATGGCAATGTTTCAGCTATTACCCGGATAACATAATGCGACGTTTCCAATGACTGGACCCCGATAATCTCCGGTACCTTGACGATTTCTTCATAGTGATCCGGCAGCCTCTTAGCCGTATCATCAATAATCTGTTCAGCGGTCACCACATCATTTTCATACGGGACATTAATATCCACGACAGCGAGACCGTTATGAATCGAATAATTCGTCACTGGCGTAACGTTGCCATTTGGCAGGACATGTTGCTCACCAGTCCAGCTCTCGATTTTGGTTGTCCGCATCCCGATTTCTTCAACAAAACCTTCAGCATTGGCTACGCGCACATAATCCCCCACCGAAAATTGATCCTCGAATATAATGAAGAAACCGGAAATAATGTCCCGCACCAGATTCTGAGCCCCGAAACCAATCGCAATGCCGGCTACACCAGCACCAGCTAATAAACTTTTTATCGGTAAATTAAATGCACCATCCAGAACCGTGATAAAAGCCAGGAAGTATACCGTATATTTCAATGCATTCTTGATCAGTTTTTTGATCGTTATTTCACGTCGCTCCGTGATGCGTAATGGTGAGTGGGCCCTCGTTTCAAACAGTCGGTTAATGATCTTATTGCCCACCCGGATAATGATCATGGCAACGAAAAGAATGGCAATGGCTTTCAGTACAGCCTCTCCTATATTGATCCAAAGCTCCGGACCGCTAACATAATCCCATAGCTCCCCAAGCTCTTGACTGACAAAGTCCACGTAACCCCTCCCGGCAATCGTTATACAAGTTGATTTTACAACAATGACCGGTTTATGAAAAGAAAAGCGCCGTCACGACTGCTTATGACCAGGGTTACGCCACAATGGATAAAGCAGTAATCGTGTCAGCACGTACAAATTCAAAATACCATATACCGGATAAATATAATTGATGAGTGTTGAAAAGCCTAGCGTTGTGAGTGGCACCATTGCGGCAATACTAAGAGCTGCCAGCAGCCAGATCGGCGCATTCCAAATACTTTGCAACCTGGTGACAATGCCCATTATACCTGAGGCAGCCGTTGTAAAAATCGCAAACCATAAAAGGATCGACATAAAGATAAGTATTTCAAATGGATAATGCCGCAGGATGGCAAATAATGGAATTTCATATAATAGCAGTTCATCAGCAATCTGAATTAAACTGCTGTTGTAAATAAATGAGAGAACCCCCAGAATCAACCCGCTACCGGTTGCCGCAATATAGATTTCCTGTTTCGTTTTAACTTTGTTGCCGATCGCGCCCAGTACAGCAATCAGCGGCAGGATATTCAATGCCGTAAAAGGAAAAGCGGCTGTCCAATTACGCTGTTCATGCAAATGAGATAGCATATTCAATCCTTGATCTCTTGTAAATAAAATTAAAATAAACAACAGACCGCCCAGCAATAACGGTAAGACAACCTGGTTCATGGTCAGCAAACCGCTGATATCTTTTAAAAACAACACAATCAGGCTGACCGTTATGACCAGAACCCCCCACCAGAAGGAAAGATTAAAAGCTTGTCCGGTTGCACCGCTTCCCGCTATCATAACAACAGTCGTCGTCGATAAATATAAAAATATCATGATATCATATACTTTTGTCAACCTGTCCCCCACAATTACACGGAGCACCGGCAAATAGTCATTCGAGGCCTGCTGGTAGCTAACACGCATAATGACATAGCAGCTCACAGAAAAAAACACCGTAAACAGCAGGATAGCCAGTCCACTTTCATAGCCAAAAAATTGCCACAGCTCCTGTCCTGATGCATAACCGGCTCCAATCGTTGTTCCAATGATTAAAAACATCCATTTCAGACCTGCCCGTAACATCGCTTCTCCTCCATTATACTGACCGACGTATAGTTTAATCATTTTTGCCGTATACTAATATCAATATGTTTGTGGAGGAAAAGCTATGAATCTCATGAACCGTTTCATCCCCAAAAAGGAAAAACTGCAAATCCACTATACCGATCCCCTGCTGATGGACAAGATGAACGAGCGAATTATTTCTTGGCTTCCAACAGCCCCGAAGGAATATGTCGTTGTGTGTATTGGAACAGATCGATCGACTGGTGATGCACTTGGGCCACTGACAGGATCTTATTTAATCGAGATGAAACCAAAGCATTTCCATGTGTACGGCACGTTATCCGATCCTGTTCATGCACAGAATATGGAAACGTATGTGCAGCACATTTACAAGCAGCACCAACACCCATATATCATGGCGGTGGATGCATCACTCGGTAAAACAACCTCAGTCGGGACAATCATTACGGACACCGGTTCACTCAACCCCGGAGCAGCTCTGAATAAAAAGCTTCCGCCCATTGGAGATATCCATATGACCGGGGTGGTAAACATCAGCGGATTCATGGAATATGCCACCCTGCAGAATACAAGGCTTTCTCTTGTCGTCGAAATGGCGAAACTTATAGCTGCTTTATTGAACAAAGTCGATCAGCAATTGACTTACAGCCGTTCAATTCCGGCTATCCCGGCACATAACATGACCAACGTTAAAAAAGAAATGTAAAAAACTCTACCACTAATCGTAGTAGAGTTTTTCGTAATGTATGTAAGCCAGCTAAACTAATAAATAGACATAATAGACAAGTCCAACTGTTAAAATGGCCGGCAGCAGATTTCCCACTCGTATTTGAATGATATTTAACAAGTTGAGGCCGATTGCCATAATCATAAGCCCTCCGACTGCTGTTAGTTCACCAATCAGTCCATTTAAAAACGTTTCGGGAATCCAATTATTAATTTGTATTGCCAACAAGGCAATCGCTCCCTGATAAACGACTACCGGTATAACCGAGAATATCACGCCAAATCCGAGTGTCGTGGTTAACACAAGCGCGACAAATCCATCAATGACCCCTTTTGTGATCAGAACTTCATGATCACCGCGTAGACCGCCATCCAGTGCCCCAATAACGGACAAAGCACCAATGACAAAAACTAAAGAAGCCGTAATAAACCCTTGAGTAACACTAATATTGTCATTTGTCGTCGTAAATCGCCTGCCAACCCAATCTCCCAAGCGGTTCAACCCTTCTTCCAAACGGATGAACTCACCTATAATGGCGCCTGATAACAAACTTAACAGCACAACGATAATCGCTTCCGTTTCCAACGCCATTTGCAAGCCGATTAAGATAACCGCCAGCCCTATACCATGCATGACGGTTTCCTTGTATCGTTCCGGGATTTTGGTGAAGAGTAATCCGATCAAACTTCCCACTATGATGCAGATACCGTTAACAATTGTTCCGAATAAAGCCATAAACCCAACCCCAATTTGTCCATGTTTATATCACCTTATATGATTCGGTTATCTCCCCGATTGCATGTAAAAATTGTTCAACTTCTGCTTCGTTATTATACAGACTGAAACTTGCTCTAATGACACCCCGGTCCATCGTTTCCAGCATTTCGTGTGTTAGCGGACTGCAATGAAGGCCGGCGCGGACAGCTATATCGTAATGGGAATCAAGGATCATCGCAACCTCCTGTGACGGGATATCGAGCACATTAAAAGCCACAATTGGCATATGCAGTCCCTGTCCCACTGGTTCGTAGCATGTGACGCCTTCTATCTGTTTCAGCCCTTGTAAAAGCACTTGGCTTAGCATTGTTTCACGTGGAACATTTTCCTGTTCTCGTGTTTCATGGAAAGCTAAAGCAGCCTGTAGCCCGGCTATCCCGGGCGTATTCAATGTACCACTCTCTAGTTTTTCCGGCCATTGTGCCGGCTGAAGCGGTTCTTCGGAAAAACGGCCGGTGCCTCCATGAAGCAGCGGTTGCAAGTCAACATCACCATTAACCAACAACATGCCTGTCCCCTGGGGGCCCAATAACCCTTTATGCCCGGGGAATGCCAGCATATCGATTCCCATCTCCTTCATGTCGATCGGTATATGACCTGCCGTTTGTGACGCATCAACAAGCAGCGGTATGTGCTTTTTTTTAGCCACATGCGCCGTCTGTCCGACTGGAAAGACAGTACCTGTCACATTCGACGCATGCGACATCGCTATTAATTTCGTCTTGGCGGTAATCGATTCTTCAACGCGTCGTATAAAAGCACTTTCATCGCCATCCCAGGTTATGTAAGTGATGTTAACCCCATGTTCATGTTTGATATGTTCGAGTGGCCGGCGTATGGAATTGTGTTCAAAGGTCGTCGCGATAACATGGTCGCCCGCTGACCAGGTGAATCCTTTGATGGCCTGGTTCAAAGCAGCTGTCGCATTCGCAAAAAACAATGCTTGTTTCGGGTTGCTGCAGCCGAATAAACGTGCCGCTTTCTCCCTTGTTCCGGTTATCAAATCTGCTGCCGTCCTGGCGAGCCTATGACTGCCGCGACCGGGATTGGCCCCTATTTCGTTAACTGCCTGTACCATGGCTTCGGCTACTTCAGGTGGCTTTGGATACGAGGACGCGGCCTGATCAAAGTAGATCACTCTAAAACCTCCTCCGCAAAATGTGACTTTCAAGTAAGAAAAACTCGACTCCTTCCTCATCTTCCTAGATGTCAGAGGCGGAAGTCAGAAGTCCGATTTCGGTATTGAAAACGTCGTCCAAAATTTTATACCTTCGTATCTTATAAAAAAAGACCGACCAGATGCTGTTGTATCAAGTCAGTCTTGTGACGCCGTCTAAATAGCACTCCCGGATGACGGAAGGCTGAGGGCATCAATCGTGTTAACCGCCTGCATCCATTCGTCCGAAGCGTTACCAATATTAAATTACTTGTCCAGTGTCTCCAGTATTCGCTCAAGATCATCATTTGAGTAAAATTCAATTTCAATTTTCCCTTTGCGTTTTCCACGGTTAATAGAGACAGCGGTGCCAAGTCGCTCACGGAGAACGGTTTCTCTTTCCTGCAAAAAGATATCTTTTTTCGGTTTGCCTTTCTTCTTGGCCGGCTTGTCATTCATTTTAACAATGAGCTCTTCCACCTGACGCACATTTAGTTTTTCTTTAAGTATCTTATTGACAAGCGGCATGACCTGTTCCTTATCTGTTACGCCAAGTAAAGCTCGTCCGTGACCCATCGACAGCTCACCATTATTGATATAAGCCACAACCTGTTCCGGTAATGAGAGGAGACGGACGATATTGGCGATATGTGACCGGCTTTTTCCCAGCCTTCTTGATAATTCATCCTGTGTGATGCCCAGCTCATTCATTAAATTCTGATACGCATGGGCTTCCTCAATTGCTGTCAAATCCTCACGCTGTAAATTTTCCAGCAAGGCAACTTCCATCATTTTGTCATCTGTCAGATCTTTGACAACCGCCGGCAATGTCGCCAATTCCGCCTCTTTAGCCGCACGGAAACGTCGTTCCCCAACGATAATTTCATAGCCTTTAATACTTTTGCGAACAATCAGTGGCTGAACAATGCCATATTCCAGGATCGAATCTTTTAATTCCTCGATCGCATCCGCACGAAATGTTTTGCGCGGTTGATATGGATTTGGCCGGCACTCATTCACCGGAATTTCCTGAATGACATCATCACGTGTTTCTTCCAGCTCAGATGGAAAAAAAGCATTGATTCCTTTACCCAACCCTCTCGCCATTATTGATCACTTCCTTTGCCAGTTCAAGATATACTTCAGCACCTTTTGACTTTGGATCATACGTTATAATCGGTTCACCATGGCTTGGTGCTTCCCCCAGCCGGATATTTCGCGGTATGACGGATTGATAGACTTTATCCTGAAAGTATTTTTTGACCTCTTCAATGACCTGAATGCCAAGATTTGTTCGTGCATCAAGCATTGTCAGCAAAACACCTTCTATCATGAGCGACTTGTTCAAGTGTTTTTGCACTAACCGTATGGTATTCAATAACTGACTTAACCCCTCCAGCGCATAATACTCACATTGAACAGGGATCATGACCGTATCTGACGATGTAAGCGCATTGATCGTCAGCAATCCTAACGAAGGCGGGCAATCAATAATAATATAATCATAGACCTCTTTAAGGCTTTCTAGCGCTTTTTTTAAGCGAATTTCCCGAGAAATGGTTGATACTAATTCGATTTCAGCGCCCGAAAGTTGAATCGTGGCAGGTATAATGTCTAAATTCTCAACTTGTGTCGGTACACAAACATCTTCGGCAGGCAAATCTTCCACCAAAACATTGTAAATACACTGATCCATATCAGCTTTGTTGATGCCGACGCCACTTGTCGCATTGCCCTGAGGATCTATATCAACAATTAAAACACGATTGTTTAAATGAGCGAGGCCTGCACTCAAGTTTACGGCTGATGTTGTTTTTCCGACGCCACCCTTCTGATTGGCTATGGCAATAATTTTACCCATGCTGTCACCTACCTAACATTCTATACTTATTATTCTATCACTTTTTTAATTAAAGCGGCTATTAAATTATGATTTCATTTGAAATAGTGCAGCTTTTGTTTTTTGGATTTAAAAACCACTCATCTTCTGTAAGAGCAAAGATGAATGGTGTTTTATCAATCAATATGAAGACATGTATTATTTCTTTTTCGGTATTTTGATCGTGATTTGATAAAAATCATCCAGATCCTCTTCATCGGTTTCGACATCAATTCCCGTATCCGACACCATATTCAGCGACTGTCGGATCGTATTCATAGCAATCCGCACATCTTTATTAACACCTTTACGTTTGGGGCGTTTTTTGGCTGGTTTTTCAGCCGTTTGGTTCATTTTTTCGATATGTTCCTCTGTCTGTTTTACGTTCAAGTCTTTGTTTAAAACATGTTCAAGCATTTGGACTTGTTTATCAGGATCATTGATCTTGATTAACGCGCGGGCATGTCGCTCTGTTATTTGCTTGTCCAATACAGCTGTTTGGACTTGTTCCGGAAGCTTTAGTAACCGCATTTTATTAGCAATCGTTGACTGGTTCTTTCCGAGGCGCTGTGCCAATGCCTCCTGTGTCAGTGAATGCAGATCCAGCAGTCGTTCGTATGCGCTTGCTTCTTCAATCACCGTCAACTCTTCCCGCTGAAGATTTTCAATGAGTGCTACCGAGGCAATTTCCGTATCGGTCATCCCCCGAACGATAGCAGGCATGGTTTCCCAACCTAATGATTGGACCGCACGCCATCTGCGTTCACCGGCAATCAGCTCGTATTTATCTTCTTCGTCCAGCTTACGGACCACAACCGGTTGAATCATGCCATGTGTATGGATGGTTTGGGCCAGTTCCTGCATTTTTTCTTCATTAAAAACCGATCTTGGCTGGAATCGATTGGGCTCGATTTTTTCAATTGAAAGTTCGATCACTTCATCTGAATGGTAGTCTTCTTCCACCGGTGCTGGTTCATGTTTATCTCCCATCCCAAATATGCGGTTTAGTGGACTTACCACCAGCAAACACCACCTTTACTATCATGCTCTATGTTCAAGGCTCTTTTTATGTCCTTCTGCCACCGCAGTTGACAGACACATCCCTTTCACGGGTTCTCTCAGGCTAGTCATTATTTATATCCATCACTGATTCAGATGCCCTCTGTGCCTTCAACAAGAAATATATAAAACAGGAATGTTCCACGTGAAACATTTCCGTCTGCTTGTCATTGTCCTTATCGACGTCCGGCTGTTTTATCTTTCTTTTACAACGCGGCTGGAAATAGATAACCCATCACCAGACCACAACGTTCAGTCAAACTCTGTCTACTATTCTATCATATAAAAGCCTGAATGCGTAAGAAATCATCATATAAAATAAAACTACCACCAGCAAAGGAGAAATCGGCAGGAATGGGAAAACGACGGTAATGGATCATTACCCGCATAAAACAGATTCCTTTTCAACCTGTCGTCATACGGACCATGATATAAGACGAAGGCAACAGGTATCGTGAAACCACCATCTTCTCTGCTAATGGTTCGCTGTTCAATCGGGGATCAGCTAATTGGGTCTTTGTTGGGAAGTCCAGGTTTTCGCGGATATTTTTTTGGCGTTTTTCGTTTTTTATGTATTGTAATAATCGAACGCTCACTGTCTTCTTCGGGTAACCGAAATGTATCGATTGCGTCCAATTCGCCACCCAACTTGTTTAGCGCCTGTTTGGCATCATTCATTTCGTCATCAGCCTGTGACCCTTTCATCGCCAAAAAGACACCATTTGGCTTAGCAAGTGGTAAACACAACTCACTTAAAACCGTCATTCGAGCGACGGCTCTGGAAATGACGAGATCAAAGGATTCCCTGAATTGTTTATGTTGCCCGAATGTTTCCGCTCGGTCATGATAAAATGCAACATCTTCAAGACCAAGTTGTTCAGCTAACTGATGTAAAAAATGAATCCGTTTTTTTAATGAGTCGACAATGGTCAATTTTAAATCTGGAAAACATATTTTAAGCGGGATACCGGGGAATCCTGCCCCGGCTCCCACATCACAAATCGTTAAGTCTCTGGCAAAATCATGATAAAATGCGGCTGATACCGAATCATAAAAGTGTTTCAGATACACATCTTCTTCAGCCGTCAAAGCGGTCAGATTAATGTTCGCATTCCAGTCCACCAGTATTTGAAAATAAACAGCAAATTGCTTTTGTTGGGTGTCATTCAAGTCAATACCACGTTCACGTAACGTCTGAAAAAAATGGTCCGGTTTCATGAGTTCATGAGCTCCTTTAGTCACGAATTAGCTGCACGCGCAATTTTACCCTGTTCAATATAAACAAGCAGGATAGAGACATCAGACGGGTTGACGCCTGCTATGCGTGACGCCTGCCCGACCGAAAGCGGCTGTACTTTTTTGAGTTTTTCCTTAGCCTCATAAGCGATGCCGTCAATATCATCATAATCAATATTGTCCGGAATCCTTTTGCTTTCCATCTTAAGCATACGGTCGACTTGCTCATTGGCCTTTTTAATATAACCTTCATATTTGATTTGGATTTCTGCCTGTTCCTTGACAATGTCCGGCAGTAATTCATCCGGCTCGATTACCTGCTCTAGCATTGTGTAGGTAACCTCAGGGCGTTTCAGCATATCGTAGGCTTTGACAGCTTCTTTCAGCGGTGAACCGTTCGCTTCCTGCAACATTTGTTGTACTGCTGGTTCCGGTTTAACGGTCATTTTGGCGAGACGTTTTTTCTCCTGCTCAACGAGACGTTTTTTCTCAACAAATTGGGTGTACCGTTCGTCGTTGATCAAACCATAATCATAACCGATTTCCGTCAAACGCATGTCGGCGTTATCATGACGCAGCAACAAACGATATTCGGCACGGGAGGTCAACAGACGATAAGGCTCCTTTGTGCCTTTCGTCACGAGGTCATCAATTAATACACCGATATAGGCACGTGATCTGTCGAGAATGAGCGGTTCTTTGCCGACAACTTTCGCAGCAGCATTAATGCCCGCCATAATACCCTGAGCAGCTGCCTCTTCATAGCCTGATGTGCCATTGATCTGCCCAGCTGTAAACAGTCCCGGAACGCTTTTAAGTTCGAGCGTTGGCCATAGCTGTGTCGGGACAACAGCGTCATATTCAATGGCATAACCTGCACGCATGATTTCGGCGTTTTCCAGTCCTGGTACCGTTTTGACCAATTCGTGCTGAACATCTTCCGGCAGTGACGTCGACAATCCCTGCACGTACACTTCTTCTGTATCTCTTCCCTCCGGCTCGAGGAAAACTTGGTGACGCGGTTTATCATTAAAACGAACGATCTTGTCCTCAATTGATGGACAATAGCGCGGTCCGGTCCCACGTTTCATACCGGAATACATGGCGGACAATGATAAATTATCGTTAATGATCTGATGTGTGAACTCATTGGTATACGTGAGCCAGCACGGAATCTGATCCGTAATATATTCCGTTGTTTCATAAGAAAAACTTTGTGGCTTTTCTTCGCCTGGCTGCATTTCCGTTTTGGAATAATCAATGGAATGACTGTTGACACGTGGCGGTGTCCCCGTTTTAAAGCGGGTCAGGTCAAGGCCGAGATCTTCAAGGTTTTCGGACAGCTTGATGGATGCCCGCTGGTTGTTCGGGCCACTTTCATATTCGAGATCGCCCATCAACACTTTACCACGCATGAACGTTCCGGTCGTAACAATGATCTGATCGGCGTAATAGGCAGCCTTCGTTTCCGTGAGGACCCCCTTGCACACCCCATCTTCCATAATCAGCTCATTGACCATGCCTTGTCTTAATGTCAGATTTTCCTGGTTTTCCAGGACATGTTTCATTTCTTTAATATAAAGCGGCTTATCTGCCTGTGCCCGTAATGCTTGAACGGCCGGTCCTTTGCGTGTATTCAGCATGCGCATTTGAATGTGTGTTTTATCAATTACCTTAGCCATTACACCACCAAGCGCATCCACTTCACGGACGACAATGCCTTTAGCCGGTCCGCCCAGTGACGGGTTACACGGCATAAATGCGATCATATCCAGATTGAGTGTCAGCATTAATGTTTTCGCGCCCATTTTGGCTGCCGCAACACCCGCCTCTACACCGGCATGGCCAGCGCCAACGACAATGACATCATAATGTCCGGCATTATAGACCATCTTTTTCACCCTTTCTATTGGTGTGTTAATCCGTTTATCTTTTTTATTCTTCTATTTCCCCAAACAAAATTGTGAGAATAGCTGATCAATCAGGCTGTCACTAGCTGTGTCGCCAATGATTTCACCCAAAAATTCCCACGTGCGGGTCACGTCAATTTGGACAATATCGAGTGGCATTTCCATTTCCAGGCTTCCCATGGCATCTTCCAATGCCTGTTTCGCTTGTTTCAGCAATTGGATATGACGGATATTGGAGACGTACGTCATATCGCCCGTATCAATATCACCAGCAAAAAACGTTTCAGCAATGGCGGATTCCAGCTCATCGACGCCTTCTTCTTTGATTAATGACGCCGTGATGACCGGTTTACCCTCAGCGAGCTGGTTAACTTCTTCCAGGTCAAGCTTCTGTTCCAGATCGGTTTTATTGATAATCACAATATAATCCATTCCTTGAACCGCTTCAAACAGCTTTCGATCTTCATCCGTCAGTTCTTCATTATAACTGAGCACAAATAAAATGAGATCTGACTCACCGAGTACCTGGCGTGAGCGGTCAACACCGATTTTTTCCACAATATCTTCCGTTTCACGAATTCCCGCTGTGTCAACCAGTCTGAGTGGTACACCGCGGACGTTGACATATTCTTCAATGATATCGCGAGTTGTCCCGGGTACTTCCGTCACAATCGCTTTATTTTCCTGGACGAGTGTATTCATTAATGATGATTTACCGACATTCGGCCGGCCAATAATCGCCGTTGATAGCCCTTCGCGTAATATTTTGCCTTGTTTCGCAACTTCCAGTAAATGCTCGATCTCCCCGTGCACGTCTTTCGTTTTCACGCGCATCATGTCATGGGACATTTCTTCAACATCATCATATTCAGGGTAATCAATATTCACTTCTACATGAGCAACAGTTTCCAGCAGCTCCTGCCTAAGCCGGCCGATCAGCTCCGAAAGACGTCCATCCATCTGTTTTAACGCAACCGACATCGCTTTGTCCGTTTTCGAACGGATCAAGTCCATCACCGCTTCTGCCTGTGACAAATCGATCCGGCCATGCAGAAACGCGCGTTTGGTAAACTCCCCCGGTTCGGCAATCCGGATACCTTGTTCCAAAACAATTTCCAGCACACGGTTAACCGCAACCATGCCACCATGACAATTAATTTCCACGATGTCTTCCCTGGTGAACGTTTTCGGTGCCCGCATGATGGTGACCATTACTTCTTCCGCCACTTCATGTGTGTGGGGATCGATGATTTTGCCGTAATGAATCGTATGCGACGCAGCATCAAGCAAACTTTCACCCTGAAACAACCTAGCTGTTACTGGAATAGCTTCTTCACCACTCAACCGGACAATCGAAATCGCCCCTTCACCAACCGGTGTTGATATGGCTGTTATCGTTTCTGTCTCCAGCTTTCTCACCTCCATCATATCCGTAATGTTTTATCTATAGTCAATGTGTTAATTGTTCTGCCAACAATATAATAGAATACCACACATTTTAGCAAAAATAAACTTATCCACAGTGTTAATAATCATTAATACCATAAATAAAGCCATCTATCCACATGTGAATAGATGGCTTTATTTATGCAAAAGCTTTATCAACAGGCATCTCCCGGCTTACATCACCATCAACTTTCAACGAATATAACTAAGAAAAAAGACTGACGCGGCTTTTCAGATATCAAAGGTCAGAGGCCGGTAGTCAGACTTGAAGAAATCGGCGAACCAGCCAATTTCACGATTGAAGACGTCACCTGAAATGTTATACTTTTTTATCATTGTACAAAAAACCCCGGAAAGACCGGGGTTGCTTTAATTACCAACTGCTGGTTTGATCATAATGCGCCGATGCGGTTCAGCCCCATCTGAATAGGTTGAAACCTGATCATTTACCTGTAATGCATTATGAATGATTTTGCGCTCAAATGCGGGCATTGGTTCAAGGGTCACAGCTTTATTCAGTCGTTTCGCTTTGTCCGCCATTTTATGCGCGAGCGCCTCAAGTGCTTCTTTCCGACGGTCACGGTAACCCTCCGCATCGACAGTCACACTGTAAAACGTATCCGCATCCTTATTCAGGACGAGATGCACCAAATATTGGATCGCATTCAACGTTTGGCCGCGTTTACCGATTAATATGGCAACTTTATCTCCGGACAAATCAAAGGTGACGTGATCACCGGATACTGTTGGCGTCACCTCAGCTTGTACATTCATTTTTTCGGTGATATCCCGCAGGAAATTTTCTGCTTCCTCAATCGGATTTTGCTTTACCGTTACCTTAACAATTGCCCGTTTGGAGCCAAACACGCCCAATAATCCTTTTTTACCTTCATCAATCACGTCAACGTCAACATGGTCCCTTATGGTGTCTAACTGCTCTAATGCTGATTGGACCGCTTCCTCAACCGTTTGGCCACTAGCAGTTATTTCTCTCACTTTTTGTCTCCTCCAGTTTTTTGATCATTCATCATCGGTTTGCGAATGAATACCGTCTGAGCAATCATAAACACATTCCCCACTACCCAATAGAGTGCTAATGCTGCTGGAAGAATGAAACCCATAACTACAATCATGATCGGCATGACATATAACATCACCATCATTTGCGGATTTTGGGCAGCCGCGCTTCCTGCCATCATTAATTTTTGCTGCAGAAATGTGGCTGCACCAGCAATCAGCGGCAAAATGTAATCTGAAGATCCCAATTGAAACCACAGAAAGGTATGCTCTTGCACTTCAGGTGTCCGCATAATCGCATGGTACATCGCAATCAATACCGGCATCTGCACAAAGATCGGCAGACAGCCAGCGAGCGGGTTTACCCCGTGCTTCTGGAATAAATTCATTGTCTCCTGCTGCAACTTTTGCTGGGTATTCGCATCCTTAGATGCATACTTCTGCTGCAGCTCTTTAAGTTCGGGCTGGATTTCCTGCATCGCTTGAGAACTTTTCAACTGCTTAACGTTCAATGGAAGTAAGATCAGACGAATAATAACCGTCAGGATAATGATCGCTAAACCATAACTGCCACTAAACAACTCAGCAAAATAAATAATGACTTGTGATAAGGGATAAACAAAAAATGAGTTCCAGATGCCTTCGCTTTCAGCAGAGACTGGTTCATTTATTTGTGTACACCCGGAAAGAAGTGCCAGTAACCCGATTAAGGCTACAAGCAACCAAACCTTCTTATGCAATTTATTTCCTCCTAACTGATCAGAAAAACTCAGGGACTCGTCCTCGTCCTACAGCGCGTATAATATATTCTTTTTATCGCTAAAAAACCGTATGTATCGAGTCTCATCTATTTTACCATTAAATAAATAAAAGATTCTATATAAAAACGGGAAACATACCTATTTTTTTATCAACAACTGTTTTTTGCCCAGCAAATGAATGAGACTTTTCTTCACCTCGTGAAAATTCATCCGTTTTGTCGGATTCCGGGCAATAATAATCATATCATAATTTGACCGGACATCGTTTTCCAATTCGAGAAACGCCTGCCGCAAATACCGTTTGATCTGATTTCTCATGACAGCATTGCCGATCTTTTTGCCAACAGACAAACCGATCCGGAAGTGCATCTGGCCGGGTTTTTCAATATAGTACAGAACAAGCTGCCGATTGGCAAACGATTTCCCATATCTAAAGACGTGCTGAAATTCCTGGTTATCCTTTATCCGATATCTCTTTTTCAATACGATCACCTTCATCCATCATCTTTCCCCGGCATAGTGGAAAAAAGACCACTGATGGTGTCAGTGGTCTATGCAGACAATACTTTTCTTCCTTTACGACGACGGCGCTTCAGTACCTGGCGTCCGTCTTTTGAACGCATCCGGGTACGGAATCCGTGTACTTTTTTCCGTTTACGATTATTTGGTTGAAATGTTCGCTTCATTTATCATACACCTCCCTGAGGAATTACAATCGTCACAACCACGTGTTTATGGCAGTCTAAAACATTATAATGAAAAAGGCAGACCCATGTCAACTTCATACCCGCAGAAAAATTATCCACACCCTCATGTGATAGCATTTTTCCACAAAAAATTATATCCACAACCATTATCGACATATTACTCACAAAATCTAGTAGTGTGGATAAAAATTGTCTACAAGGGATGGATTTTGTGGATAAGTGTCGAAAAAGCGTTGCATGGTGCGGCTTTTTTTGGTATTATATTTGTGCTTTACCATGTGTAAAAGATATTCATGTTGAATGTTTTTCCACAGATTGTGGATAGCATGTGGATATACATATACACCTCTGTTTATTAAGTTATCAACGGTGATGTGGATAGCGTTCATAAAATAGCTGATCAGCCTTCACTGTCCATATACACCGTCCACAATCAAATAATCGCATCGATTGCAACAAAAAACCTTTCCGTCTTTCCATAATCCATCATGATTGATCGCGAAAGGGTTTTTCTATCATCTGCCACCTACCAACTATTGAAAGGGGTGAAGCGAATTGCAAAACATCCAAGAGCTATGGGAAGCAACATTGGAAAAAATTGAAGAAAAGATCAGTAAACCAAGCTTTGAAACCTGGCTAAAAAATACAAAAGCTGAGTCACTGGATAACGACACACTTACCATTATGGCGCCAAATGAATTTGCGCGCGACTGGCTGGAGGGGCGCTATACCAGTTTGATTGATGAGATTTTGCTTGAAATTACCGGAGCCAAGCTATCGACACGGTTTATTATTCCCGATACGCAGGAACCTGCTGATGACGCTGATCAAGCACCAAAAAAAGTACCCACGGGCAACAACGGAAAAACAGATTCCGACAAAACGATGCTGAATTCCAAATATACATTTGACACATTCGTTATTGGTTCCGGAAACCGGTTTGCCCATGCCGCATCGCTGGCTGTCGCGGAAGCACCGGCAAAAGCGTATAATCCATTATTCATATACGGCGGCGTTGGACTTGGCAAAACACACTTGATGCATGCGATCGGCCATTATGTCCGGGAGCACAATCCAGAAGCGAACGTTGTTTATTTGTCATCGGAAAAATTTACGAATGAATTTATCAACGCTATCATGGACAATAAAGCAACCCAGTTTCGGAACAAGTATCGCAATGTCGATATTCTATTAATCGATGATATTCAATTCATAGCCGGAAAAGAATCAACACAGGAAGAATTT
The DNA here is from genome assembly GCF_042679865.1 of Lentibacillus salinarum. Classification (NCBI taxonomy): domain Bacteria; kingdom Bacillati; phylum Bacillota; class Bacilli; order Caryophanales; family Bacillaceae; genus Lentibacillus; species Lentibacillus salinarum. Next base: position 90,585 of record NZ_JBHTNH010000028.1, on the reverse strand, counting down.
TTTCATACATTTAATGCGCTCCATGAAGAAAACAAGCAAATTATCATTTCAAGTGACCGGCCGCCCAAAGAGATCCCGACACTTGAAGATCGTCTGCGTTCCCGATTTGAATGGGGCCTGATTACCGACATTACACCGCCGGATCTGGAAACGCGGATCGCCATTTTAACGAAAAAAGCCAAAGCTGAGGGACTTGATATACCGAACGAAGTGATGCTTTACATTGCCAATCAGATTGATACTAACATCCGAGAACTCGAAGGGGCACTGATCCGGGTCGTTGCCTACTCATCTCTCGTTAATCAGGATATTGATGCATCACTTGCAGCTGACGCTTTGAAAGATATCATCCCGAGCAACAAACCACGGACCATCACGATACATGGTATTCAGGAAGCTGTCGGGGAAAAATACAACATCCGATTAGAAGATTTTGCCGCCAAAAAACGCACGAAGTCAATTGCCTTTCCACGGCAAATCGCTATGTATCTATCACGGGAACTGACGGATTTCTCCTTGCCGAAAATTGGTGACGAATTTGGCGGAAGGGATCATACAACGGTTATTCATGCACACGAAAAAGTCGTCAAAATGATGGAAAATGATACGCTATTGCATAAAGACATTGAAGAATTAAAAGAACAGCTGAAATCATTTTAGTTATACACATGTGGATGTTGTGAATCAAAGATCAAACTTGTAAACAACTTTTCCACATGTGTATAACCGCTTTATTTGCAAGTTTCCAATTGTTATCCACATAACCACAGGCCTTAGTACTGTTATTACGGTATTTTATAAAAAAATAATAATAATATACCAAAGGAGAATCCATTTCATGAAATTTATTGTCCAGCGCCAACAATTAATATCCAGTGTGCAGGATGTTATGAAAGCTATCTCGCCAAGAACAGCCATTCCCATTCTGACCGGCATGAAAATTGAAGCGAAAGCTGATGGCATCATACTAACCGGAAGTGACTCGGATATCTCAATTGAATCGTTTATTCCGGCTGAAGAAGACGGCATGATCAACGTCGAACAGATTGAAGAAGGCAGTATCGTACTACAATCACGTTATTTCCCGGACATCGTCAGGAAATTGCCAGAAAAAACAGTGACAATCCAAACAGATGAAAACTTGAATGTTACAATTCAGTCAGGAAAGGCGAAATTTAATCTTAATGGGCAGGATGCCAGCGAATACCCGCAATTGCCGAGAGTCCAGACCGATGACAGTTTTGAAATTTCATCAGACTTGCTGAAGAATCTGATTAGACAAACCGGGTTTGCTGTATCCACCATGGAAACAAGACCCATCCTGACAGGTGTCAACATCAAGATCGAAAATGAAACATTAAGTTTTACAGCGACAGACAGCCATCGCCTTGCCGCGAGAAGTATTCCACTGGAAGGGACACGATTAGATTCGTCCAACATTGTGGTTCCCGGAAAAAGTCTTAATGAACTATCGAAAATTCTCGATGACAAAGGTGAAAAAATCGAAATCAGCGTGACCAATAACCAGGTTTTATTCCGGACCAAACATTTACATTTTCTGTCAAGATTGCTGGATGGAAATTATCCGGAAACATCCAGGCTGATACCGGATCAGAGTCAAACCGTACTTCATATCAAAACAAAGGATTTGATCAATACGATTGATCGTGCCTCACTTCTTGCCAAGGAAGAACGGAACAATGTCGTCAAATTAACGACGAAAGAAAACCAGCTGCTGCAGATTACCAGTAATTCACCTGATGTCGGGCAGGCAGCAGAAGAAGTTTCCATTCAGTCCATTGAAGGTGAGGATTTAAAGATTTCGTTCAGCGCGAAGTATATGCTCGATGCGTTGAAGGTAATTGGGAATGAGGATGTTCGAATTGAATTCACCGGAGCAATGCGGCCGTTTATCCTTAAACCGGTCGATGATGATTCGATTTTACAATTGATTTTGCCGGTCAGAACGTATTAAGAAGAAATCGGCGGTTCAGCCGATTTCTTTCTGCTTTCCATATCTTCAAGACCGGCCATTTCCCGCCTTATTTCAATAAATTAAACCTCCAGCCTTTCCTTAACACGAAATCTTTAGTAAAATAGATAGGAAGTACAAAGAACGTTAGGTCAATCAATGAAAAGTCTGGTGATCAACATGCAGAAACCTGAAAAAATAACGATTCAAACGGATTATATTCCACTGGGTCAATTTATCAAACTGCTGAATATATTTGATTCCGGTGGTATGATCAAGGCATTTTTGCAGGATGTGGGCGTGCTTGTGAACGGCGAAACAGAACATCGCAGGGGGCGGAAGCTTTATCCGGATGATGTTATCGAAATAGACGATATGGGTGTTTACATGGTCACAAAAGACTAGCCATGGGGAATTTGCATGAATATTGAACAATTACAATTAAAAAACTACCGGAACTATGAAAAGCTGGCCATATCCTTTCATGATAAAATTAATATCATCATTGGTGAAAATGCTCAGGGGAAAACGAATCTGATGGAGGCCATCTATGTCCTTGCCTTTTCCAAATCCCACCGTACACCGCGGGAAAAAGAACTTATCCAATGGGAGTGCGACTATGCTAAAATAGAGGGTAGGATAACGAAGCGAAAACAGTCATTCCCCCTGGAAATTATGTTGTCGACAAAAGGAAAAAAGGCAAAATTGAACCGGATCGAACAAAAAAAACTGAGTGATTATATCGGTGCTTTGAATGTGGTCATGTTTGCTCCTGAACACCTGTCGCTTGTTAAGGGAGCACCGCAAACAAGACGCCGTTTTATCGATATGGAACTTGGTCAGATTCAGCCGACTTATATTTACCATCTTGGTCAGTACCAGAAAATCCTGAAACAGCGCAATCATCTGCTGAAACAACTGCAGCGGCGGGAAATACAGGATAAAACGATGCTTCATGTATTAACAGAACAAATGATTGAGCATGCAGCCATTCTGTTGGAACGCCGGTTTGTTTTCCTTGATTTGTTGCGGCAATGGGCCGGTCCGATCCATGCAGGCATCAGTCACGGCACTGAAAAACTGGGAATCCGTTACGCGCCGACGATTGAGGTATCAGAATCAACGGACAAGGATAAACTGGTGGATATATATACCCATACATTCTTTGAGCTGCAGGAAAAGGAAATCGACCGTGGCACCACCTTAATCGGACCACACCGCGATGATATCCATTTCCATGTCAACGCTAAAAATGTCCAGACTTACGGTTCACAGGGACAGCAGCGGACAACTGCTCTATCCGTGAAACTGGCTGAAATTGAGCTGATCTGCAATGAAGTCGGCGAATATCCGGTATTGCTTCTTGATGATGTGTTAAGTGAACTGGATGATCACAGACAATCCCATTTATTAAATACGATCCGTGGAAAAGTGCAAACATTTGTCTCCACAACCAATATCGACGGGATTGATCAACAAACACTGCATGAAGCACAATTATTCCGGGTGGATCAAGGCACGGTTGAAACATGACGCTGGGGGGATACGATGTTTATTCATATTGGCAATGATAATGTCATTCAGTCAAAGGATGTCATTTCGATTATTGATTACAGTGTCGTGACATCATCAGGCATTATGGAAAAAATGGTGGAGCAGGCCGCTGAACAGCAAAAAGTTTACGGCCCGACTGACGAAGCAAAATCAGTCGTGGTAACGAGCGACACCATCTATTACAGCTCGTTGTCTGTTTCCACACTGAAAAAACGCGCCAGTATGATTTCGACGATCAGCAAACTAGATGACTTTTCCGATGAAATCGAGTAACGAATCGTTCTCAAACCATATTGTTTACAAGTATACGAAAACTCATCGCTCGTTATGCATTAAAATTGAACATGACGGAGCGACATGTGAGTTTTTCCAGGAAACGTAGGTGAAAAGATGTCAGCAGAACAAAATATGTCACATGAACAAGCATATGGTGCCGATCAGATCCAAGTGCTGGAAGGACTTGAAGCTGTTCGGAAAAGACCCGGCATGTATATCGGGACAACTGGTGAAAAAGGGTTGCACCATCTCGTGTGGGAAATCGTCGATAATAGTATAGATGAGGCGCTGGCGGGATACTGTGATAAAATCCAGGTGATCATTGAAAAGGATAATAGCCTGACCGTGATCGACAACGGCCGCGGTGTTCCGGTTGATATTCAGAAAAAAACCGGCAAGCCGGCACTTGAAGTGATAATGACCGTGCTTCATGCGGGCGGTAAATTCAGCAATGACAGTTATAAGGTTTCCGGCGGGCTACATGGTGTCGGGGCCTCCGTCGTCAATGCGTTATCCAGCCATCTGGACGTTTATGTTCATCGTGACGGAAACATTTACTACCTCGGGTTTGAAAAAGGTGTGCCACAAGGACCAATCGAAACGGTCGGTGAAACGGCTATAACCGGTACGAAAATACAATTTAAACCGGACCCGGAGATTTTTACAGAATCGACGGAATTTGATTTTGCCATACTTGAGCAGCGTGTGCGTGAATTAGCCTTTTTAAATAAAGGCATTACCATCTCCATTGAGGACAAGCGGACTAATGAAGAGCCGGTTGCGTATTGCTATGAGGGCGGCATCAGTTCATACGTTGAATATATCAACCGTAACCGGGAAGAGCTGCATGAACCGTTTTATGCTGAAAGTGAAGACGAACAAATTACGGTTGAAGTTGCCATTCAATACAATGACGGGTTTGCCAGCAATATTTATTCCTTTGCCAATAACATTCACACATATGAAGGCGGCACCCATGAATCAGGCTTTAAATCCGGCCTTACACGGGTGATTAATGATTACGCACGGAAGAATAATATGTTTAATGAAAATGACCCGAACTTAAGTGGTGATGATGTCCGGGAAGGCATGACAGCGATCATTTCCATTAAGCATCCAAACCCGCAGTTCGAGGGGCAGACGAAGACAAAGCTTGGCAACAGTGAAGTGAAACGCGTAACGGACTCAGCATTCAGTGAAACATTTTCCAAATTCATGTTTGAAAATCCGGACGTGGCCAAAATCGTGGTGGAAAAGGGCCTGATGGCATCTCGTGCACGGATTGCGGCGAAAAAGGCGCGTGAACTGACACGCCGGAAAAGCGCCCTTGAAGTATCTAATCTGCCGGGTAAATTGGCTGATTGCTCATCACAGGATGCCAGCATCAGTGAACTGTATATCGTTGAGGGTGACTCTGCCGGTGGTTCGGCTAAACAGGGACGTGACCGGCATTTTCAGGCGATCCTGCCATTGCGCGGCAAAATCTTAAACGTGGAAAAAGCACGTCTCGATAAAATATTATCCAATAAAGAAGTCCGGGCCATGATTACAGCATTGGGAACCGGGATTGGCGAAGAATTTGATATAACCAAAGCCCGTTATAATAAAATTGTTATTATGACCGATGCTGACGTCGACGGCGCGCATATCCGAACATTATTGTTAACCTTTTTCTATCGTTATATGCGTCCATTAATTGAACATGGCTATGTTTATATTGCACAACCGCCATTATATAAAGTTCAGCAGGGCAAAGCTGCCCATTATGCCTACAATGAGGAGGAAATGGAACGCATTTTGGATGAATTGCCGAAAACACCAAAGCCGGGTCTGCAACGTTACAAAGGGCTTGGTGAAATGAATGCCTCACAGCTTTGGGAGACAACCATGGATCCGGAAACACGGACATTGCTTCAGGTTGAGTTATCTGATGCCATGGATGCTGACCATATTTTTGATATGCTGATGGGTGATAAAGTGGAACCACGCCGCAACTTCATCGAAGAAAATGCTCAATATGTCCAGAATTTGGATATTTGACGAACGATAGGAATGGTCTTGTTTAAATGTGCTGGGCTAAGCGGATGCCAGCGCCTTTGATCTAGGAATTTGGAGGTATTGGAATGGCAGATGAACAACGTCCAAACGTTCAGGAAATTAATCTCAGCCAGGAAATGCGCACGTCTTTTCTCGATTATGCCATGAGTGTCATCGTATCACGGGCATTGCCAGATGTGCGGGATGGCATGAAGCCCGTCCATCGCAGGATTTTATATGCCATGAACGACCTTGGCATGCATGCAGATAAGGCGTATAAAAAATCTGCCCGTATCGTTGGTGAAGTCATCGGTAAGTATCACCCGCATGGGGACTCGGCGGTCTACGAATCCATGGTGCGAATGGCACAGGATTTCAGTTACCGTTACATGCTTGTTGACGGTCACGGTAATTTCGGCTCGGTCGACGGTGACTCTGCAGCAGCTATGCGGTATACGGAAGCCCGCATGTCAAAAATCTCCATGGAACTGTTGCGTGATATCAATAAAGATACCATTGACTATGCGGATAACTATGATGGAACAGAGCGAGAACCGGTTGTGTTTCCAGCCCGTTTTCCAAATTTGCTTGTCAATGGTGCAGCCGGGATTGCCGTTGGTATGGCAACGAATATTCCACCTCATAACCTTGGTGAAACGATTGATGCGGTATTAGCTGTCAGCAAGGATCCGGAGATCACCATTCATGAGTTAATAGAACACTATATTCATGGGCCTGATTTTCCAACAGCTGGTGAAATCCTTGGCCGAAGTGGCATACGAAAAGCCTATGAGACCGGTAAAGGTTCGGTAACCATTCGGGCAAAGGTTCATATTGATGAACACTCGAATGGCAAATCATCCATCATTGCGACTGAATTGCCATATCAAGTTAATAAAGCCAAGCTGGTTGAAAAAATTGCCGAGCTTGTCCGTGATAAACGCGTTGACGGCATTACCGACCTGCGTGATGAATCAGACCGCGATGGGATGCGCGTCGTGATTGAATTACGTCGTGACGCTAATCCGAATATTGTATTAAATAATCTGTATAAATATACTGCTCTGCAAACAACGTTCGGCATCAACATGCTGGCATTGGTTAATGGGCGTCCGCAAGTTTTAACGATTAAGCAATGCCTGGAATATTATCTGGAACACCAAAGAGAAATCGTCAAACGGCGTACAGCTTTTGAACTGCGAAAGGCTGAAGCACGTGCGCACATTCTGGAAGGTTTGCGTGTAGCCCTGGATCATCTGGATGAGGTCATTTCTCTAATCCGTCATTCGAAAACAACCGATATCGCGCGTGACGGACTGATGGAAAATTACGATTTGAGTGAGAAGCAAGCACAGGCCATTCTGGATATGCGTCTGCAGCGTCTGACAGGCCTGGAACGGGAAAAAATCGTGAATGAATATAATGACCTTCTCAAACAGATTGATGAATTAAAAGCAATTTTGGCAGATGACGAGAAGGTTCTTGAGATTATTCGGGAAGAACTGACGGAAATAAAGGACAAATTTGATGACCAGCGCCGTACCGAAATCGTCACCGGTGGTGCAGACTTTATTGAAGATGAAGATTTGATTCCTGAGGAAAATGTCGTCATCACACTGACACACCAGGGCTATATTAAGCGGCTCCCTGCTTCCACGTACCGGACGCAGAAGCGTGGCGGCCGTGGTATCCAGGGGATGGGAACCAATGAGAATGACTTTGTTGAACATTTAGTCTCCACTTCCACACATGATACGGTGCTGTTCTTTACGAATAAAGGGAAAGTATACCGAGCCAAGGGTTATGAGGTTCCGGAGTTCAGCCGTACTGCCAAAGGTATCCCAATCATTAATTTACTGCAGATTGAAAAAGATGAATGGGTTAATGCAGCTATTTCCGTTTCGGAATACAGTGATGACTACTATCTGTTCTTCACAACGAGACACGGTTTAGCTAAGCGCACAAACCTGTCACAGTTTGCCAACATACGCAAAGGCGGCCTGATTGCAGTCGGCTTGCGTGATGGTGATGAATTGATTTCGGTCAGGTTAACGGACGGAGCGAAGGATATCATGATCGGAACCAAAAACGGCTATCTGATTCGCTTTCCGGAAGACCAGGTTCGCCCTATGGGACGGAATGCTGCCGGGGTACGCGGTATTTCTCTAAGGAATGATGATGACGTCATCTCCATGGAGATCCTTGATAAAGGCTGGCAGGTTTTGCATGTGACCAATAAAGGGATGGGCAAACGAACACCGGAAGAACAGTACCGTGTTACGAATCGCGGCGGTAAAGGGATTTTCACGTGTAAACTGGCTGATGACAATGAAGTCGTCGCCGTAAAAGCCGTTACAGGTGAAGAAGACATGATGCTCATTACGGCTGCCGGTGTGCTAATCCGTATTCCGGTTGAGGGGATTTCCCGAATTGGCCGGAATGCACAAGGTGTTCGTCTGATCCGCCTTCAGGATGATGAAGAAGTGGCCACAGTTGCCAAAGTGGAAAAAGAGGATGCGGAAGATATTGAGGAAACGGAAACAGAAGCAGCAGAGAGTCAGGAAGAAGACAACGAATGATAATCAGCTAACAGACTGAAAGCCCTAGAGGTGACCCGAACAGCACGATCACAGTCAATAAGTGCTGATTACCGGGTCACTTTTTTGAAAAATAAAGAAGTATAAAATTTAGGATGACATTTTCAATAACGAAATCGGCTAACGCATCGATTTCTTTTAACCAATAACAACAACCAATACGAAAAGAAGCCTTATAATTTAGATTCTTTTCGTAAATTTCGTTACTCTTAAATTTTCGGAGTTGATATAAATTGCAACACAGACTCAGGAAGTCCAATTGGTAGCATTTAGTAAGGCTCTCTGACGACGCAGCTGGAATATACTCGCTTTCCGTGGGCTCACCACGAGCCTCCTCGCTCGCAAAAACCACTCGCTGTGGGGTCTCTTAGGCTCGCTGTTCCACAGGAGTCTCGCATATTCCAGCTGCTGGTTTCAATGGTTTAAAGTCTTTCTTTTATCCGTCATAAAATATTTTGGTTTCTCAGAGAGCAATACCCAGCGGAGGAAATACACGGAGACTACATGGAGGACTGCGGGACTAAAGGCATCGGTGAGAACCAGCAGTGCGTCAGCAATCTTTTCTGCGAGGAGCGTCTGCCTCACCGAAATTGCTACTAACGTGACGAGCACAAAGCAAAACTTCACCGAGTGCGCTTCAACCTGCGAGGAGCGTCTGCCTCACTGAAATTGCTACTAACGTGACGAGCACAAAGCAAAACTTCACCGAGTACGCTTCAACCTGCGAGGAGCGTCTGCCTCACCGAAATTGCTACTAACGTGACGAGCACCAAGTGTTTTTCCTTCGCTAGTTTTGGATTTACGGCAATAATAGTAAATCGCATCACGCAACTTAACTAGTCCGGGTGAGCGGAGGGCGGTGACTCCTGCGGGAACAGCACGTGCCCGAAGACCCCGGAAGAAGCGTTCTTTGCTTCTGAGGAGGCTGAGGCCGTGCCCGCGGAAAGCATCCGCCCGCAGCGATCCTGGACGGCGGGAATGACACGTACTTATAGAAAACAATCCAGCAACAGTTACGTCGTAGTTTATGGATTTTGTGTCAAATTAGATAACAGCCATAATTTAAAGGGGGGGAATGTGATGCGTGTTGAACCTTCACAGCTGGCACCGGGATGTGTGCTGTTAAAGGATGTCAAAGGAAAAACGACGAAACCAATCATCCCGGAAAAAACAGTTTTAACTGAGGAACACATTACGGTATTACATAAATTTTTAGTGGCGACTGTTGATGTCTCAGCAACATTGGCGGATGGTAGGCCTTTTAACCCTGAAGCAGCAAATGAAGCTAAGCGCACGGCATCCACAGAATGGATTGCATCACGCTCATTTGCCAAGCAATACCAGGATGCTGTCGATGATTATAAAAAACTATTTAAGAACTGGCAGCATTATGCCATGGTTGATATCGCTGACGTACGTCAGGTGCTTATCCCATTGTTTGAATCCATCGACCATGTTGGGCTGGCGGTCTATACATTGGATCAATACGCTACCAGCACAGACTATGTCTATCACCACAGCGTGTCTGTCGGGATCCTGGCGGCTTTTTTGGCCAAACAATTGGGGTATGAGAAAGGTGAATGGCTGCAAGTCGGATTGGCCGGAGCGCTGAGTGATTGTGGGATGGCTCGAGTGGATGAAACGCTCATGACAAAAGATAAGCCACTGAACCGTTCGGAACTTGACGATATCAGGAAACACCCGGTTTATTCGTACCGGATGATCGAAAAAGCTGCTGCACTGACACAAGTCGTCAAACTGGCCGTGCTCCAGCATCATGAACGCCTGGATGGTTCCGGCTATCCGCTGGGACTCGAGAAAGATAACATTCATCGCTATTCCCGTATCATCGCTGTATGTGATATGTATCATGCTATGACGTGTGAGCGGTTTTATCAGAAAAAACAGTCACCTTTCGCGGCAATTAAAAAACTGCAGCACGATCATTTTACGAAACTTGATCATCATATTGTCCAAGTTTTTATCGACGGTTTTGTTCATTTATCATCCGATGCCAGTGCTAATAGCTGACATGTTTTTGCATTAGTAGCTCACCAATCATAAGGGGCACTTTTTCCGATGTCGTTTTTAAAAATGTTTTAATAAAGGGAAAATCCTGTTCCGGTTTGGCTGCCAGCAAATCCCCCCACCATTCCGGTTCATAGCGGCAAAGCATGCTCAAATTGTAGAGAAGCAAGTAATGTACCATGATCTCAGAAACTGGTAAATAATCTTCTCGGCGGACCGGAAAGTAAAGAGCCCCGCGCTCCCTGTCCGTAAAAAACGGACTGTTTTCTTCTGGCTGGAAAGGTTGAGCCAATTCGACCTGAATCATCGAAGCACCTGTTTCGATATGACGAATCCGCGGCAAATATGGTTTGATTCGCTTGATAAAAGCATTGCCCGTCAGATGATAGCTGTCCAATAGCGACGCCGGGAAATTGAATAAAGCAGTTCCCGGCTCGCCGACGGCTATCATCCGTTCGTTGTTGTGAAACCCGAATAACGCGGTCATTTCCGGAATTAAGCTTAACAGGCGCTCCATTTTGATTTTGGAAAAAGGTGATTCTTTAATGGCGAATAGATGCTCCGAAAAATAAGGATACAGTCCGTTATGCTGAATCTTCATCTCATCATCCATAAACGTGTAATCCCTTTTCTTGCGCTTCCGGGTTGAGACGCCGTGTGCGAGTATTGCGGTTGACTCAGGATAATGAGGTCTGCTGGTTAATAAAGCGGCTTTCAGCAAATGGACCATCCCATAAAAAAACAGCACTGGCTGCAGCAATGTCTCCAACTTTTGGCCATTCTCAAAAAACCGTATACCATGATCGAGATACTGCATGAATGCATGGCTGTTTTCAAAACTTTTAACAGCTGCGTCCATGTCGCTCATCTGCTGGTAACAGCCGTATAAATAATGCTGTGCTGTTTGCTGTGATTGGAGGTAGGTATAAAAGTCCGTCAGTTGCTTTGTTTCCATAAAATCCCTCTCATTACCGTACCGAATTGTTTGAATTGCATTTCTTTTATCATATCCGTCTAAGGATATTGAAAAAAACAGCCAGTTCGCGTATTGTATATACCAATAGAATCGTGGATAAACGCCATCTATCACATAGTTTCACCAAGTGGGAAGATAATAATCATATTATATTAACAACATGGTCAGGAGGAGGATAAACATGCGTGATGACAAGTTTGCTAAAGAGGGATTGACATTTGATGATGTATTATTGATGCCTGCCAAGTCGGAAGTCCTGCCAAATGATGTGGACACCAGCACACGTCTGTCTGAGACAATCAAACTGAATACGCCACTGATCAGTGCCGGTATGGATACGGTGACGGAAGCTGATATGGCGATCGCCATGGCCCGGCAAGGCGGATTGGGCATCATTCATAAAAATATGTCGATTGAAGATCAGGCTGAACAGGTCGATCGGGTGAAACGGTCCGAAAGTGGCGTCATTACAAACCCATTTTTCCTGACACCGGAACATCAGGTTTTTGATGCCGAGCACCTTATGGGCAAATTCCGCATTTCCGGCGTACCGATTGTCAACAACAGTGAAGAGCAAAAACTGACTGGTATTTTAACGAACCGTGACTTGCGTTTCATTCAGGATTATGCTACGTCGATTAAAGACGTCATGACGCATGACAACCTGGTGACTGCTCCTGTCGGGACAACCCTGGAAGAAGCTGAGCATTTACTACAGGCACACCGGATTGAGAAACTCCCGTTGATCGATGAACAACGCACACTGAAAGGGTTAATCACCATCAAAGATATTGAAAAGGTCATTGAGTTCCCGAAAGCTGCAAAAGATTCCCAGGGCAGGTTACTCACCGGAGCAGCTGTCGGTGTGACGAGCGATGCCATGACCCGGATTGATAAACTGATTGAGGCCGGTGTTGATGCCATCGTCATTGATACAGCCCATGGCCATTCAGCAGGTGTTTTGCAGAAAGTCCAAGCAGTGCGCGACGCTTATCCTGAACTCACGATTATTGCCGGGAATGTGGCGACAGCAGAAGCGACGGAAGATTTAATTAAAGCAGGGGCATCGGTTGTTAAAGTCGGCATCGGTCCCGGATCCATTTGTACGACAAGGGTTGTGGCAGGCATCGGTGTTCCCCAAATAACCGCTGTTCATGATTGTGCTGTTGCTGCCTCCCGGTATGGCGTCCCGGTGATTGCTGATGGTGGGATCAAGTATTCCGGTGATATTGTTAAGGCACTGGCGGCTGGTGCGCATGTCGTGATGCTGGGCAGTATGTTTGCCGGTGTCGCGGAAAGCCCAGGCGAGACAGAGATTTTCCAAGGCAGGCAATATAAAGTCTATCGTGGCATGGGATCAGTCGGTGCGATGCAAGCAGGCTCCAAGGACCGCTATTTTCAGGATGCGGAAGATGCCAAAAAGTTGGTGCCGGAGGGGATTGAAGGAAGAACCGCTTATAAAGGGCCACTTGCTGATACCGTTCATCAGCTGATCGGCGGTTTGCGTGCCGGCATGGGTTATTGCGGCACCGGTTCAATTGATGCATTACGCGAAGAGGCCCGGTTTATCAAGATTTCCAATGCCGGATTGCGGGAAAGCCATCCACACGATGTGCAAATTACAAAAGAAGCACCAAACTATTCGTAGGACAAACTTCCTTGCAAAACTAGGGAATATTGACCATTCAATAGATAGGGCCCTTCCCTATCTATTTTTTCTCTATTTTTTATGGTAAAATATCAGAGGTATGACACTAGATGAAAAATGACGTTAACATAAAATGGAGGTAGAGAACGTGACACACAACGTGACGAAATGGTTGTCATTATTGCTTGCCACAATGGTGATGGTGACAACGATAACGGTACAGCCGTTATCAGTACAGGCAGCAGACCCGGTCGATATCGAGGGCGAATCCGCGATATTGGTTGATTATGAGACAGGAAAGATTCTTTATGCCAAAAACCCCGATATGGCACTACCTCCAGCGAGTATGACCAAAATCATGACCGAATATCTCGTCCATGAGGCGATCGAAGAAGGTCAAATCAGCTGGGATACGACAACAGAGATCAGTGACTATGCGTATAGCATATCGGCCGACGCATCCTCTTCAGGTGTCGGACTGAAGCAGGATGAAGATTATACGGTTAAGCAATTGTACGATGCGATGGCGATCAATTCGGACAACGCGACAACCATCGCTTTGGCTGAGCTGGTTGCCGGTTCTGAAGGCGAATTTGTCAAGATGATGAACGATAAAGCTGAGGAAATGGGCATGACGGATACGGAATTTGTCAACTCCACAGGGCTTGCCAATGCCTCACTTGGGGAAAACGTACCCGAGGGAACTGATCCGGATGCCAATAATCTGATGTCAGCCCGTTCTTCGGCGCTGCTAGCATACCATTTAATCAACGATTACCCGGGTGCACTTGATGTCACCGAGATTCCTTCAGCTGAATTTGAGGGTGAGCCAATCACGAACTGGAATTGGATGCTCGACCATGACGAAGAAGAAGCCAGTTCATTACAGCAATTCTATTACGAAGGTGTTGACGGTTTAAAAACCGGCCATACAGACCTTGCCAAATATTGTTTCACTGGTACGGCTGAACGTGACAATAACCGTTTGATATCAGTCGTGATGAAAACCGAAAGTATGGAAGCACGTTTCGAGGAAACAGCCAAACTGCTGGACTATGGATTTGATGAATTTGAAACACAGGAAATCTTCCCGGCCGGATACCAGCTGGAAGATGAAGCCACTATCCCGGTATCCAAAGGGAAAGAGGATACGGTCGCCGTTGCCACGAAGGAAGCATTCAGTACGCCGGTTAAAGGAGACCAGGCTGATAGCTACAGCATAACCTATCAGTTGGATGAGGAAAAATTGAATGGAGACGGGGAGCTTGCGGCGCCAATTGAAAAAGGTGAAAAGGTCGGGACAGCTGAAATTGTTTACGATGGTGACGGTGATTATGGATTTATTACCCCGAATGGTGGAAACGGGTCAATCGATCTGGTAGCACAAGATACTGTTGAAAAAAATAATTGGTTCATGCTGACACTTGGTGCCATTGGCAGCTTCTTCGGCAATCTTTTCAATACAGTTGTTGACACAGTGAAAGGCTGGTTTTAAATCAGCAGTACCGAAAACATCTATCGGTCTGCAAGATATAAAATAGTTTTATCCAACAATTATATGGGGGGAAACGATATGACAAACACAGGAACCGATCGGGTCAAACGCGGGATGGCCGAAATGCAAAAAGGCGGCGTCATCATGGACGTGGTCAACGCAGAACAGGCGAAAATAGCAGAAGAAGCAGGTGCAGTCGCCGTTATGGCACTGGAACGTGTCCCTTCTGACATTCGTGCAGCAGGCGGCGTGGCGCGCATGGCCGGCCCGGAAATTACCGAGGAAGTAATGAATGCTGTCTCAATCCCGGTTATGGCCAAAGCCCGGATTGGTCATATTGTCGAAGCACGCGTTCTGGAAGCAATGGGTGTTGACTATATTGACGAAAGTGAAGTGCTGACACCGGCGGATGATTTGTATCATTTGAAGAAATCGGATTATACGGTGCCATTTGTATGCGGCTGCCGTAATTTGGGTGAAGCGGCGCGTCGCATTGGGGAAGGGGCATCCATGCTGCGCACAAAAGGTGAGCCTGGTACCGGCAATATCGTAGAAGCGGTGCGTCACATGCGCCAGGTGCAATCGGAAATCCGAAAACTGTCGTCAATGTCAGATGATGAAGTGATGACGTATGCCAAAGAAATCGGTGCACCTTATGAACTGCTTTTAGACGTTAAATCAGAAGGTCGTCTGCCGGTTGTCAACTTTGCGGCCGGTGGTGTGGCGACACCAGCTGATGCAGCTCTGATGATGGAACTGGGAGCGGATGGTGTGTTTGTCGGTTCCGGTATTTTCAAATCCAACCACCCGGAAAAATACGCCAAAGCGATTGTGGAGGCAACAACCCATTATACCGATTACAAATTGATCGGTGAGTTGTCCAAAGATCTTGGGACGGCCATGAAGGGAATCGAAATGGGGACTTTGGAAGCTCATGACCGGATGCAAGACCGCAGCGAATAGAAAGAAGGTTTTGGTATGAGTGTTATCGGTGTACTGGCATTGCAGGGAGCGGTACGGGAACACATCCGCTCGATTGAAGCAACGGGTGCGACGGCCGTTGAAATTAAACGGAAAGAACAGCTGGATGAGATCGATGGTCTGATTTTGCCGGGCGGTGAAAGCACGACAATGCGTAGACTGATTGACAGCTATTGTTTTTTTGATGCTATCAGGGAATTTGGCGGACAGGGAAAACCCATTTTCGGAACGTGCGCCGGCCTGATTTTAATGGCCAGTCACATTGAGGGGCGGACGGGCGGCCATCTTGGTCTGATGCATATGACAGTGGCTCGGAATGCATTCGGCCGTCAGGTGGCAAGCTTTGAAGCAAATCTTAACGTCAAGCACATTGGTGACGATGTGAATGCTGTCTTTATACGTGCACCGTATATTGTGACGGCAGATTCTGATGTGGACGTGCTGACAACGTATGACAACCGGATTGTGGCCGCAAAACAGGGGCATTACCTTTGTACCGCATTTCATCCTGAATTGACGGATGACAATCGTTTGATTGCATATTTTGCCGGTATGGTGGAACAATCAGAACAGGCACTTGCATCGTCATGAAAAGTCGGCTATGATAGAGCAAAATGACTGAACAGTTATGAAAGGAACCAGTAGCATGATGGCTTTGTCACAGAGAGTCGGTGACCGCTGAAAACCGATGAAAGCTTCATGTGAATCCATCCTTGAACTGGTTTGCTGAAAACGACAGTAGGCAGACCCGGTTAAACCCGTTATCGTGTCCAGAGCCGGAAGCGTATACGGCGCTTCAACAAGGGTGGCAACGCGGGAAATACACTCTCGTCCCTGTTTTATGGGGACGGGAGTTTTTTATATTTTTGTTGAAGGAGGAATAACGATGCTGGATATGAAGTTTTTACGGAATAACTTTCAGAAAGTGAAAGAAAAGTTAGCTCACCGCGGGGAGGATCTATCTGAACTGGAGCGGTTCGAGGAACTTGATGAACGACGCAGAACGCTCATTTCGGAAGCAGAAACACTGAAAGCCAAACGCAACGAAACATCAAAACAGATTTCTGCCCTGAAAAAAGAAAAGAAAGATGCGGAACCGGCCATTAAGGAAATGCGGGAAGTCGGGGACAACATTAAGCAACTTGACGGGGAATTGAAAGAAATTGAAGAAACATTGGAGACGATTATGCTGTCCATTCCAAACATTCCGCATGAGAGTGTACCGATTGGTGATGATGAAGATGACAATGTGGAGGCACGTCAATGGGGCAATTTACCGGAATTTAATTTTGAGGAAAAACCGCATTGGGATATCGCAGCCAATTTGGACATTCTCGACTTTGAGCGGGCAGCCAAAGTGACCGGCAGTCGTTTTGTGTTTTACAAAGGGCTCGGAACACGGCTGGAACGGGCACTGATTAATTTTATGATGGATCTGCATGCGGATGAACATGGCTACACGGAAATGATGCCGCCACAGATTGTTAATCGCGGAAGCCTGACCGGAACAGGGCAGCTGCCTAAATTCAGTGAAGATGTGTTTAAGCTGGAAGCGTTGGACTATTTTCTGATACCGACAGCCGAAGTGCCGGTCACGAATTTTCACCGGGATGAGATTTTGACCAGTGATAAGCTACCGAAGACATATGCGGCCTACAGCGCCAATTTTCGCTCTGAAGCTGGATCTGCCGGGCGTGATACCCGCGGGCTGATCCGTCAACACCAATTCAATAAGGTTGAGCTTGTGCACTTCACCAAGCCAGAAAATTCATATGACACGCTGGAAACATTGACGGGTCATGCTGAGACGGTATTGCAGCGGCTGAACCTGCCGTATCGGGTTATGAATATGTGTACGGGTGATCTTGGATTCACAGCTGCCAAAAAGTACGATATCGAAGTATGGATCCCGAGCCAGGAAACGTACCGTGAAATTTCGTCATGCTCCAACTTTGAGGACTTTCAAGCGAGACGTGCGGGAATCCGTTTCCGTCGTGAAGCAAACGGCAAACCAGAGTTCATCCACACATTGAATGGATCAGGCCTTGCTGTCGGTCGCACGCTCGCTGCTATTTTGGAGAATTATCAGCAGGAAGACGGCTCTGTCGTGATTCCGGAAGCACTTCGGCCATATATGGGCGGTAAAGACGTTATCAAGGCATAAGTAAAATGACTAGGAGAGAGGATGTACGTCCTTTTTCCTAATATTTTTCCAAAAAACATAAAAAGAATTGACACCAGGGATGATACATGTTAAATTAAATCTTGTCGTCAATATGGAGGTATACCCAAGTCTGGTTGAAGGGATCGGTCTTGAAAACCGACAGGCGGGTCAAACCGCGCGGGGGTTCGAATCCCTCTACCTCCTTCATTAATCTAAATCGCATAAAATTTGGAGATACCACCGAACCGCTACAATGAGCATTGTAGCGGTTCTGTATGTTTATATGGATATGGAAATACGAAGCACATCCAAACAGCAATGGATGTGTTTTTATATGGCCCATTTTTCCCGAATCATGTAATATATGATGCAAATTATCGTCTAATAATCAGAAGCTATCATGAAGAAAACCTGTCAAAGGAGGCGGCGGGCTTGAATGAGGAATTGATCACGGACTGGTTTGATGCCTACAGTGATGATATCTATCGATTTCTTGCCTATTACATGTCCACACCCGATGTGGAAGATTTAGTGCAGGAAGTCTTTATAAAAGCGATTAACCGCTATGATTCGTTTAAAGGTGACTCGAGCCCCAAAACATGGCTCATATCAATCGCCCGAAACTTGGCCATTGATGAGGCCCGGAAAAAGAAACGGCAGGACTGGCGTCGATTGATCAAAACGTATGACGATCAAACCGATGTGTCACCGGAGGAAAAACAACTAGCCAATGAAACAAAACAGCAATTGCATCAGGCGATTGCCAAGCTGAAACAGGATTATCGGGATGTTGTGATTTTGCGGGGAATTGAAGAATTATCGGTCGCCGAAACAGCCGGTATTTTAAAATGGCCTGATACGAAAGTGCGCGTCACCTTTCACCGGGCATTGAAGGCTTTAAAGGGCAAAATAGAGGAGGGCTATCATGAATCGTAATGAAGACGAATTGCAAAAGGAGTTAACGTCATTGAAACCATCTGTTTCGTTAGACCCTCAGAAAAAAGAATCAATGAAAACGGCGATCCGAAAGCATGCGGCCCAAAAGCGCCGGCGGACAACATTCAAGCGATCAGCCATCTGGTTATCGACTGCAGCAGCGTTGCTGATCTCTGGTGTAGTCGTCATGACTATAATCAACAATCATCAATCAGTTTCGCCGACTGAGGAGCATGATACATTTGAATACAGCGAAAGTACAAATGAAAAAGCACAGAAACCCGCTGAAAACACAGACGATACAGCGGAAACTCTTGAGGATTCCCAGATACCGGAAGAATTATCGGTGACGGAACAGGGTACTGAAACTCGAAACCTTATGATTGAAGGCATGGCGGAAGAGGTAATGGTTACCAACTACACACTTGAACCATATGGGATTCAGTATCAAATTGAAGAGATTCTGGGTAACTATACCGTGGATGATCAGGTTGTCAGACACTACAGCGATGCCGATAATGCCTGGGTTACACTTGAAGTTATGGAAGATGCCAATCTTGATAACGCCGTTTCCAATATACAATCCGAATATAGCGGTGATTTCAACTATACGGAAGATCCAGCTGACACATCACAGGATGAGAACCCATACCAAGGAATTCGGCAACATTTTTCCGACCCGCCGCAAGGGTATTACGCCTATCAAATCGGGGAAAATGTATTGGTCATTCAATATGAATATGTGATTGAAGCAGGGGATGGTATGGCACCACGACTGCAGGCTTTACGGGAATCGATTGATCAGTAAAAATCAGCCTTTTCAATCTGAAAAATAAGGCTTTCACTAAAAACCTGGTGAAGGCCTTGTTTTATACTTGACAATCAACATATTAGCAGGTATAGTACATAAAAATACATCTTAATTAATAAAAAGCTGCATGTCATGAATAATAACTTTGAAAACGAAGAAGAGGTCAGTAGCAAAATGCGCCCGAAAGAGAATGGAATTCACCGGCTGAAAGATTCCATCGGTGCTGGCTTTTGTGAAACCTGCCTTGGAGTTGTCAGACTAGAACCTGACCGCAGTCTCGCTGCGTTATGAAAACAGAGTGGGCATGCCTGGCATGTCAATGAAGGTGGTACCACGGAAACACCCCACGTCCGTCCTTTGGCTGGATGGATCTGGGGTGTTTTTTATTTTTTAGGAGGTATGTAGATGATTGAAAAATTGACTTTTATCGGTGCCGGATCAATGGCGGAATCCATCCTGACCGGCATCGTAAACAGTGAATTTTTACCAAAGGAACGCATTTTTGTCACGAACAAGTCTGATAAGGAACGATTAGCATTTTTGGAAAAGCAATATGAGGTTCAACATACAGACGACAAGCAAAAAACCGTGGACGGTGCCGATGTTATTATCATCGCTGTTAAGCCTTATGATCTGGAGGCTTCGGTGACGTCGATCAGTGATTGCCTGAGTGCGGATCAGCTGCTCATCTCTGTTGTGGCAGGCGTGGCCACCGATACGATTTCCCAATTGCTTGGTAACGAAATGCCGGTGGTCCGGGCGATGCCGAACACGTCATCAGCAGCGGGTCAATCGGCGACTGCTGTTACCCGGGGGAAATTTGCCTCGGAAAAACATTTAAAGACGGCTATGGAGCTGTTTAGTACAATCGGGACAGCAACCGAAGTAGCTGAAGCGGATATGCACGCGGTAACGGCTATTTCCGGAAGCGGTCCGGCCTACGTCTATTATTTAGTCGAGGCGATGGAGACGGCAGCGGTGGAAGCCGGATTAGATTATGACACGGCCCATGATCTAATCACGCAGACGATTGTCGGTGCCGGGGAAATGTTGCGGACATCCGGCTTGAATCCGTCCAAGCTACGTGAAAATATCACCAGTCCCGGTGGCACCACCCAGGCCGGCTTGGAAACATTGAGCGGCCATAATGTCTATGAAGCAGTCATGGCATGTGTACAACAGGCACGCGAACGGTCAATTGAATTAGGGAAAAAACTGTAGAAACAAGCAACTGGTCAGGCACCACGTTCCTTGCTTTCCCGAGCCGATGCTCCGGTGTGGAGAGTAGCAATCATGCCATAGAATGCATAGAAAAATTCATCCGGCGCGACCACCCGGATATGCCCGACATCGGTTGTATCAAAGCCCAGCGTCGATTCCAGCAGTCGATACGTCGAATAGGCATAAAAGCAAAAGTATATATAGTCGAACTTGGGCATCTTGTCATAAATAACGGCAATCTCATCTATGTAATCATCCAAGTTGTGTGTGGCTTCATCAATGAAAGCCTGCAGATCGGACAAATCAGCTTCTACAACAAGATCCCGTTCATTTTCAGTATGAATGGTGGCCATCGTTATGCCTCCTTTCTGATTCAGTGTCAGTCTCAGCTAGCATACCGCAAACGACGAAGATAAGCGGTGATATAAATCACTGAGAGTGTTTTTATAAGTCTTAATAGTGTTGGGGATTCAACTTAAGATGAAAGAATACGTGTTAAGGATGAGGCAGGTTAATGGAAGACGTCTTACCGGTTAATCGATTAAAAAAGGTGCTCCAATAAGAAGGGTGGCCGGCTACATTCGGCACATCATCCTTCGTCGGGGCACCTGTTGCTTATCTGATCAGCTGTCGTGTTTTCCACTTGCGTGATTGCTGGATAAAATGGCCGATTTTTTCCAGAACCGGTTCAATCGATTTTTCCTGTTCCAGCAAGTCATAATCAGAAATATCAATGCGCAGAATCGGGCAGGCATTAAAGTTATTAATCCACGCTTCATAGCGATCAAACAGTTCTTCCCAATACGATGTTGATGTATTTTTTTCCATTTCCCGGCCGCGGTTGTGAATCCGCTCCATAATATTCTCGAAGGACCCTTCCAGATAAATCAGCAAATCAGGATGTGGAAAGTAAGGTGTCATCACCATGGCTTCAAACAGGTTGGTGTATGTCTCATAATCCGTTTTGGACATCGTGCCGTTTTCGTAGTGCATTTTGGCAAAGATGCCGGTATCCTCATAAATCGATCGGTCCTGGATGAATCCTCCGCCATATTCGAAAATTTTCTTTTGCTCCTTAAAACGTTCAGCCAGGAAATAAATTTGCAGATGAAAACTCCATCGTTCAAAGTTATCGTAAAATTTGCCGAGATACGGATTGGTTTCCACTTTTTCAAAAGACGTTTTAAAGTTCAGGGCATTCGCCAACGCTTTGGTCATGGTGGATTTCCCGACGCCAACCGTGCCGGCAACCGTAATGATGCTGTCATGCGGAATCTCGTATTTATGCCGTAAATTCATGTTAATGTTCCCCTTTATCGTTTGGCTATTGCCTGAAGATTGGCCAGATGCTGTCCCACATGATCGATGATGTCGTCAAGATCCTGCTGGTGATTGACAAAATCCACGTCATCCCCATTGATCCGGATAACCGGTATATTCGGATGGCGCCGTTCAAATTCGTTCATGTAGTCTTCATAATCCTGTGCGAGCTGAGCCAGGTAAGACGACTTGATATTATGCTCAATCTCCCTGCCACGCAGGCGGATTCGTTCTAATATCGTATCAAGACTGGCATGCAAGTAAATCATCATATTTGGCAGGGGCATATCATCTGCTAATATATGGTAAATTTGTTTATATTTGTCAAACTTATCGGCTGGCAATGTCCTTCGCGCAAAGATCATGTTTTTGAAAATATGATAATCAGCTATGACGCCTTTATTCTGATTGAGATAGTATTGTTCGATATCTTCCAGTTGTTTATAGCGATTGCAGAGAAAAAACATCTCTGTCTGAAAGCTCCATTCCTCAATGTTATCGTAGAATTTTCCCAGAAACGGGTTTTCTTCGACGATTTCTTTCAACAGATGGCAACCAAAGTGGGCCGATAGTTTCTCTGCCAATGATGTCTTTCCGATGCCGATTGGCCCTTCAATCGCAATAAATGGCACTTCTGCCATAACGTTCCCTCCCGTCCATCGATGTTCAGTCGACAGATGGTATTATTTTAGCATATAAAAAAAAGCAGTTCCATGTAAAAATAAAAGACACTTTTCATTCGGCCGGAAATTTTGTATAATGTTTATTGTGCTTTTTTCCACTTTTTCATACGTCTGTCTTTCCATTGGACACGTCTTACTGACAAGTGCCCCCGTAGCTCAGGGGATAGAGCAACGGCCTCCTAAGCCGTGTGCGCAGGTTCGATTCCTGCCGGGGGCGTGCCTCATATTACAATCGTAATATATCCGTTCTGAATTTATTATCATTAACATAACAACACGAAATCCAGCAAAGAAAGGAACATGCAGCATGAATCTGACGAAAAAAATCCTGATTGCGCTTGTGTTGGGTGTCATCACCGGTATTGGTTTAAGCTTTGCGCCGGGAGATGTCTTCTCTGCTGTTGATCAGTATGCGCTGAATCCAGTTGGCCAGCTGTTTTTAAATCTGATTATGATGCTGGTCGTCCCGATTGTCTTTGTGTCTATCGTATTAGGGGCTGCAGGACTTAGTGACCCTGTACAGCTGGGAAAGATTGGTGTGCAGACGATTGTTTTCTACCTTGTAACGACAGCAGCTGCCTTATCGATCGGCATTGGTGTCGGCTATGTGCTGCAGCCTGGTGCGGGCGGCCATTTTAACATTAGTGGTAAATCATATGATGAACAAGCACCGCCGCCGGTTATGGAAACGCTTATTAACATTATTCCGGAAAATCCGATAGAGGCGATGTCGAGCGGCGATATGCTGCAGATTATCGCGTTTGCCATTTTTATCGGGGTTGCGCTTGCGGTGTTGGGTGATAAAACAAAACGGGTTCATCAGTTATTTGAAGAAGTAAATGAAATATTATTATATCTAGTTAATCTAGTGATGAAAGCTGCTCCATATGGTGCGTTTGCCCTGATTGCCTCAGCACTTGGTGATGCCGGGTTGGATGCACTCGGTTCGATGGCCATGTATATGGTTGCTGTCATATTGGGTCTCTTGCTTCATGGCGCATTGACGTACAGTCTGGCCATTTGGGGAATCGGGAAAGGCAACCCGCTTGCCTTTTATAAAGCATTTTTCCCGGCAATGTCGGTTGGGTTTAGTACCTCCAGTTCCAGTGCTACACTTCCGGTTTCCATGCGGATGGCACAAGAAAAGCTGGGCGTTAAAAAGTCCATCAGCAGTTTTGTGCAGCCGCTCGGTGCGACCATCAATATGGATGGGACAGGTATCATGCAGGCGGTTGCCACGGTGTTTATTTCCCAAGTCTATGCCATTGATCTCGGGTTTACCGATATTGTAATGGTCATCCTGACGGCTACACTGGCAAGTATTGGAACTGCTGGTGTGCCTGGTGTTGGGCTGGTTATGCTGGCCATGGTATTAAACCAGATCGGCCTGCCAACAGAAGGAATTGCTCTGATTATTGGCGTGGACCGCTTATTGGATATGATGCGGACATCCTTGAATATTACAGGTGATGCGGCATGTGCGTATATCATTTCAGAAAGGGAAAAACGCAGCGAAACAACAGGCCCAGGCACAAATTGAAATAATAAAAATCTCCTTATCGTCATTCGAAGCAAGGGGATTTTTTTAAGGTATTTAACGCTAAATACTTTAAAATTGTCACAAAATGTTCTAAAATAGATAACAAGTTAGCAAAATGTTTATAAAACTTTCTATAATTGGCTTGTTGTTGCAATTATCGTGTGTTTTCAATCAAAACGGTTTTGCAACCGATTACAAATCTTTTAGTTGAGGTGATAGGCATGGATATGCAACGTATTCCAGCACAAGATGGCCAGTACAACCTGCAAAACTATGAAACGATGCGTGAATCATTTTCTTGGGATGAAGTCAAAAAACATTTCAGCTGGCATCAGACAGGTAAAGTGAACATGGCGTACGAGGCGGTTGATCGTCATGCAGAAGATCCGGCCAAACAAGATAAAGCGGCTCTTCTGTATTCCGCGCCCGACCGTGAGGAAAAAATGACGTTTGCTGAATTAAGCGGGAAAAGCAATCAATTTGCGAACGTATTGAAAAAACAAGGAATTGCGAAAGGCGACCGTGTCTTTCTTTTCCTGCCGAGAAGCCCTGAGTTTTATATCACATTTTTCGGTATATTAAAAACCGGTGCGATTGCCGGGCCGTTATTTGAAGCGTTTATGGAGCAGGCCGTCCGTGACCGTCTGCAGGACAGTGAAGCGAGCATGCTGATTACAACACCGGAATTATTGGAGCGTGTCCCGCAGGATGATTTACCTGATCTTGAGAAAATTGTCCTTGTCGGTGAACACAACAAAACAGCTGATAAATATATTGATTATGCTGAGGAAATGAAGGTGGCATCATCGGCTTTTAATATTGAGTGGGTTGATCTGGAAGATGGCATGCTTATCCACTATACATCCGGTTCAACCGGCAAACCAAAAGGGGTCTATCACGTGCACAATGCGATGATTCAGCATTACGCCACTGCTGAATGGGTGCTGGACCTGCATGAAGACGATATTTATTGGTGTACAGCTGACCCGGGCTGGGTAACGGGCACAAGTTACGGCATTTTTGCCCCATGGCTTCATGGTGTGACGAATGTCGTGCGCGGTGGCCGTTTTAGTCCGGATAATTGGTACGGCACGATTGATAACTATCATGTGTCCGTCTGGTATACCGCTCCAACGGCACTCAGGAAACTGGTCAGTGCTGGTGAAGATGCTGTGAAAAAACACGATCTCTCGTCACTGCGCCATGTGCTAAGTGTCGGGGAGCCGTTAAATCCGGAAGTCATCACGTGGGGTTTGCAGGCGTTCGATTTGCGAATCCATGATACATGGTGGATGACAGAAACAGGGGCACAGTTGATCGTTAATCTGCCGTCGTTGGAAATCCGTCCTGGGTCGATGGGCAAACCAATTCCGGGGATTGAAGCATCAATCGTCGATAATGAAGGAAATGAAGTCCCGGCAAATCAGATGGGCAATCTGGCGATCAAAGCACCATGGCCGGCTATGATGCGAAAAATCTGGAATCGACCGGAAAAATATGAAAGCTACTTCATCAATGGCTGGTACGTATCCGGGGACAGTGCTTACAAGGATGAGGACGGCTATTTCTGGTTCCAGGGACGTCTCGATGATGTCATCAACACATCTGGTGAACGTGTCGGGCCGTTTGAAGTGGAGAGCAAACTGATTGAGCATCCGGCTGTAGCGGAAGCCGGGGTTATCGGTAAACCCGATCCGGAACGCGGCGAAATTGTCAAGGCGTTTATGACCTTGAATGATGGCTATGAGGATTCAAAGGAACTGCTTGAAGAAATCCGTCAATTCGTTAAAACCGGTTTGAGTGCCCACGCGGCACCACGTGAACTGGAGATAAAAGATGCCATTCCGAAAACGCGCAGCGGTAAAATTATGCGCCGTCTCCTGAAATCCTGGGAGCTCGGCCTGCCGACAGGCGATACGTCAACATTGGAGGAATAATCGTAAGAAAAAATGCTGACGCGTTTTTTCCAGTGCCAGAGGTCAGAAGCCGGATTGGAAGAAATCGTGCGTTAGCCGTTTTCGTATTGAAAACGTCGTCCACCATTTTATACTTTTGTATCTTTTAAAAAAGGCTGTCAGATATGGCAGCCTTTTTGCATGGAATAAGCTATTTTATTTGGCCTATCGCTATGACACTCGACTTTTATATGAATGACACTTATGAGCAAGGATAAGTAACGTATTTAACGGAATGTTTCAGCTCAGTTTAAGCAGGGTACATTCATGACGTAACATTCTTCAAAGGAGTGAGAACACATGGCTAAAAAAATAGCAACTGTTATAACGGATATGTTTGAAGATGTCGAATATACGGATCCGGCTAAGGCTTTCAAGGATGCCGGACATGAAGTCATCGCCATTGAAAAGGAAAAAGGCAAAAAAGTGACCGGCAAGAACAAGGAAATTGGGGTTACCATTGATGAAGCCATCGATAATGTCAGCCCGGATCAGTTTGATGCGCTGTTCATCCCTGGCGGATTTTCACCGGATCAACTACGTGCTGACGAACGGTTCGTTAATTTTACCAGGCAATTTATGGATGCGGACAAGCCGGTATTTGCCATTTGCCATGGTCCGCAGCTGCTGATTACAGCCAAAGCACTGGAAGGACGCAAAGCAACAGGCTTCAAGTCCATTCAAGTGGACATGGAATATGCCAAAGCAGACGTTCAGGATGAAGAAGTTGTCGTCTGCAACAATCAGCTGGTCACAAGCCGCCAGCCGAATGATATACCAGCCTTCAACCGTGAAACTGTCAAATTATTGCGCTGATAGCTGATGAAAGATCCCCCCAACGCTGTAACAGCGGTGAAGGGGGGTGTTTTAATCGGATTTCCGAATGGTGAAGTTATCCTGTAAGAGCAGCCAGTTCTGCGGAAACGCCAACCCTAATTTCCAGTAGCTAATTCCCCTAAGCCCCAATTCCTTTATCATATCGAATTTTGCCTGAATGGAGCGGGCATCCTCAAACCACACTTCATGGTCATTCCCCTGGCCATCTTGATACGTAAAAAATGGCGCCTGTGCAGTTGTGTCATACTGGATCGCCGCGTTTTGTTCGCGTGCCCGTGTGATCGCTTGCTGAGGACTGAGCGCTTCAGCCGGTTCACCACCCTCTGTAAATGGAAGCGTCCAATCATAGCCGTAAAGATTTTGGCCGAGTAAAATTTTATCTGCTGGCATGACACTTAAAGCGAAGTTGACAACTTCTCGTACGTTGTCAATTGGCGATACGGCCATTGGTGGCCCGTAACTGTAACCCCACTCATATGTCATCAGCACTACCATATCTGCAATCTCACCATGTGTTGCATAATCGTGGGCTTCGTACCACTCTCCCATCTGCTCGGCACTTGTTTTGGGTGCCAGGGCGGTGGACAGCATCAGGTCTTCTTCCGATAAACGCTGCTTGGCTTGTCGTAAAAAATTGTTATAGGCTTCACGGTCGTCCGGTGCCAAAAATTCAAAGTCGAAGTGGACATCCCGGAACCCGACCTCCCGTGCCACATTGACGATATTATCCAATAATGTATTCTGGACAGCTTGAACGGTCAGAATAATATGGCCGAGTTCTCGGCTGAATTGGCCTTCTTCCAGATTGGTTATTACCAGCATCATTGCGGCGTTTTGATTGGCGGCAATTTGCGCGAAATTATCCAGGGGTGGTGCTTGGAGTGTTCCGTCACGATTGACCTGATAGCTAAAAGGGGCAAGGTAGGTTAGATACGGTGCTGCTTTGGTGGCAGAATTGATTAATGTTTGTGAAACGCTTTCTCCCGTGGGTTCAATATACGCATTAGCCGTTATGGCCGGTTTTGGCTGTTCAGGGATATACAAACGTGTGCCCACAGACAAAGTACTATCAACAGGAATTTGATTGATTTGTGCTAGCTCCTCGACGGACAGGCCGAATCGCCGGGCAATTGAATATAATGTGTCTCCCTGCTGCACAAAATAAATCTGGCCAACAATTGGAATCACTAATGTTTGGCCGACAACGAGCTGGTTCGGTGCATCTAATTCATTCGCATCGATCAAGTCCCCCGTTGACGTTCCATACCTTTCTGAAATGGCAGCCAGGGTATCCCCTTCCCGCACAACATGAATCTGCAAAATAAATCCCTCCCTTAAACGGTTATTCCTCTTACAACAGTATGATGGAAGGGTGGAATATATACCTAAATTGGATCAATGCTGGCATTCATGACCGAGCGCATCAGGTAAAGGGCGTGTTCGGTTCCTTCTTTTTCTTCGGATGCCATACCATTCTCGGGGATGTGCATGGTATAATCATACATATCGGGTTGGGTAAAATATGTTCAGTATGCTTCAGCAATTTATCGCCACCGTCAAATTCGAAATTATTTATAATATCAACAAATAAAATAGCGCTGTTATCAATCGACGTGTCCATATTAAATGCTCCTCTCTCCCTTCCAGTTTTTCCTGTGTAGAAGATTTCAAACCCCACGGGAGGTGTTAATGGTGACAGACATCAACTATATGCAGGCGGCCATCCAGCAGGCCGAAAAGGCAAAGCAAATGAATGAAGTCCCGATCGGAGCGGTGATCGTTAATTACGATGACATTATCGCGACAGGATATAACGTCCGGGAAACGTCGCAGACAGGATTATCACATGCGGAGCTGATCGCAATCGAAGAAGCCAATCGTCATATCGGCAGCTGGCGGCTGGAGGACTGTACATTGTATGTCACGCTTGAACCATGTCCGATGTGTGCCGGCGCTATTGTCCAATCACGTATTAAGCGGGTTGTATATGGAGCGCCAGATCCAAAAGCGGGATGCGCTGGGACACTGATGAACTTGTTGCAGGATGAACGGTTTAACCATCAGGCTGACGTGACAAGTGGTATGTTGCAGGAGGAATGCAGCGCATTGCTGACGGGTTTTTTCCGGGAATTGCGTGAACGTAAAAAGAAATAGCTGATGGTTTAGTTTATCAGTGGGTTTTTAACGCGTTTAACAGTACATTTCTGCCAGTTTATCAGCGCTTCCGGCGTTCCATTAACGAAATTCCGCCATCTATCAGTGTTGCGGGTTGAGCAAGTAATGTTAAATGTATCCACTTCATGTTTATTATTGCATTTTGCCGGTATAGTCAGTATAATAAATATTGCCGTGCTAAGCGGGGAGGTAGCGGTGCCCTGTACTCGCAATCCGCTATAGCGAGGTCGAATCCCCATTCGAGGTTGGACGTCTGTAGGGTCTGCCTCAAGGGATTGGTGTTGACGCCCAGGTCCTGCGCAACAGGAACCCATGAACCCTGTCAGATCCGGAAGGAAGCAGCAGTAAGTGGTCATTCTTGTGTGCCGCGGGGAAGCCTGAGCCGAGCCATGAACTTGGGTAACGCTTATGGATATTCGATCAACAATGGGTGCACGGTTTACATAATGAAGAAAGGCTGCATCAATGTCATCAGTGACAGTTGGTGCAGTTTTTTCGCAAAAGTCACATGATTAACCTGTTTGCAGACAAATAAGACAAAGGTTTATTACGGCAAAAGACAATTTTAATCATCTGTATTTTTGAGATATAGGATCAAATAAACCACAGGAAAGTAGGAAGGCAAGGTCAGAAATAAAAAATAGACCTCCCTTGGATTACCAGCCAGGGCGAGGTCTATTCCTGACTCGCGCTGACCCCCCTCTTGAAGTTTTACTCGTCAACATGCCTGCTATGAATTTGTTGTAATGGTTCACATTTACCCCTGAAATCGAGTATAATTTAGATAGAGTCTATATAAATGCAGCCTTATAAAAGGGGAAACATTCATTATGAGCTATCAGGCATTATACCGCGTATGGCGGCCGAAAATGTTCGAGGATGTTGTCGGACAGGCCCATATTACGAAAACATTGCAAAACGCGATTGTCCAGGAAAAGTTTTCACATGCCTATATATTCTCCGGTCCGCGGGGGACGGGGAAAACAAGTGCTGCGAAAATTTTTGCGAAAACGATCAATTGTGAACAGGCCCCTGTCAAAGAACCGTGTAATGAATGTGCATCCTGCCGTGGTATTCAGGATGGTTCGATTAACGATATTATCGAGATGGATGCGGCATCGAACACGAGTGTTGAGGATATCCGCGAGATACGTGATAGAGTCAAATATGCCGCAAGCTCGGTCCCTTATAAAGTGTACATTATTGATGAAGTGCACATGATTTCGACAAGTGCATTCAATGCCCTGCTGAAAACGTTGGAAGAGCCGCCGAAGCATGTTGTCTTTATTCTGGCGACGACTGAACCGCATAAAATCCCGATGACCGTTGCATCACGATGCCAGCGCTTTGACTTCAAGCCGATTTCCAACAAGTCGATAGTCGAACGGATGCGGACAGTTATTGAAACGGAACAAATCGCTGTATCGGATGAAGCACTTGAAACAGTGGCCCTGGCTGCAGAAGGCGGTATGCGGGATGCCCTCAGTATCCTCGATCAGGCAATTTCCTACAGTGATGACCAGGTTGAACTGGACGATGTGCTCGCTGTTACCGGCGGCGTGGCACAGGGCATTTTGACAGATGTTGTCCAGGCGATGCATGACGAGGATGTGCAAAAGGCCTTATCATTGCTTGATGAATTGATTCAGAACGGGAAAGACCCGGCACGGTTTGTCTATGACTTGATTTATTTTCTGCGCGATCTGCTGCTGTATAAAAGCGCCCCTGCGCTTGAAAATATTTTGGAACGGGCGATTGCTGATGATCCATTTAAGCAGCTTACTGATGCCGTTACCAATGATTGGATCCAGGATGCCATTGCCCACCTCAATCAGTGCCAGCAGGAGATCAAATGGTCAACCAGCCCGAAAGTATTTATCGAAATAGCCATTTTGACGATAACCAAACAAGGCAGCCATCAGGAAACGCCAGCAAATGCCTCCGCCGTTGATTCAGAAGCTATGAAACAGCTTACGGGCAGGCTGGAACAATTGGAAAAAGAATTGACAGCCCTAAAGGCATCTCCGGCAGCCGCCAACCAACAAGCACCGGCAAAAGAGCCAAGACGGCCAAGTCCAGGACCAGGAAGAAACCGTTATAATGTGCCATATGAGAAAATCCGCAGTGTGCTGGATGCAGCGGAACGATCCATCTTAAAAGATGTGCAGTCGAAGTGGGCGTCCTTTTTGAGTCAGCTGAAATCGACAAGTGCCCCGGCACATGCTACAATACAGGACAGCAAGCCCGCTGCCGCATCAAGCGAAGCCCTGGTCGTCCAATTTAAATATGACATTCATTGTGCCTTGTTTTTGGATAACCGGGAAACCGTGGAATCAGTGCTGGCAAGTGTGATTGGTAAAAAACAGACGATCATCCCGATTCCGGCAAATGATTGGCAGGAGCTGCGTGATGACTATATAAGTAAGCATGAGCAATCAGAACCCAAAGACGATCAGCAGCAGGAAGACCCGGTGGTAACCGAAGCACGGAAATTGGTCGGGGACGAACTGCTGGAAATTTATGATGAATAGATCATTTTTAGGAGGCGTTTTCCATGAAAGGAAACATGAACAATATGATGAAGCAGATGCAAAAGATGCAGAAAAAAATGGTGAAAGCCCAGGAAGAACTGCATGAGATGACATTTGAAGCGACATCTGGTGGTGGCATGGTTAAAGTTGTGGCTAATGGCAAAAAGGAAATTACCGATGTGCAGATTTCCGAAGAAGTGGTCGATCCGGACGATGTCGACATGCTGCAGGACCTGATCCTGGCGGCGACAAATGATGTCATCCAGCAAATTGAGAACAAAACCAACGATACGATGGGAGAATTCACGAAAGGCATGAATCTGCCTGGTGGCATGTTCTAACGTCAGAAAGCAGCCATTGGGCAGACCTTACAGGAAAAACGCCAGTAAACGCAGACGGACAAATCCGCTGAACCTGAGTTTTTCCATAGGAGGCATACTGATGTATTATCCGGAACCCATTTCCAAACTGATTGACAGTTTTACAAAATTGCCAGGGATCGGCCCTAAAACCGCTGTCCGGCTGGCATTTTTTGTTTTAAATATGAACGATGACGATGTTATGGAATTTGCCAAATCACTGGTGAATGCCAAACGGGAGTTGACACATTGCACCACATGCGGTCATATCACCGATCAGGATCCGTGTGCCATTTGTCAGGATACATCAAGAGATGGTTCGGTCATCTGTGTCGTCCAGGATCCGAAAGATGTGATTGCGATGGAGAAAATGAAAGAATACAGTGGAAAATACCATGTACTGCACGGTGCGATTTCACCGATGGATGGTATCGGACCCGAGGATATTAACGTGCCTGATCTGATCAACAGGCTGAAAGATGAAGCGATCGAGGAGCTCATTCTGGCAACGAACCCGAATATTGAAGGGGAAGCAACGGCGATGTATATTTCCCGTCTGGTGAAACCATCCGGGATTAAAACGAGCCGGATCGCGCACGGACTGCCGGTTGGTGGTGACCTGGAATACGCCGATGAAGTAACGCTGTCCAAGGCATTAGAAGGCAGACGAGATTTATAAAGACAGGTGAAGCGGATGGGAAGAAAAAAGCGAAAACGGGAAGTGGACGAGCAATTATTGGATGCATTGTTTGCCATTGAACGCGAGTGGAAACAAATCCGGACGATTGTGGACAAAAGCATCGAACCAACAGGAGATGGGTTTTACCAGCAAAATCTCGCACAGGCCAAGTATTTATTTCTATTGCGGGAGGCCAGACGGCGGAAAATTAGTGCGATCCGGTATCATCAATAGATTTCTGTTCTTTTTTGCCACCCTTTTTCATATGTAAGTAGAAAGGGACAAGGAAAAGGAGTGAGTCGGCATGAGTTCGACACTGGTTATTTCCATCATGGTTGCTTTAATCGTCATCCTGTTATTTGTGGGCGCCCCGGTTAAACCAATGCGTTTTATCGCCAACAGTACGGTCAAATTAGGGATTGGCATCTTATTTCTATTTTTCTTCAACGTGTTCGGGGGCGCCATCGGATTGCATATCCCGATCAATTTATTTACCGTCATGATATCCGGTTTCCTCGGTATATTTGGACTGGCGTCACTTGCCGGCATTCATTTACTGATTTTGCCGTAACCGAATGTTCCGATCTTTATCAGCCAAAAAGTATCAAGGGATAAGCCCCACAAGCATATAATTTTGTATCGGCTTAAGACGCCGGTCAAAAAGATTCAATGATTATAAGATTTACGTGTATAAAATTCGTTAGATTAGGAGATACTAAGCTAACGGAGGTGGGGACCATGGAACAAAAAATCTTAACGGAACGATGCGGCATTTGTGAAGAAGAGAAAGAACGTGGCATTCATTTATACAAACTATTTATTTGTTGTGAGTGTGAAAAAAATATGATTCACACCGAACCAAGAGAAGAAAAGTACCGCTATTATCTCAAAAAGTTAAAAAATATGAATCAACCAACACTATATTCCTAATCACGTATGGTCGCTGCAAATTTATAGCAGGGACCTTTTTTGTTAGGCTGGTATACAAATAGACATAATAAAGAGGATGGATACATGGTGACACATAACCAGGCAAAAACGCCATTATATGATGCCTTGAAACAGTTTGCTGCCCGTCGTCCTGTTTCCTTTCATGTTCCCGGGCATAAAAACGGCATGATTTTCTCCGGTGATGCCCGGCGGGACTTTGATCCGATCTTACCTCTCGATTTGACGGAGTTGTCCGGCCTGGATGATTTGCACGCGTCACAGGGTATCATTGATGAGGCACAGGAGCTGGCTGCGGAATTTTTTGGCGCCGATCATACACATTTTTTGATTGGCGGCAGTACAGCCGGTAATCTGGCGATGATATTAGCGGTTTGCACAGCTGGTGATAAAATCATTGTGCAGCGTAACAGCCATAAGTCAATTTTCAACGCCCTTGAACTGAGCGGTGCCCGACCGGTGTTTATGGCACCGGTGTTTGACCATGCAGCTGACCGGTATACAGCTCCGGATGCCGATACAGTCAAGACAGCCATAAAGGCGCATCCGGATGCCAAAGCTGTGATACTGACCTATCCCGATTATTTTGGCAAAACCTATGCGTTGAAAGCAATCATTGCGCATAGCCATGAATATAATATACCAGTGCTGATTGATGAAGCGCATGGTGTCCATTTTTCATTATATGACGATTTTCCGGACTCAGCTTTGGCACTTGGAGCAGATGCGGTTGTCCAGTCCGCGCATAAAATGGCACCGGCCATGACAATGGGGGCTTATTTGCATGTTCAGTCAGCACGGCTATCTGACGAACAGATTCAGCATTATTTGCAGATGGTGCAGTCAAGCAGTCCATCATATCCGATCATGGCATCGTTGGATCTGGCGCGCGCGTTTCTGGCAGGACTGACCACAAATGATCTGGAGGCAATCGTGGCAAGCAGCCATCAGGTGAAAAGGATCATGAGTGCAAGTGATCATTGGGATGTTGTGACGGGAAATGATCCGCTGAAGGTTACACTGAAGGCAAAGCCGGGTCTGACCGGTGAGAAAATTGCCCACTTGTTTGAACAGGAAGGTATCTACCCAGAACTTGCCACCCACAACCAGGTGCTGTTCATCCATGGGCTTGCACCGTTTGATGCCCATAACCAACTAAAAAATACAATTGGAAACATTGACGCACAATTAAAAAATACGGTGAATCGTGATATAATAGAAATAGACAATCTTTTCACAGAACGTCTCACAGAACTTGCAATTGATTACGCAGCTATGAAACAGCACAGTACAGTACATGTTCCATTTCAGCAATCACCAGGGTATATTGCGGCAGAGCCCATCACGCCCTATCCGCCTGGTATACCGTTTATCGTAAAAGGTGAACGGATAACCCGTAGGCATATCCGTTTGCTGGATGAGTTCATGCAGCAAGGTGTCCGTTTGCAGCACCGGAATATCAATCAAGGAATCAGCGTTTTTCAATAAAGGAGCAACCAGACGTGAATGGTTATTTTATAACATTTGAAGGTGTTGAAGGATCGGGTAAGTCATCTATTCTGAAATCAGTTGAACAAAAGCTTGCGGACCTGGGCTATGATGTCATGGCGACCCGGGAACCCGGGGGCATCGGCATCGCCGAAAAAATCCGTGACATCATTCTTGACCCGGCCCATACTGCTATGGATGCACGCACCGAAGCACTTCTTTATGCGGCCGCACGCCGGCAACATCTGGCGGAAAAAGTGATGCCCGCTCTCGCCTCAGGAAAAATCGTGCTTTGTGACCGGTTTGTCGACAGCAGCCTTGCCTATCAGGGATTTGCCAGGGGGCTTGGAATGGAAGACGTGTTTGCGATTAATCAGTTCGCCATCCAGGACCTGATGCCGGACAGGACTCTGTTTTTTGACATCGAACCGGAAAAAGGGTTAGCGCGTATTGCCGCCAATCAGGACAGGGAACGGAATCGCCTCGACTTGGAGAATATACGGTTTCATGAACAGGTTTATGAAGCTTACCATCAGCTTGTGATCAAATTTCCAAACCGGATTCACGTCATTGACGCGGACCGGCCGTTTGCACAAGTTGAAGCAAACACAGTGAATCATATGGTTTCTTTTTTAGATCATACGTTAAGGGAGGAAGAGGGACGATGAAGCTACTTATCGCCATCGTACAGGACAAAGACACCAACCGTCTAACGGACGCATTGGGTGAAGAAAATTTCAAAATCACGAAACTGGCTACGACCGGCGGGTTTTTAAAAGAAGGCAACACCACCCTGATGATTGGCTGCGAGGATCAATATGTCGACCATGCCCTGCATGTCATCCGGGATAACTGTTCCAAGCGTGAACAAATGGTCGCGCCCATTTCACCGATGGGCGGCAATGCCGATTCGTATATTCCTAAGCCAGTCAAAGTCGAGGTCGGCGGTGCCACTGTGTTTGTTATGCCAATTGAACAATTCATGCAGTTTTAGGAGTGAAGCGCGGACGTTGCTCAATTTCTCCTCCGCTCGAGGCGGACGCTTTCCGCGGGGCAACGCTTCAGCCTCCTCGCGAGTATTCTCATGCTCGCTGTGGGGTCTTCAGTCGTTGCTTTCTCGCAGGAGCCGCCGCCTTCCACTCCTTCGATTTTTTAAAACAGTAATATGCAACGCCATAAATAATAACCAAAGGAAATATAACAGAGGTTGTTCAAAAAGCAAAAATCAGCTGTCCCGCCGATTTATGCAAATCTGAATTCTAGTACCTGCCAAAAGGAACTGATCTGATGAAAGTGAATCCAGAGTTACAATCCCAAATCGATCCAACAGTCAGGACGGAGCGGACGCCTACTGAGGGCCGGACGTCATTCAACGACATGGTTCAGTCGCGGACACACCAATTAAAACAGCAGGAAATCCAGCAGTTAATGGAATCGATTACACGGCAGGGGGACAAGCTGGCCCGCTTTCGTTCTGTCCGTGATCTAATCAAGTTCAAACGAATGGTCAAACATTTTTTGAAAGAAACAACGGGCAGCGCCCTCGCCTTACAAACATCCCGCAACTTCAGAATGGATGGCCAAAGTCAGCAGCTGGCCATTGTGAAAGCCGTTGATGACAAGCTGGTCGAATTAACCGATGACGTGATGAACGAGGAACAGAAAACCATTGATTTGCTTGGGCTTATCGGCGAAATCAAAGGATTACTCATTAACTTATATACGTAATATAAAAGAGGGAATGACATGAACACGTGGTCCGAAATAGCTCACATCCAGCCACTCGCGCGTAAAACCATCACCAACAGTATTGAAAAAGGCCGTCTATCCCATGCTTATCTGCTGCAGGGTGAACGTGGCACCGGTAAAGAAGCTATAGCGCTGTTACTGGCCAAGACACTTTTTTGCCGGGAGCGGTCCGGTGTTGAGCCGTGCCTGGAATGCCACGCTTGCAAACGGATTGATTCGGGAAACCATCCTGATGTGCATTGGATTGAACCTGACGGGCAATCGATCCGCAAAGAACAGATTGAACACTTGCAGAAGGAGTTTACGTATTCAGGACTGGAGTCCGATAAAAAGGTATATGTTGTCAAAGGTGCCGATACAATGACGGTGAATGCCTCCAACCGGCTTTTGAAGTTTTTGGAGGAACCATCACGAAAGACGACGGCGATTCTGATGACGGAAAACAGTTCATCGATCCTGCCGACTATCCGCTCACGCTGTCAGATGATTGACTTGAAACCCCTTAACCCGGGGGCTTTTCAACAGCAGTTAATCGATCGGGATGTCCCCCGGTCTACTGCTGTTTTATTGAGTGCCCTAACCAATCAATTGGATGAAGCGATTTCATGGAGCCAGGATGAGTGGTTTGCCCAGGCACGAAGATTAATGATACAATTGGTAGAAACGTTTTCAACGAATCCAAATGACGTTTTTTTGTTTATCCATCAAGCATGGATGCCACATTTCAAGGAACGCCAGCAGCAGGAACAGGGACTGGATTTACTGCTTTTGGCCTTTAAAGATATACTTTATTATCATATTGGCAAAGAAGACGATATGGTCGTATTTGCAAAGGATGATGCGCGAATCGAAAATCTGGTGATGGTCTTCTCACAGGAAAAATTGCTTGACATATTGAATAAACTGCTTGATGCTAAACGGAAACTCAAGCAAAACGTCAACCCGACGCTTGTGATGGAGCAGCTCACCATTCAAATACAGGGGTGATTGAATGATTGACGTATTAGGTGTCCGTTTCAAGAAAGCGGGTAAGATATATTATTTTGATCCGGGGAACCATAATATCGAGGTTGATGACTACGCTGTCGTGGAAACGGTCCGTGGGATAGAGTTCGGCAAAGTCGTCTTGACGAATAGACAGGTTGATGAAGAAGATGTTGTCCTGCCCCTCAAAAAAGTGATTCGTGTAGCCGATCAACAAGACAAACGGACGGTTGTGGAAAATAAGGAACTGGCTGATAACGCACTGGAAAGCTGCTCCCAAAAAATCAGGGAACATGACCTTGATATGAATCTGGTGGATGTTGAATATACATTTGACCGCAATAAAATCATCTTTTACTTTACAGCAGATGGCCGGGTGGACTTTCGGAACCTGGTGAAAGATCTAGCGGCAGCGTTTAAAACACGGATTGAGCTCAGGCAAATCGGTGTGCGCGACGAAGCAAAGATGTTAGGTGGAATCGGTCCATGCGGTAGACTGCTTTGCTGCTCAACATTCCTTGGGGACTTTGAGCCGGTATCCATTAAAATGGCTAAAGATCAGAATCTATCACTGAACCCGGCGAAAATTTCCGGATTGTGCGGCCGTCTTATGTGTTGCCTGAAATATGAAAATGACGACTATGAAACGGCCAAACGTGAACTGCCTGATATGGGTGAAAATGTCCGGACGCCATACGGTGAAGGGAAGGTTGTCGGGTTAAACATTCTGGAACGGGTCATTCACATTGAAATTCCGGAAAAAGATCGTGTGATTGAATATACATTGGACGAAATGATCGATGAGGGGATCATTACAGCGCAAGCCACAGAATAGTGGGGTGAATGAGCGTGTCAAAACGACAAATCTTCGACCAGGTATCCGATATGGAAACCCAAATTGGCGAGTTATATGAGCAGCTTGGTGATCTAAAAGGTAAATTAAGCCGGCTTTTAGAGGAAAAACACCGCCTGGAAATGGAGAATCACCAATTGCGCAGCCGTTTGGAGCAAGCGGAAGACGATTTTAACGAACATGAAGTGGTGAAAGAGACCCACAATATACCCGGCGAAGGCTATGATAATTTGGCAAGACTTTATGAAGAAGGATTCCATATTTGCAATGTGCATTTTGGCACGCCAAGAAGGGATGAAGATTGCCTGTTTTGTCTGCAATTTCTCAATAAAGCAAAGTAAGGTGGACCTGAGCTGTCTCTCATTTTGGGGACAGCTTTTCTATCATAACGTGAACGGAAGTGGAACATGGTAACAATGAATGAAGGTGAACGCTTGGATTACTTATTGGCCGAGGACAATATGCATATTATCCAAAGTCCTGATGTATTTGCTTTTTCTCTTGATGCGGTATTGCTGGCCCACTTTGCGTATGTGCCGATCAGGAAAGGGGCCATCCTTGATTTATGCACCGGCAATGGGGTGATCCCATTATTGTTATCACGCCGGACCAATGCCTCGATTACTGGTGTGGAAATCCAAGAGCGGCTTGCCGATATGGCGAAACGCAGCGTCCGGTTAAATGGTCTGGCGAATCGATTGACCATGATTCACGGTGATTTAAAAGACATGAAGTCCGTGCTGGGGCACAGCGCGTTTGATGTGGTCACCTGCAACCCGCCGTATTTCCCGACACCGGCCAAAACGGAACATAATCAGAACGATCATCTGACGATTGCCCGGCATGAGGTTTTCAGCACGCTCGAGGATGTCGTGAAAGCATGCAAACTGCACGTCAGGCCCGGTGGAAAAGTGGCCATGGTACACCGCCCGGGCAGGCTCGTGGATATTATTACGTTATTCCGGCAATATAAAATTGAACCGAAACGCCTGCAATTGGTCTATCCGAAACGCGGACGGGATGCCAACATGTTGCTTATTGAAGGTATCCGGGACGGCAAAGCTGATTTGACCATTCTACCACCTTTATATATTTATAATGCGGATAATACCTATACAACGGAAGCAGAGGGAATCATTTATGGAAAACAATGAGCATATCGTTTATATCCTGAAATGTGCCGATAATACGCTTTACACCGGCTATACCACGGATCTGGAGCATCGGGTAACGATGCATGAAGAAGGTAAAGGGGCCAAATACACACGTGGACGCGGTCCGTTTCAAGTCGTTTTTATGGAAAAGTTCCCGACAAAAGAAGAAGCGATGCAGCGGGAACACGAGATCAAACAGCTTACCCGTAAAGGCAAGGCCCAATTAATCCGGGACAAGCTGAAAGAAGTGATGACATATGAAAATCCAGAAGAGCTTTAGTGAACAGGCGGAAAATGCAGTTTATGTAGTGCCGACGCCTATTGGCAATCTGGAGGATATCACCTTTCGGGCGTTAAAGACATTGAAGGATGTTTCCGTGATTGCTGCGGAGGATACACGGAATACGAAGAAGCTGTTGCAGCATTTTGACATCGCCACACCGCTTATCAGTTATCATGAACATAACAAGGAAAACCGTGGCAGGCAGCTGCTTGACCGGCTGGAAACGGGTGATTCGATTGCTGTTGTCAGTGACGCCGGCATGCCCGCTATTTCAGATCCTGGTTACGAACTTGTAACGTCAGCGATGGCATCAGATTACCCGGTTGTTGTTTTGCCGGGGGCCAATGCGGCGTTATGTGCGCTGGTTGGGTCCGGGCTGCCAAGTGATGAATTTTTGTTTTACGGGTTTTTGCCACGCAAGAAAAAGGAAAAGGAAGCAGAGCTGGACCGATTGAAGAAGGTGCCGGCGACCTTGTTACTGTATGAATCGCCGTATAGAATAAAAGATACGTTAATATCGCTCCAGACAGAACTTGGTAACCGGCAGATTTCAGTTGCCCGTGAACTGACGAAAAAATTTGAGGAATATATACGGGGAACGGCTGATGAGCTGATAGACTGGGCGGATAAAGCAGAAATGAAAGGGGAATTTTGCCTGGTCGTCGAAGGGGCTTCCGGCGCGTCTGTTCAGGAAAATAATCTTTGGTGGAGCCACCTTTCGATTGTGGCACATGTCACTTACTATATGGATGAAACGGGTCTCTCTAGTAAGGAAGCGATAAAACGAACGTCAGAAGACCGGCAGATGGCCAAGCGGGATGTCTATCAGGCGTTTCATGTTGATCACTGATTTTATTCGGGAGGGAAATCCCATTTAAAAACGGCTGACGTTGTTAAGAACAAGGCGTCAGCCGTTTTTCGCACATGCAGTGAGTTTAAACCAATGTTTTGTTATTTGTTTATGCGTGATTGAATTTCGCTGATTAATTGCTCTGCGCCCTCAGGACTCAGAACAATCTTGCCATTTGCCAATGATAGATTATGATCGGAGGTTTCCCCGGTGACTTGACACGTCATACTTGGTGTATACTTTTTCAATACAACTTTGTCATCATCGATGTAAATTTCCAGGGAATCTTTCTCGTTGATATCGAGTGTGCGCCGCAATTCAATTGGAAGGACAACACGACCGAGTTCATCAACCTTCCGTACAATCCCGGTAGATTTCATTTTCTCCATTTCTCCTCTCTCCAATGGCTGTGTTCGGTGCAGCCGCCGTTCTAAAAAATTTTCGGCATGTTTCGACAGTTTCTTATGGAATATAGTACCAACCTTCCTTAAAAGTGTCAATAAATATGCGAAAGAAGATAAAAATAAATTTGAAAATTACCTTAACTAAACAAATGGTGCGTTTTTTGGTAAAATGACGTTTATCAGAAACTTTCCGAGGGTTACCGATTATCGAGTACAGACAGTCTGTATTGGAAAAACTGTTTAAAAAAGCTACAATAGAAATCATGATGGAGGAGGTAGGCCAATGCCAAACGAAAAGGAAACATTTTATATAACAACACCAATCTATTATCCGAGCGGTAATTTACACATCGGACATGCGTATTCAACCGTTGCTGGGGATGCGATGGCCCGTTATAAACGTCTGCGCGGCTATGATGTGATGTATTTGACAGGCACGGATGAACACGGTCAGAAAATCCAGCGAAAAGCACAGGAAAAGGGTATGGAGCCACAGGCATATGTTGATGAGATCGTCAGCGGCATTCAGGATCTCTGGAAAAAATTAAAGATAACACATGATGATTTTATCCGGACGACAGAGGAACGACATAAAAAAGTGGTCGCCCAAATCTTTGACCAGCTCGTTCAACAGGGCGACATTTATCTTGATGAATATGAAGGCTGGTATTGTACGTCGTGCGAATCGTTTTTTACGGAGCGCCAGCTTGATGATGGTCATTGTCCGGATTGCGGCGGCCCTGTCGAAAAGGTAAAAGAAGAATCCTATTTCTTCAAAATGAGCAAATATGTGGACAGGCTTCTCACGTTTTATGAAGAGAACCCGCAATTCATCCAGCCGGAAACCCGGAAAAATGAAATGCTGAACAACTTTATCAAACCGGGCCTTGAGGATCTGGCCGTCTCGCGAACGACCTTTGACTGGGGGATTAAGGTTCCGGGTGATCCAAAGCATGTCATTTATGTATGGATCGATGCACTGACCAACTATATAACAGCCCTAGGCTACGGGACGGATGACGATGCGCTGTATCAAAAATTCTGGCCGGCGGATGTGCACCTAATGAGCAAGGAGATTGTCCGTTTCCATACGATTTACTGGCCGATTATGCTGATGGCGCTGGACTTGCCATTGCCAAAGCAGGTCTTTTCCCATGGCTGGATTTTGATGAAGGACGGGAAAATGTCCAAGTCAAAAGGGAATGTCGTCGACCCTGTCCAGCTGATTGACGTGTACGGGCTTGATGCGTTGCGTTATTATCTTCTGCGTGAAGTGCCATTCGGTTCGGACGGCGTCTTTACGCCGGAAGGATTTGTTGAGCGGACGAACTATGATCTGGCAAACGATCTCGGGAATTTATTGAACCGTACCATCGCCATGATCAGCAAATACTTTGCTGGTAAAATGCCAACCTATAAGAAAGCGGAAACGGAAATCGAGCAATCCCTGGAAGAGCAGCAGCAGGAGACGATTCAAAAAGTGGCGGATTCGATGGATCATATGCAATTTTCAGTCGCCTTGTCGTCACTGTGGCAGCTGATCAGCCGGACTAATAAATATATTGATGAGACTGAACCATGGGTCTTGGCGAAAGATGATGCCAACAAGGATCGCCTCGGCAACGTCATGGCACATCTTGCCGAATCATTGCGCAAAATTGCTATCATGCTGCAACCATTTCTCACCGAGGCACCTGGCGAAATATTCCAGCAGCTGGGCGTTCAGGACGAATCACTGAAAGAATGGGACAGCCTTGGCCGGGACGGTGTGATTTCAAAAGGCACGGCTGTGCAAAAAGGCCAGCCGATTTTCCCACGGCTTGATGTCGATCAAGAAGTGCAGGCCATTAAAGCGATGATGCAAAAACCGGCCGGGAAAAAAGAAGAATCGGAGCAACAGGCGTCTGAACAAAAGGAAGAGGTGGCCATCGATGACTTTATGAAACTGGATATGCGTGTCGCGGAAGTGCTGAAAGCTGAACCGGTGAAAAAAGCTGATAAACTGCTGAAACTACAATTGGATGTTGGGACCGATAAGCGGCAGGTTGTCTCCGGCATAGCCGAGCATTACAGTCCGGATGTGCTTGTCGGCAAAAAAGTCATCTGTGTCACGAACTTGAAACCTGTCAAATTACGCGGTGAAATGTCAGAGGGTATGATCCTTTGCGGGGAAGATGACAGTGGTCAGCTTGTACTGGCTTCTGTTGAACAAAACCTGCCGAACGGTTCTGTCGTGAAATAAATGATGAAGCTTGAAATCGGCTAAACGCCGATTTCTTCTGCCCTGATTTCCGGCATCTGGCCTCTGAAAAAACGAGGCAATGCCGATTTTTTCTGATGAGGAGTGATGGTATGTTATTTGATACACATGTCCACTTGAATGCGGACCAGTTTCTCGAAGATCGGGACGAAACAATTCAGCGTGCCTTTGATGCCGGGGTAGAGTATATGGTCGTTGTCGGGTTTGATCGTCAAACGATTCCACTGGCGATTGAGATTGCGGAACAATACGACACCATCTATGCGGCTGTGGGCTGGCACCCGGTCGACGCCGTTGATATGACAGACGACGACCTGGCTTGGATTGAGGAGCTATCAGCCCATCCAAAAGTCGTGGCCATCGGTGAAATGGGGCTGGATTACCATTGGGACAAGTCACCGAAAGAGGTGCAAAAAGACGTTTTCCGCAAACAGATCGCGCTTGCCAAAAAAGTTGGCATGCCGATTATCATCCATAACCGGGAAGCGACTGAAGATATCAGGGACTTGCTGCAGGAGGAAAATGCCAGGGAGGTCGGTGGTATCATGCACTGCTACAACGACTCGGCCGACTACGTCCAGTCGTTTCTCGATATGAACTTCCACATTTCACTCGGGGGCCCGGTGACATTCAAAAATGCCACCCTGCCAAAAGATGTCGCGGTTGACGTACCATCCAACCGGCTGCTGGTAGAAACGGACGCACCCTTTCTGGCACCACACCCAAATCGGGGAAAACGCAATGAGCCGGCTTATGTCAAACTGGTTGCCGAAAAAATTGCCGAATTACGCGGTATATCATTCGAGGAATTGAGCAAGATGACGACAGATAATGCATTTACCTTTTTCAACATCGACCCGAAAGCATGAAACGTGTTGATCATTTAGCATCAATTAGAGCCAATCGATCGTATCACCGACCTGCCTGTATGGCGGGTCAATTTTTTGCCCAAATGTTGCCAATCCAGCTACGAAAGCAGTCTGTCATATGATTGTTATCGCATGTAATCCAATTGTAAATGAACCGTAAACGGATTTTCGTTGTAATTGCATAGGACTGTTACTATAATCAAAGTCGCGGTGAAAGGAGGCAAAAAGCATGAAAAAATTTTCAAAGCTGTTGCCGAACTCAACCCGAAATTGGAT
The DNA here is from genome assembly GCF_042679865.1 of Lentibacillus salinarum. Classification (NCBI taxonomy): domain Bacteria; kingdom Bacillati; phylum Bacillota; class Bacilli; order Caryophanales; family Bacillaceae; genus Lentibacillus; species Lentibacillus salinarum. The sequence goes on along the minus strand of NZ_JBHTNH010000028.1, from coordinate 45,692 downwards.
TCTTTCGGGGGTTGGACTATTGGCACTTGTGGTTTTTTCCGGATTTATCATCATGGAGACAACCAAAGCAGAAGTCGTCATCACCGATAATGGAACTGACCAAACGTTAAAGACACACGCTGATACGGTTCAGGAATTGCTTGCCGAAGCAGGTATCGCGTATTCAGAACACGACGAATTATCCCATAACATCGATACACCAATAGAAGACGGTATGACCATTACATACGATACAGCCAGCCAGCTGACCGTCGTGATTGATGATGAAAAGGAAGATTATTATACGACGGCTGATACCATCAGTGAATTTCTTGAAAAAGCCGGCATATCTGTCGGCAAGCATGATGACACCTCACATGATGGGCAAGCAGACGTCAGTGACGGTATGACGTACACACTTGATAAAGCGTTTAAGGTGACAATTAATGATGGCGGTGAAAAGAATGACGTCTGGACGACCGGCGGAACGGTCGGGGAGCTACTGGAAGACAATGAGATTTCCCTTGACGACGATGCAGACAAATTAGAGCCGGCCAAAGACAAAAAAGTGAAGGAAGATCGTCCCGTCACCATTACGCGTGTTGATAAAGAAACAGACAAAGTCGAGGAAACCATTGATTTTGAAGTGGAAGAACGAAAAGATGACAGTTTGGAAAAAGGTAAAGAGAAGGTTATCTCCGAGGGACAGAAAGGCATTGTTGTGAAAACCTACGAAATAACAACGGAGAATGGTGAAGAAGTCGATCGTGAGTTAACGGACGAAACGACCAAACAGGAAAGTGAAAACCGCATCGTCGCTCTTGGCACAAAAGAAAAAGAGCCGGAGAAAAACTTAACAACGTTGTCAGCAGACAGCAACAGCGACGATGACGATAATAAAGACAGCAACAACGACGGCGATGGCAACGTCATGCATATGAATGCGTCAGCTTATACGGTTGATTGTCTTGGCTGCAATGGCAGCGGTCATACGGCAACAGGCATTAACTTAAAGGAAAACCCTAACGTTGTCTCGGTTGATCCGAATGTTATCCCGTTAGGATCAAGAATCTGGGTTGAAGGATATGGCAATGCGATTGCCGGCGATACAGGCGGTCATATTAAAGGCAACCGGATCGATCTTCACTTCGAGTCGAAAAGTAAAGCGAACAGTTTTGGCCGAAAAACGGTGAAGGTCAAGGTTCTTGATTAAGATATGATATAATGCTCCTACCAAACATTTGTGGTAGGAGCATTATTGTACCCCGCATTTAGGGTCAGTAACCCGCCAAAAAACGGCGGATAACTGACCCTAAATGTCCGATTCTGTTCGGGCCTGCAGGATGCAGGTCACAAAGGCGTTGCCACAGGACAAGGAAAGCTGCGACAGCGATAACATCGCACGAAGAAAAAGTGCTTTTCTTTTTCGAGGACGTGGCGCTTTTAGCCTTTGTTCCTTAATCTCAGTGGGGGTGGAAGGGAAACCTCCTCTGAATGAAGTTTCACTTTATCCCGCATATAATGGTCAGTAACCCGCCAAAAAACGGCGGATAACTGACCTTAAATGTCCGATT
>NZ_JBHTNH010000028.1:0-44074 GCF_042679865.1 Lentibacillus salinarum | reverse complement strand
GTTCAACTAACATTCAGCGGGGAAAAGCGTCCCACTGAATGAAGTTTCACTTTATCCCGCATATAATGGTCAGTAACCCGCCAAAAAACGGCGGATAACTGACCTTAAATGTCCGATTCTGTTCAACTAACATTCAGCGGGGAAAAGCGTCCCACTGAATGAAGTTTCACTTTATCCCGCATATAATGGTCAGTAACCCGCTAAAAAACGGCGGACAACTGACCCTAAATGTCCGATTCTGTTCAACTAACATTCAGCGGGGAAAAGCGTCCCACTGAATGAAGTTTCACTTTATGAGAAGGGGAATGCATGTGAAAATCAAAGAAGTGATTGTCGTGGAAGGACGCGACGATACAGCCAAGATCCGTCAGGCTGTAGATGCCGATACGATCGAGACCAATGGTTCTGCCGTTAGCGATAGCGTTATAAAACAGATTAGGCACGCACAAGCTAAACGGGGCGTTATCATTTTGACCGATCCAGATTACCCCGGTAAACGAATCCGGCATATCATCGATCAGGCTGTTCCCGGCTGCAAGCATGCTTTTTTGCCGCGTGATGCGGCTCGTGACAGACATTCCGGCCGACAGAGTCTCGGGATCGAACATGCATCAGCTGCGGCAATTCAGGCGGCCCTCCAGGGTGTTTATGCACTGGCTGACTATGGACAGGCTGCGATAACCCGGGAGAACTTGATCGATGCTGGCCTGATCGGCAGTCCAAAAGCAAGCACTCGGCGGGAACGCCTTGGTGACATCCTGAAAATCGGGCATACGAATGGCAAACAGCTGTTGAAGCGGCTCACCATGTTCCGGATTACCAAAGATCAATTTGACAAAGCGATGCGTCAGGTTATTCAGGAGGAAGAAGATGACGGATAAATGGATTGCAACTCCTACACGCACGAAAGCAATACTTGAAACATACGGCTTTACCTTTAAAAAGAGTTTGGGACAGAATTTTATCATTGATGTCAATATCCTGCAGAATATTATCCGAAAGGCCGGTATAGACAAACAAGCGGGTGTGATTGAAGTCGGTCCCGGTATCGGCGCTTTGACAGAACAGCTGGCTATTAGTGCAGACAAGGTGGTTGGCTATGAAATTGATCAGCGCCTGTATCCGATCCTGGCTAACACGCTGGGGCCTTATCCCAACGTGAACATCCTTCATGAAGATATTCTGGAAGCAGATGTGAAGCGCACGATAGATGCCCATTTTGAACCTGCTCAGCCCGTTCATGTGGTCGCCAACCTTCCGTATTACATTACGACGCCGATCCTGATGAAATTGCTGCGTGATCATGTGCCCGTTACTAGCCTAACGGTCATGATCCAGAAAGAAGTGGCCGATCGGATGGCAGCCGGGCCGAATCATAAAAGCTACGGATCACTGTCGATTGCGGTTCAGTATTACACCGAGTCAGCTATTGTCATGAATGTTCCCAAAAATGTGTTTATGCCCCCGCCGAATGTCGATTCAAGTGTGTTAAAGCTCGTCAGAAGGGAACAGGCACCGGTTCAAGTAGACAATGAAGAATATTTTTTTGCGATCGTCCAAGCGTGTTTTGCCCAGCGGCGAAAAACATTACGGAATAATCTCATCAGGCATTTTAAAGCCATGGCTGACAAAACAATCGTTTCAGACACTCTGAAAAAAGCCGGTATTGATGAAACAAGACGCGGCGAATCCCTGACGATGGCGGAATTTGCTGTACTGGCAAATACCTTTTACCGGCTGATCGAAAATAATTCATAAAAAACTGCTGTCTTATTGAAAAGGCAGCAGTTTTTGTAAATATTGAACGACGTTTTCAACATCGAAGTCGGCAGACTCCTCGATCTCATCAAATCTGACTTCTGACCAGCGTTTTTTCTGCCGCACGTCACAGGAACATCTTCTCTCTCATAGCCTGTAGGTAGTGACATGTTTTTATCCCACATATAGCCAGACAGTAAAACCCCTGAGAAGACGGGGTTTAACTGCCTATAAATGTCCGATTCTGTTCGGGCCTGCAGGATGCAGGTCACAAAGGCGTTGCCACAGGACGTGGCGCTTTTAGCCTTTGTTCCTTGGGGGTGTAAGGGAAACCTCCACTGAATGAAGTTTCACTTTATCCCGCATGTAATGGACAGTAACCGGCCAAAAAACGGCGGATAACTGTCCATAAATGTCCGATTCGTTCAACTAACATTCAGCGGGGAAAAGCGCCCCACTGAATGAAGTTTCACTTTATCCGGAACAGAAGCTGTGAGGTGAGCTTTATGAGCTTTTCAACTGGCGAACGTGTGACACGCACATCCTATCATCATGATTTGCTGTTCCGCATTGCAACCATTTCCGGGGATATGGCGATATTGCACGGTGAAGATATGCGTCTTGCCGCAGATGCGCCTTTGGATGACCTGGTGCGTGTCAATGAGAAAGAATTGGCGAAGCGAAAAAAGCAGGGAAAAGAGCAAGAGGAATTTTCCTACCGTTTGTTTCGTCAGGATTACCAGCTGATGAAAGAAAAGCGCGATTACCAATCGGGTAACGGGTATCAGCATTCAGCGGGATTGTTTCAACTGCCGGCAAGGGTTCTGCACATTGATGGTGACCGAACCTACTTGCGGAAGTGTACTGAATTATATAACCGCCTGGGGCTTGACGTCCATGGGGTTTACGTCCATGAAAAGGAAATGCCGCAAGAAATTGGATCTCTCGTAGACACCATTCAGCCGCATATTATTGTGATTACAGGGCATGATGCTTATTCCGGCAATAAAGGCGTGAAAAGTAATCCGCAAGCCTACCGTCATTCGCAGTATTTTGCCGAAACCGTTGACGTCATCAGGCAAAAACACCCACGCCTGGATGATTTGGTCATCTTTGCCGGTGCCTGCCAATCACATTTTGAGTCGCTTATCCAAGCGGGTGCGAATTTTGCAAGCTCACCGTCACGGATTAACATCCATGCACTGGACCCGGTCTATATTGCAGCAAAAATCGCTTATACGCCCTTTATGGAAAAGGTCAATGTCTGGGATGCCCTGCGCAATACATTAACCGGTGAAAAAGGTATGGGCGGCGTGGAAACGCGGGGACTGATGCGGACAGGAATGCCTTACATTCCGGACCATGAGGAGCATGATTAGCGTACTGATGGGAAAAATCTTTCTCGCATAAAATGGAATCGGCGTTAAGCCGGTTCCTAACAATTTCCGACCTCTGACATCTTATCTCTTGTGATATACATAATTTGTTAACATTCTGCCATAATAACCATAGGATGCCAATTTTTATTATTGACATCAAAAAAGCTATGCTGTTATAATATATAGTTTTATTTGACTACTATAACAGCATATGATATTATAGTGGATGAGTGAGGTGGAGTATAGTGGCTAAAACATTGATCGAAATTAAGCAAGGTCTTGAGTCTCATGTTGGTCAGCGACTACGCTTAAAAGCGAATGGTGGCAGGCGTAAAACAATTGAGCGGTGTGGCATATTGGCTGAAACATACCCTTCTGTTTTTATTGTTGAACTGGATCAGGACGAGAATGCATTCGAACGTGTTTCATACAGCTATGCCGACGTATTGACCGAGACGGTGGAATTAAGTTTTCAAGATGAACGAGCACTGATGGCCGAGCAGTAAACAGAAGTTTGCTGCTTTTTTGCGTTTTAGAGTTATACAAAAAGCCCGGAACATGACGCTTCAGATGACGAATCATTCAGCACCCCGACAACGTTTTTTGCGTGATACATCGTTCTTGGATGTTGACGTCACGACATCCTGTGGCTTTTCCTGTAGTTTGGCATGACAATCCGGAAATATGCTCTATCCTATAGACGCAATTGAATTTAAATATTTCCTTTTTTGTCTACATCTTACGGGTGTTTCTTTTGCCATTATCCACAAACTAAGCATGTCGTAAGCACGCTTGACAGGAAAGGGGATGTTTCTCTCGTGGCAAGACGAAAAGGCGCCATGTCAGAGCAACTGAAAGAGGAAATTGCCAAAGAGTTAGGCTTTTACGACACTGTACAGCAGGAAGGCTGGGGTGGCATCAGGGCAAAAGATGCCGGTAATATGGTGAAACGCGCGATTGAAATGGCCGAGCAAAACATGAAGTAACGAGGCAGACCCTTAGGGGGTTTGCCTTTTTTAAAGAATAAATTTTTGGTGACGTTTCTCAACACCGAAATTGGCAAATTCGCCGATTTCTTCCAATCCGACTTCTAACCTCTGGCATCTGAAAAGACCGTCAAATTATCTGCTGGAACAGCCCCTTGAAGGTCGCCTCGTCGGATTGAATATGATACAATTTGCTGTAAGTTTTACATTTCGGATCATGGTCCAATCCTTTTGTCGCAAAGTGTGGTGATAGCGATGGTTTTCTATGAACGGGCACCTGCCAAAATCAATTTATCACTTGATGTTCTTGGAAAACGTCCAGATGGGTTTCATGAAGTGAAGATGATTATGACAACCGTTGATCTGGCTGATCGGATTGCATTATCCGAGATTGAGGAAGACAGGATCGAGGTATCCACTGATAGCCCATATGTTCCCAATGACGAACGGAATATTGCCTGTAAAGCCGCCCGGGTATTTAAACAGCGATACCAATTACGGCAAGGCGTCCGGATTGATATTCAAAAAAACATCCCTGTATCAGCCGGCCTCGCTGGCGGAAGCAGTGATGCAGCTGCTGTATTGCGCGGTTTGAATCAGATGTGGTCGGTTAATGCGTCGCAGGATGAATTGATTGAGCTTGGTGCCGCACTCGGCTCAGATGTTCCGTTTTGTATCTCAGGCAAAACAGCAATTGGGACAGGCCATGGCGAGAAAATCCGTACGTTAGCATCACCTCCTCCCTGCTATGTGGTTCTGGCAAAACCGGAGATCGGGATTTCCACAAGACATATTTTTCCCAGAGTGACCATGGATACTCTAAACCATCCAAACACCGACGCAGTCATCCGCGCCTTGGAGACAAAGGATTTTGCCGACCTGTGCCGGCATATCGGTAATGCTCTGGAAGGTGTCACCTTTCCTTTATACCCTGAAGTGAAACGAATCAAGGACAAGATGCTGCAAACGGGCGTTTCCGGTGCCGTTATGAGTGGGAGTGGCCCCACTGTGGTCGGACTTACCGGGCACTTCAGCAAAGCCAGGAGGATTTATAACGGATTAAGGGGTTTTTGCAGTGAAGTCTATATTGTGCAGCAGCTCGACCGCCGTTGAGATGATTTGATAAAACACGTATAATAGTGGTATATTTAAATAAAATATTCGGATATAACTTAGAGGTGGCATATGAAAAGAAGTGATCGACTCGTATCATTAACACATTATTTTTTGGAAAATCCAAAGTACCATACGTCATTGCCGTATTTCAGCGAAAAATACGGTGCGGCGAAGTCCTCTATTAGTGAGGACCTGGCGATTATTGACCGGGTGTTGCAGGCGGAAGGAACCGGCCATTTACAAACGCTTCCCGGTGCATCAGGAGGTGTCAGCTTCGTCCCCGAATTATCCCGGGAAAATGGCAGCAAGTTTATTGCTGAGTTACGTGAAACCCTTGAGGATCCCGCCCGTATTCTTCCGGGTGGTTATTTATACATGAGCGATATTTTAGGTGATCCGAAAATGGTCAACCAAATAGGACGTGTATTGGCCGCTGCATTTTCAGGATTGGCTATTGACGTTGTCATGACGGTTGCAACCAAGGGGATTCCGCTTGCTTATGCAGTCGCCGCTGTGTTGAATGTCCCCGTTGTGATCGTCAGACGGGACCCTAGGGTGACTGAAGGGTCATCTGTGAGCATTAATTATGTTTCCGGATCGTCACGGAAAATCCAGACAATGGTCTTGCCTAAGCGAAGTTTACAGGAAAATGCCAATGTTTGTATCATTGATGACTTTATGAAAGCAGGCGGAACGATTAATGGCATGGTCAGTTTACTGGGTGAGTTCAATGCTAATGTTCAGGCTATCGGCGTTTTGGCTGAGGCGGATGATGAGGAAGATGAGCGTGTCGTGGAACACTACACCTCCCTTGTTAAAATTACGAATGTCGATATGAAACAGAACACGATTGATGTCCATCCCGGAAATGTCGCTGACTATCAATAAGCTGTTTTGGGAGCACCTTCTGAATACCACGTGAGCAAGATGTGAACCATTCTTTTCAAAGAAAACAATATTTTCTCAAATTTTTTTGATAAATAGGCAGGAATTCTTATACTTATGTTGAATTATTGGTAATAAGACAAAGGGAAAAGGTGGTGAAACATCATGGAAGTAACTGACGTGAGATTACGCCGCGTGAACACAGAGGGGAGAATGCGGGCAATCGCTTCGATTACCATGGATGAAGAATTTGTCGTTCATGATATCAGGGTGATTGAAGGCAATAATGGTTTGTTTGTGGCGATGCCATCTAAGCGTACCCCTGATGGTGAGTTCAGAGATATTGCCCATCCGATCAATTCAACCACCCGCGGTAAAATTCAGGATGCCGTATTGGACGCGTACCATCGTGCTGGCGAGACAGAAGAGAAATACGAAGAAGCCGGGGCGTCCTAAAATAGCTGACAACAAGAGGTCTAATCTGAGGGCAGGTTAGCCTTCTTTTTTTGTCCCGCCTTAACGGGCAGGCCCGACAGTAACATCACAATATACTTGCAAATAAGAGGGGAACATTATATACTTAAAATGTAAGTGATTACATTGTCTAATTAAATAATAGCTAAGTGAGATTGTGACTTTCGTCAATGGTCTTTCTAATCTCTATATTATTAGAAGACTGATAAATTCGTTAGGCAAGACTCAAAGCAACTATTCTTTAGTTTGTTTTGGGTCTTTTTTATTTTTTGGTAATGATTTAAGGAGGGGTAGTTTGAAAAATATAGTTAAAAAACTTCTAAGGGGTAAAGAGGAAAGCAGTAATCATTCAGGCATAGACAAGGTATATGCTCCGGTTGATGGAGAAATTATTTCATTGAAGAACGTAAATGATCCGGTTTTTCAGGATGGCAGCATGGGGGATGGATGTGCAATTATTCCGACAAAAGGAGTGGCTTATGCACCGATTTCAGGGAAAATAACGACAATGTTCCCGCATGCTATAGGCATCATTGGTAATGACGGGAAAGAGATACTATTACACATTGGTATTAATACTGTTGACTTGAATGGAAACGGTTTTAAACCTTATGTAAAAAAAGGAGATGATGTGAAAGTTGGTTCCAAGATAATGGAATTTGACTTAGAACTCATTAAAGAAAAGGGTTATGAAACCGATGTATTAGTTATTCTAACAAATTCAAAAGAATATAATGGAATTTCTCTTGAACCGAAATCTGTAACACGTAATGAAATCCTTTTTACGGTAAATGATAAGAGTTAAAAAATATTGGGGGATGTTCATGATTATAGTTAGGATTATGAACAATAATGCGGTGGTGGCATTAGATAACAATGAAAATGAAGTCGTTCTATTGGGAAAAGGTATTGCTTTTCAAAAGAAGCCAAAACAACACGTTAATCCCGATAAGGTAGAAAAGAAGTTCGTTTTGCAATCTTCAAACGAGCTACACTACCTAGAGGAACTGATTCGTTCGATTCCTCTTTCCTATATAACAGTAACAAACGAGATTGTTCAAAAAGCTCAAGAATTACTTGAGGCTGATATAAAGGAAGATAGTTTGTTTATTACACTTGTGGATCATATAGCGTTCGCTATCGAAAGGAAAAAGTCTGATGACTATCTGAAGAATCCTCTATTAATCGAAATTCAAAAATTCTATTCAAACGAATATAAGGTGGGTTCAATTGCGCTTGACATTATCGAAAAACATACAGGTGTACGGTTAGATGAAGATGAAGCTGGTTATATAGCATTTAATATAATAAATGCTACCCTCAAAGCTGGCTCCAGTGATGTGAAGGAAGTTACGGTTGTTATTAAACATTTAATATCAATTATTGAGTCTCATTATCAGTTAGAGTTAAAGATCAATTCTGTTTATTATATACGTTTTATCACGCACTTGAAATATTTCTTATATCGTCTATTTTCAAATGAGGAAAATAGCAATGATGAGTATTTATATAAAGTTGCGAAAAAGAAATTTCAAAATGAGTATGATTGTGCAAAAAAGATAGCAACATTTTTGAAAGAAAAGTATAATTTCTCTGTATCAAATGAGGAACTTGGATATTTAATGATTCATATTAACTCAATGATTCTTCATAACGGCAAGTAGCAATAAGCAGTGCACAAATGCTTTCATGTCAAACCTTATCCTATTCAGAGAAGAGGTCTATTTATGGAAATTAATAACCTAGCTAAGGAAATATTGCATCTTGTTGGCGGTAAGGAAAATATTTCTTCTGTAACCAGTTGCATGACTAGACTACGATTTGTATTAAAAGACAATTCAAAAGCACAACAAGAAAAAATAACTGAAATACCTGAAGTCATTAAAGTTATTGAGTTTGGTGGACAATACCAAATTGTCTTAGGATCCATTGTGGAAGATGTTTATAAGGCCATTATAAAAATGGGAGATTTACAAAGTAAAGAATTGGGTGAGGATAACCAAGGTACTGAAGCATCAGATAATAATGCTATTAAAGATAAACAAAGCATCATAGATTCATTAATCGGCACCTTGTCGGGGATTTTCACACCACTTATTCCGGCGATGTTGGGCATGGGGTTCTTGAAAGTTCTCTGCGTGATTTTAAATGTTTTTTGGGGAATAACAGAATCGAATGCAACCTATGCGATCTTAATGACGTTATCGGATTCGTTCTTTTATTTTCTTCCAATACTTGTCGGTTGGTCGGCAGCTAGAAGGTTCGATACAAATGTTGGTGTCTCGTTAGTGATTTTGGGATTACTCATTCATCCTGATTTTATTGAACTTTTGGATACTACAAGTGATGTCACGTTTTTAGGCATTCCAGTATCTGATGTTTCGTATGCTAGTTCTGTTTTACCAGCCATTCTATCGATATATTTACTATCAAAATTCGAATTATTACTAAAAAAGGTAATCCCTAAAACGCTGAGATCCATATTGGTTCCATTTTTAAGTTTACTAGTCATTGCTCCAATCACTGTATTATTGTTAGGTCCAATTGGAGATTGGGGAGGGAGATTAATTACCACCGTCTTTACCAGTCTATATGATCTAAGTCCATTACTAGCCGGAGCCTTAATAGGTGGTACCTGGCAGTTGCTTATCATTGGGGGGATGCATGTCGTAATACTTTCAATGGTAACAATTCCTAATATTGCGGCTTTTGGAAGGGATACTGTTATTGTAACCCATGCACCTGGACTGATTTGTCAGTGTGCTGCTGGGTTAGCAGTTGCTTTAAAAGCAAAAGATCCAAAAATAAAAAAGACCGCGGGGTCACTAACTTTTTCCAGTTTTTTTGCTGGTAGCGTGATTGAACCGGTTATGTATGGTGTTAATCTGAAGTATAAAAAGCCATTTTATTTTGCTTTAATTGGAGGTGCAATTGGAGGTGCAATTGCAGGAGCAAGTTTTGCTGGGGTAACTGCGCCAGTAGCCTTGAGTATTTATTCCTTACCTGCATTTTTTGGAACTGGCTTTACAGGACTAATAATAGGAACAATTATTGGTAGTTTAGTAACTTTTGTGCTTACCTATGTAGTTGGCATAGATGAAGAAATAGAGTAGAAAATACTTGGTTTATCGAATTAAGGGGGTGAGGCGAAGAAGTAACCATTAGCAAAGTAGTTATTCCTAATACTGTCAATTTAATTAAAATTCATATCAAGCATATTCTTTATAGGATAAATAAAAAAGGAGTTTTCAAAATGATGCAAGTAACAGATATCGAGTTTAAGTCGGCTGAACATGTAATAGAAGAAATAGAAAATATGAATGTAAAAGGTGGAAGTCCTTTTGGAAGAGCAGCAGCATGGGCTTATAAATTAGTTTCTGATCAAGAAAAGTTTACCAATGTAAAGGATTTAAAATTAAGATATGACCGAATATCTTCTGAAATGCTACGGCTAAAACCAACGATGGCGACTATTTATAACAGTAAAAAGTTAGTTTATAATCTTTTGGATTCAATTCCTGAGGATACAGATGTATCCGAAATTCAACGACAAGTAAGTGAACTTTGTGCAAGTATTATTAATTATTCACTGAAGGCCGTCGATTCGCTAGGAGAATATGGTTCTAATATTATCCAAAATGGAGATACAATTATGATGCACAGCTACAGTAGTGCATTAATGAGTATATTTATTCAGGCTGCAAGTGCCGGTAAGAAATTCAGTGTAATATGTACTGAATCCCGTCCACTTAGAGAATCGAGATTAGCAGCTAAAATACTGCAGAGTTATAATGTCCCTGTAACATATATAACGGACGCCTCTGTTTGGGAATTTATGCCTGTTGCCGATTATATTATGATGGGGGCAGATACAATTTCTTGTAACGGTAGTGTTGCCAATAAAATGGGAACTGCTTTAATTAGTAAATTGGCGCAAAGCTGTAAAAAGAAGGTTTATATTGCCAGTGAAATATACAAGATTGACCTTAGAACCCAAGAAGGACAACCAGTTGTGTTAGAACGACGAACAAAAGATGAGGTAATTCAGGACGGAGATTTTGATAGCCTAGATGGAATTGACATAATTAATCAATTTTTTGATTTAACCCCTGCGCCCGAGATAGAAGGTATTATTTGCGAGTTTGGTGTTGTTCCACCTTCCATGGTTACAAGTTATTGGGGGAAGCTTGAGGAAATAGTAGCTGGAAATTAATTGTTTTGAAATGGTTAAACCATTCGATCAAAGTGTACCTAAAGAAGGAATTATCAAAACGCAAACATGATGTGGAGGAAATTTTTAAATGAATCAGTACATTGATTTATCAGCCGAAGTCCAGCAAGCAAAAGAAGAAGGCAAAGCCATTGTGGCATTAGAGTCTACCATTATCTCTCATGGCATGCCTTATCCCCAAAACGTCCAAATGGCACGAGAAGTGGAACAAATTGTCCGTGATAACGGTGCTGTTCCTGCGACCATTGCGATCATGGACGGAAAAATAAAAGTCGGTCTGTCGGACGAGGAATTAGAACTTTTCGGCAATAGTTCCGATGTTGCCAAAGTGTCCCGACGTGATTTGGCCGAAATTGTCGCCGCCAAAAAATTAGGAGCCACTACGGTCGCAACCACGATGATTTGTGCTGAATTGGCTGACATTAACGTATTTGTCACGGGCGGTATTGGCGGCGTACATCGCGGTGTTGAAGAAACAATGGATATCTCAGCCGATTTGGAAGAACTGGCAAGAACCAATGTGGCCGTCGTTTGTGCAGGCGCGAAATCGATTCTGGATTTACCAAAAACATTAGAGTACCTAGAGACACAAGGGGTGCCTGTCATTGGCTATGGAACTGAATTTTTGCCTGCGTTCTTTACCAGATCAAGCGAGCATAAATTAAACGCTTCTATCGATTCGGTTGACACGATTGCTGACACACTCATCGCCAAATGGGACCTGAATTTAAATGGCGGAGCAGTAATCGCCAACCCAATCCCGGAAGAACATGCGATGGATGAGGACTACATTAATGGCATTATTAATCAGGCCATCAGTGAGGCAGAAGAAAAGCATATTACGGGTAAAGACAGCACACCATTTTTGCTTGAAAAGGTAAACGAAATGACAGAAGGCAAAAGTCTCGATGCCAACATTGCATTGGTCAAACATAACGCAAAGGTTGGTGCAGAAATTGCGGTCCGTTTTAATCAGAAAACGAAAAACTAAATCACCCCACCATAATACCTTTTAGAGTCTGTTCAAAAAGGAGGATAAAAGGACCGAGAAGTTCGAGGCGGCGCAGTTTCGAGCAGCGGAATGTATGCATTTAGATACATGAGCAGCGGAGAAACAAGCCAACGACGAAATTCGATGTGTCATTTTTACCGGACTTTTTGAACAACCTCTTTTAGTAATACAACTGAACTGACCAGAAGCCACTTGTCTTAGCAGGTGGCTTACTTTACGTGGAAAGGGATCCTTTTTGGCCAGTTATTCCGGAAAATCAATCAGAATTTGTTCGCCTGACTGAATGTTCCTATCCATGACGCATCATTGGCAATTTCTTTATCTGTTGGCAGAAAATCACCGTTTATGATATTGTCTTTGATCTTCTTTGTCAGACCGTTTCCCTGTTTATCAAGAATCTTGCTGAATAGCCGAAATGATTCAGACCGAAATATACTGGTATGAGTTCCCAGACATATTCAAACTAATCGGCATAACTTTTCATGATGGCGATTGGCATATCGCACATATTTTGTGCTTTTACTCCATATTAATGGCCCATTTCATAATGTAGCTCTGATTTGGTTTTTATTCGTCAATCAGTAGTGCCAAGTTAACCTGCGAAATTACGATTAAGGAGCCATTTTCGTTCATGATAACTTTATCTTATCTTTTGCGCTCTCATACAGCCGGGATAAGAATATTTTTCATGTTTTTTGCCTCTTTTGCTGAACATCGCCAACCCTTTATCCCCGGGATACTTTTAGTTGACATATTTAATTGTTGAAATTAACGTTTTTTTAAGATATATTCATAATGATAAATGGAATGGAGGATTCCCTCATGGCAAATCGTTATGCTGTGATTCTTGCTGCGGGACAGGGTACCCGAATGAAGTCAAAACTGTATAAAGTGCTTCATCCAGTTTTAGGCCGTCCCATGGTGCAGCATGTAATCGAACAATTGAATTCGTTTAAGCTTGATAAAATGATTACAATCGTTGGCCACGGTGCCGAGAAAGTTTCTGAGCATATTGGCGATAACAGCCAAATGGTTTTACAGGAAGAACAATTAGGGACAGGCCATGCCGTATTACAGGCTGAGGATTTACTGAAAAACCAGGATGGAACGACAATTGTCGTCTGTGGTGATACCCCTCTGATCACGGGTGAAACGTATCAGGCACTTTTCGACCATCATGAGCAGGAAGACGCCAAGGCAACGGTTTTAACCGCAAAAGCTCCAAACCCCGCAGGCTATGGCAGAGTGATACGCAATGATCGAAATGAAGTGGAGCGAATTGTAGAGCACAAAGATGCGGAAGGTTCAGAAATTCAAGTGGATGAAATCAATACAGGGACCTATTGTTTTGATAATAAAGCACTTTTCGAAGCACTACACCTTGTATCGAATAATAATGCACAAGGTGAGTACTATTTGCCGGATGTCATCGGAATCCTGCAAAGCCGAGATGCAAAAGTAAGTGCTTTCCATACATCCGATTTTGAAGAAACGGTAGGAATCAATGACAGGGTGGCACTGGCACAGGCTGAAAAAACAATGAAAAGACGCATCAATGAAACCCATATGCGAAACGGTGTGACGCTGATCGATCCGGATAATACGTATATCGATCCGGATGTTGTCATCGAACCGGATGTGCTGATTCATCCGGGCTCGATCATTAAAGGCAAAACAACGATCAGAAAAGATGCTGAAATTGGCCCGCATACCGAGATTGACCATTGTGTTGTCGGTGAGGCTAGCCGCATCAGACAAAGTGTGGCTAAAGACAGTCATATCGGTGACCAGGTGCAGATAGGGCCGTACGCACATATCCGGCCGGAAGCATCCATCGGCAATGAGGTGAAAGTCGGCAACTTTGTCGAGGTGAAAAAGTCATCTTTGGGCGATCGGAGCAAAGTGCCCCATTTAAGCTACATCGGGGATGCCGATGTGGGTAGCCATGTCAATATTGGCTGCGGGACGATTACGGTTAATTATGATGGAAAGAATAAGTATTTGACGACGATTGAAGACGATGCCTTTGTTGGCTGTAATTCCAATTTAATCGCACCGGTAACAGTCGGAAAAGGCTCCTATGTTGCTGCAGGCTCGACCATTACAAATGATGTGCCCGAGGATTCATTGTCGATTGCTCGCGCAAGACAGGCGAATAAAGATGGTTATGCATCACGAATCAAAAATCAAAACAAGTACTAACGGAGGGTTAATCTCATGGCATCTGGCTATAAGGATCCAATGTTGAAAGTATTCTCGTTAAATTCGAATCACAAATTGGCTGAAGATATTGCTGACCATATTGGAACGACACTGGGCAAGTGTACCGTATCGGCATTCAGTGACGGTGAAATCAAGATCAGTATTGATGAAAGTGTGCGTGGTGGCGATGTATATGTTGTGCAATCGACTTCTTCCCCGGTAAATCAGCATATGATGGAACTCCTGATCATGATCGATGCCCTGAAACGTGCTTCGGCAAGGTCCATCAATATTGTGATGCCATATTATGGATATGCCAGACAGGACCGTAAAGCACGCTCAAGAGAGCCGATAACGTCAAAGCTCATGGCTGACCTTCTGGAAACTGCAGGGGCTGACCGGGTGATCACCCTTGATCTGCATGCACCGCAAATCCAGGGCTTCTTTAACGTCCCGATCGATCACCTACAGGGTGTACCGCTGCTGGCCAATTACTTTGAAAAGAAAGACCTTGAAGATATCATCGTTGTTTCCCCTGACCATGGCGGTGTGACACGGGCAAGGAAAATGGCGGATTATCTCAAGGCACCAATTGGTATCATCGATAAACGCCGTCCGCGTCCGAATGTGGCAGAAGTGATGAACATTGTCGGTAATATCGAAGGGAAGACAGCCATCCTGATTGATGATATTATTGATACAGCAGGTACGATCACCCTTGCCGCCAACGCATTGGTGGAAAACGGGGCGAAAGAAGTTTATGCCTGCTGCACACATCCGGTCTTGTCAGGTCCGGCCATTCAGCGTATAAATGATTCCAAAATCAGGGAATTGGTCGTGACCAATTCGATCCCCCTTTCAGAAGACAAACAGAGTGATAAAGTTACGGAGTTGTCGGTTGCCCCGCTGATCGGCGAGGCTATCACCCGTGTGCATGAACTGAAGTCGGTCAGTATCCTGTTTGACTGATATGCTACACATACTAGCCAGTCAGAGGTTTTGTGTCAAGACACGAATTATGTTTTAATAGAAACGTTACTGAAATAACAATTTGCCATCGGAAACCCGGGCAAAATCCGGGTTTTTAAATAATGGAGGGTGATAGGAATGGCAGTAACATTAAAGGCAGCAAAACGCGAAGACCTTACGAAATCTGTAACAAAACAGATCAGAACGAATGGCGATGTCCCGTCAGTTGTTTACGGTAAAGATAAGGAATCCAAGGCTATTTCGGTCAACAGCATCGAATTAGTCAAAACAGTCCGTGATGAGGGCAGAAACGCGATTATTTCACTTGCTATTGAAAACGAAAAACCGGTTAATGTCATGCTGCATGATTATCAGACGGAGCCATTGAAAGATGAAGTGATTCATGCTGACTTCTATATTGTCAACATGGATGTGGAAATGGATGTATCCGTATCCCTGTCTCTGGAAGGCGAGCCGGCCGGTGTGAAGGATGGTGGCGTCCTACAGCAGCCATTGTATGAAGTGCAGGTAAGGGCAAAACCGGCGAATATTCCGGATGTCATCACTGTCGACGTAGCCGAATTGGGCGTTGGGGATACACTAACTGTTGGTGATTTACCTAAAGCAGACAGTTATGAGGTCATCGATGAAGAAGAAACGACTCTGGCGACGGTTGTTCCGCCGGATACAGTCGAGGATACTGAAGAGGCACCGGACGACGGTGCTGAACCTGAATTGGTGGATGCTTCAAAAGAAGAAGAGCAATAAATAAGCGAATAGCTTAAAAGGTGAAGCCCTCCTGATCAGCAGCCATTAGGAGGGTTTTGCTTCATTGGCGAAAGCCCGTATTCAAATAGCTTTCCGAAAAATGACATAAAGGAAGTCATCACATGAAATGTATTGTGGGCCTTGGCAATCCAGGAAAAAAATATAACAAAACCCGTCACAATGTGGGGTTTATGGTCATTGATGAACTGGCCGGCCGTCATAACTGGACATTAAAAAAGGATAAATTTAAAGGCAAATCAACTGTGGAAACGCACGATGGCGAAAAGGTTATCCTGCTTAAACCCCAGACATACATGAATCTTTCCGGCGAGTCGGTTCGTCCGTTAATGGATTTTTACCAGCTTGCGCCGGAAGATGTGCTGGTTATTTATGATGATCTTGATCTGCCGGCAGGAAAAATCCGTTTGCGTCAGAAAGGCGGTCATGGCGGGCACAACGGCATCCGTTCACTAATTGATCATTTGGGTACAAAAGAATTTAATCGATTGCGGATTGGGATCGGAAGACCGGATACAGCTATGCCTGTTGTCGATTATGTCCTGCACCCATTTTCCAGGGAACAGCAGGAGGATATACAATCAGGCGTTAAAAAAAGTGCGGACGCATGTGAATGGTGGATGCAGCGGCCGTTTGCCGAGGTTATGAATGAATTTAACAATTAGGATGGTTAGAAAGTTCGACGACACTCCCTGTTAAACGGCCAGATGTCGTATAAAAATACGCTTTTCGGATAAACTTTAGGATATCGTTTGTTTATTCGAGGAGGTATATTATGCCTATTGTCTATAAATGCAGGCATTGCGGACAGGAGATTGGCAGGCTGGAACAACAGGTTGTTGATGAGTCAATGCTCGGACTGGATCAATTATCAGCTGAGGATAAACGTGATATGATTAGCTATGAAGCAAATGGTGATGTCCGGATAAAAGCCATATGTGAAAACTGTGAAGCGTCACTTGGCAGCCATCCGCATTATCATGAACTGGACTATTTTATACAATGATGTAATATATTAGGTAAAAAAGCTTTGGTTATCTTGATTTATGATAATCAAGGCATTTTTGCACGTAAACAGGTGGGGAAAAATGAACGGAATCCATGAGTTTTTACGATCGAAAGAAGATATAGAATCAGTCATCAATGGCGTCTCCGGCGGTATGAATGAACAGCTTATCGCCGGCTTGTCGGGATCGGCCAGAAGTCTTTTTGTATCAATTGTCAATGAGGCGCTCGACAGACCTGTTTTGCTGGTGACGCATCAGCTCGTCCAGGCACAGGAACTGTATGATGATCTGGCGGCGTTTGTTGGGGAAGAGAGGGTTCACTTATATCCGGTCAATGAACTGATTGCCTCGGAAATTGCTATCGCTAGCCCCGAACTGAAAGCACAGCGGATAGAAGCCTTAACGGAGTGGTCCCAAAAGAAATCGGGCATTTTGATTGCGCCTGTCGCAGCCTTAAAACGGATGCTGCCACCAACCGATTATTGGCGCAACTATCAGCTGGCTTTTACGACCGGGGAAGAAATTGACCTGGATACCTATCTATCATCCCTGGTAGATATGGGCTATGAACGCGTCTCGATGGTAACGGCCCCGGGGGAATTCAGCCGGCGTGGTGGCATTATTGATATTTATCCGGTAACCGAAACACATCCCGTCCGTATTGAGCTGTTTGACGATGAAATCGATTCCATTCGATTATTTGATGCAGAAAGCCAGCGTTCATTGGATAAACAGTCGTCGATCACAATCGGCCCTGCCACAGAGATGCTGCTGACTGAAGAAGACAGGCTGTCAGCGGCACAGCGGCTGGAATCGGCATTGGCCGAATCACTGAAAAAGACCCAGTCCCAGGAAGCTAAAGAAACCCTTGCTGAGACGATCGACTATGACATTGAACGACTGAAGAATTCAGAACACTTTCAGGAAATGTACCAATACATTGGCTTCTTCTATAACAAACCCGCTAGTTTGTTAGATTATTTGCCTTCTGATGGGCTAATCATCTTGGATGAAATGAGCAGAATCCAGGAAACAGCCACCAATCTTGATACCGAAGAGGCCGAATGGTATCGTACACTGCTAGAAGCCAATAAAATGGTGCGGAACAGTCGATTTTCTTATGACTGGCATACGGTCTGGGAAAATATTGATCAACAGCGTATTTACATGTCGGTGTTTTTACGGCATATTCCCAATACCCAGCCACAAAACATTGTTAATTTATCGACACGGACGATGCAGGAATTCCACGGTCAGATGAATTTGTTCAAAAATGAGCTGAAACGTTGGGAAAAGGGTGACTTTTCCGTCGTTATTCTGGCCACCGGCAAGGAACGGGTGGAAAAGATTCATTCCATTTTCATGGATTATGACATTGAGGCAGATGTCACAAGTGATCTGAAGCTGCCTGTCAAGCGACCTGTGATTACGACAGGAAATATCAGCAATGGCATTGAATTTCCGATGCATAAGCTCGTTTTGATTACGGAAAATGAACTGTTTAAAAAGAAAACAAAGCGGCCACGTAAAAAACAGAAGCTTTCCAACGCCGAACGCATCAAAAACTATCAGGAATTAAAAGTGGGCGATTACGTGGTCCACGCACATCACGGCATTGGGAAATATTTGGGCATTGAAACATTGAAGATGAATGAATTGCATAAAGACTTCATGCTGATCAAATATTCCGGTGATGATAAATTATATGTCCCAATCGATCAGATCGACCTCGTCCAGAAGTATGTCGCCTCCGAGGGTAAAGAGCCAAAACTGTATAAACTGGGCGGTAGCGAGTGGGCCAAGGTTAAACGGAAAGTTCAATCCAGTGTGGAGGACATTGCAGATGACCTGATCAAACTGTACGCCGAGCGCGAAGCAAGACAGGGATATGCCTTCAGTGAGGAGACGGAACTGCAGCATGAATTCGAGGCTGTTTTTCCTTATGACGAAACGGAGGATCAGTTGCGGTGCATTGCGGAAATCAAAGCAGACATGGAAAAAGAACGGCCGATGGACCGGCTGTTGTGTGGTGATGTCGGCTACGGAAAGACCGAGGTGGCCATCCGGGCTGCATTTAAGGCGGTAGCAGACGGTAAGCAAGTTGCCATTCTGGTCCCAACAACCATTCTGGCCCAGCAGCATTATGAAACGATCCGGGAGCGATTTCAGGATCAAGCCGTCACGATTGGTATGTTAAGCCGATTCCGTACACGAAAACAGCAAAATAAAACCATCGAAGGCATCCGTAAAGGCCAGGTGGACATTGTGATCGGCACCCATCGTCTATTATCCAAGGATGTCACCTATCGTGACCTAGGATTGCTCGTCGTGGACGAAGAACAGCGGTTTGGTGTCAAACATAAGGAAAAAATTAAGCAGTTGAAATCCAATGTGGATGTGCTGACATTGACGGCCACCCCTATTCCAAGGACACTGCATATGTCGATGCTCGGGGTCCGTGATTTATCCGTGATTGAAACGCCGCCGGAAAATCGCTTTCCCATCCAGACATATGTCATGGAGTATAATCCAGTTTTTATACGGGAGGCGGTTGAACGGGAAATGGCCCGCGGCGGACAAGTGTTTTTCCTTCATAATCAGGTGGATGATATTGATAAAGTTGCCAGAGATCTGGGTATGCTGGTCGATGACGCGCGAATCGCTGTCGCCCATGGCCAGATGAATGAAAATGAACTGGAAAATATCATTTTCGACTTTCTGGAAGGCGAGTATGATGTACTGGTCAGCACAACGATTATTGAAACAGGTGTTGATATTCCAAATGTCAACACGTTAATTGTCAATCAGGCTGATCGCATGGGTCTCAGTCAGCTTTACCAGTTGAGGGGCAGGGTCGGCCGCTCCAATCGGGTTGCTTACGCCTATTTCACCTATCATAAGGATAAGGTGCTCAGCGAAGTGGCCGAAAAACGGCTGGAGGCTATCAAAGAATTCACCGAACTCGGCTCCGGCTTTAAAATCGCCATGCGCGACTTGTCCATCCGTGGTGCCGGGAACCTGCTCGGGGCAGAGCAGCATGGATTTATTGATTCCGTCGGGTTTGATATGTATTCCCAGATGCTCAAGGATGCCATTGAGGCGCGCAAGTCCGGCAAGCATCTAGATGAAATCGAAACATTTGAACCGGAGTTATCACTGACGATCGATGCCTACATTCCGGAGTCTTATATTGATGATGAAAAACAAAAGATTGATATTTATAAACGATTTCAGTCCATGGCGTCGGTTGATGATGTCGAGGAGCTACAGGATGAATTGACTGACCGTTTCGGCGATTACCCGGAAGAAATAGCGAACCTGTTTACGGTCTCGTCCCTTAAACGGCAGGCTAAACAGCAGCGGATAGAATCCATCAGTGAAAAGCCCGGCAAATTGGAATTGCTCATGAGCGAAAACCGCAGTCAGGAAGTTGACGGGTCCAAGTTATTTGAACTCGCGAATCAGTTTGGCCGGGAAATACAGCTTGGCACAGAAGGCAACAAACTAAAAGTACTGTACAAATGGACACGTGATACCAAACAGCAGCGGTATAAGAACCTTGAGGACTTCATCAGCCAGTTATCTACTGTCAACCGTGATGACGGATTTTGATGAATGTCAGGCTACGGAAATCGGCTATTCGCTGATTTTCCCAATCTGGTCTCTGGTCTCTAAAAAACGAGGCGATTGCCAAGTTTTTTCAAACATGTATAGTTATGCTGCGATGATTCATACTAAACCAACAGCTGGTGTTTTTTTCTCATGGAGGAAACCACTGAAAATACATACACCAGATACAATCATCGCAGAAAGTGAGGCTCCAGACAGATGAAAGCAACAGGAATCGTACGCCGCATTGATGATTTAGGAAGGGTCGTCATTCCAAAAGAAATCAGACGAACCCTGCGTATTCGTGAAGGTGATCCATTAGAAATATTTGTTGACCGGGAAGGCGAAGTTATCTTAAAGAAATATTCCCCAATTAATGAGCTGAGTACATTTGCCAAAGAGTATGCAGAGGCATTGTTCGACTCACTCAACTACCCGGTGATTATTTGCGATCGTGATGAGGTGATTGCTGTCGCCGGTGAGTCTAAAAAAGATTATTTAAATAAAAGTATCGGGGCACAGCCGGAAAAGACGATGGAAGACCGCGTCCTGACGTATGAAACGGAATCAACAACAGCTGAACTGATCCAAGGGCAGGACGAGGAGCTGGATTCATATTGCATCAGTCCGATTATTGCCAATGGTGACCCGATTGGCTGTGTGATGCTGTTTTCCAAAGATGGGGATAAATTGAGTGAAGTCGAACAAAAAGCCGTTCAGACGGCTGCGAGCTTTCTGGCCAGGCAAATGGAATGACCGGGTGACATAGCCTTCTCACAATTACAATCAAAATACGAGTGGAAAAAGTGTCATGATTTTTTTCAAAAAAGATGACACTTTTTTCGTTTATCACTTCCACAGGATGTGGGCGGATTCAACAGAAGGTCCGCGGATCGGCACGACATTTGTCGGGCTTTTGAACCTCTATTTTTCTTCTTATGCTATAATGGATAGAAGCACAGATAGCAGGGAAAGGGTTTAAAATGGAGAAGAACGGTCACGAGCACAACAAACTGCTGCAAGGCGCTTTATGGCTGACGCTGGCGGGCATGATCAGCAAACTGCTGAGTGCTGGTTACCGGATTCCGCTGCAAAATCTGACAGGGGATCTTGGGTTCTATGTTTATCAGCAGGTCTATCCATTTCTGAGTATTGCCATGATGCTGGCTTTATATGGCTTTCCTTCTGCTGTTTCGAAAATGACCGTTGACATGAAATCTGCTGGGAAAGGCTTGTCAATGCGTTCCTTTTATTTGCCGCTGTTCATACTATTGTCGGTTATTGCTGGGAGTGTCTTTTTATATCTGGTTTTTAATGCAGCCGAAATAGCGGTGTGGGCGGGAGATCCTGAATTGGAGCAAGCGTACCAGCTGACCGCATTTGTCTTTTTGCTGATCCCTTTTTCCGCGTTGATGCGCGGTGTATTTCAGGGGCTTGCCTGCATGCAGCCAACCGCTTATTCACAAATCGGTGAACAGTTGCTTCGTGTTATCCTGATTTTGACTGCTGCGGTATGGATTTATTTAAGCCACGACCATATATATATGATGGGACAAGCCGCCGCCATGGCTTCACTTATCGGTGCTCTGACCGCTATTGGGATTCTTCTTTGTTTTGTCGTCCGGCACCGTCCGATTGACAGTGTTCGGTTTACGATACCATGGCGATACTATGTGACAACATTGCTCATTTTAGGGGTTAGTGCGGCACTCAATCATATGGTATTGGTCATCATCCAATTGGCTGATACATTGACCCTTATACCGGTTTTGCAGGCATACGGGCTTTCCGGTGAGGAGGCCATGAAGGCAAAAGGTGTTTTCGACCGTGGCCAGCCGCTTATTCAGCTCGGGACGGTTCTGGGTTCATCGTTTGCGTTAGCCTTGCTGCCAGCCATCCCAGGCGAAAAATTGAAGCAGGATACTGAAGCGATTTATCATTCGATCCGCAGTACCTTGCTCTTCAGTTTTTATTTGGCGATTGGTGCGACCATCGGATTGATGATGATTTTTCCGGAAGCCAACCGATTGCTTTTTCAGAACGCAGACGGAACAGGTACTTTACAAATACTGGCGAACGCTGTATTTCTCAGCTCCGTCGGAATTACAGCCGCTTCCATTCTACAGGGATTGGGTTATATGAAACGGACGGCCGGATTTGTCGCCGTTGCCTTTTTCCTGAAATGGACAGCCAATCAAATGCTGGTTCCCTGGTTGGGAATAACCGGAAGTGCTATCGCCACTGTTCTCAGCTTGGCTGTTTTTGCCGGGCTGTTGATGCAAGCTTTAAAACGAAAGCTGCCGAAACTGCAAGTTGCTCGGCATATCAGCTGGTTTGCCCTGGCAGTGGCAAATGCGGGAATGATCGGTTTTATCCTTGGCGTGCGTTACCTTGTCGGGCCGATTGCTTCAAGGACCGGTTTACTGGTTTATGTTATGGTCATCTCGATCACTGGTGCACTAATTTATTTAGGGCTGCTCTTAAGGTTTAAGGCATTCACCGAAAAAGAACTGTCCCTGCTTCCGTTCGCCCGGATATTCATTCGACTGCATAAAGAGAGGGATCATTAATGTCTTATCCAATCGACATTGTCGGGATTGGTGCCGGCGATTTAAATCAAGTGCCCCTAGGCATTTACAAAAAATTAGTGAAACAAGAGGCGGCGTTATACGTTCGCACGGCCGATCATCCAGCCGTCAAAGCATTGCAGGAAGAAGGTGTATCCTTCCAGACGTTTGACCACATTTACGAGGCAACAGAGCAGTTTGCGGAAACGTATCAGCAAATGACCGATACATTGCTGGAAAAAGCACGGCAGCAGGCGATTGTCTATGCGGTGCCGGGTCATCCGATGCTAGCCGAAAAAACCGTGCAGCTGTTACTGGACCAGAGCGATGTGCCCGTTAATATCATTGGCGGGCAAAGCTATCTTGACGCGCTGTTCACGTCGCTGAAAATTGATCCGATTGACGGGTTCCAATTTGTTGATGGGCTCGATTTTGAACGGCAGTATCTGGATTATCGCCACCATATGGTGTTCAGTCAGGTCTATGATCAGTTTATCGCAGCTAATGTCAAATTGACATTGCTGGAAGATTTACCGCCGGATTACCCGGTCAAAATTGTTGAGGCAGCAGGGAGTGATCAGGAAAAAGTCACCGACGTTCACCTGGCTGAACTGGATCGCGCCTTTCCGGATATCCATAATCTGATCTCTGTCTACATTCCACCGGTCCCGGACCATCTCCTGCACCATACCTTTTCACAGCTGCGTAAGGTAATTGCGGCATTAAGGGCACCAGATGGCTGTCCGTGGGATCGTGCCCAGACACATGAAACATTGCGGGAATACGCGATTGAAGAAGTTTATGAATTGATTGAAGCGATTGATGAGCAGGACGATGCCGGCATAGTGGAAGAACTCGGCGATATACTGTTGCAGGTGATGCTGCACAGCCAGGTTGGTGAAGATGATGGCTATTTTACAGTTGATGATGTCATCCGATCGATTACCGACAAAATGATTCACCGGCACCCGCATGTGTTTGCCGATCAGTCAGCTGAGACTGTGGATGCGGTTTATAAGACGTGGGATACGATGAAACAGGACGAAAAAGGTGACCGGACATCGTTATTAGATGGGATTCCCACCAGGCTTCCAGGGCTGGCCAGGGCTTACAAATTGCAGAAAAAAGCAGCTAAGGTCGGGTTTGGCTGGGACGATGTCCGAGACATTTGGAAAAAATTCCATGAAGAGCTGGAAGAAGTGCAAGAGGCCCTTCGCCAGCAACAGCAGCCGAAAATGGAACGAGAACTTGGTGACGTTTTGTTTGTATTGGCCAACATATCACGCTATTATAAAATCAACCCGGAACTGGCCCTTAATCAGACAAATGAGAAGTTCATGTCGCGGTTTGCCTATATTGAACGTCAATTGCAGGCACAGGGAAAAGATATTAAAGAGACTCCCCTGGAAGAAATGGACGTCTATTGGAATCAAGCAAAAAGAAGAGAGTGATTGTAGTGCGGCTGGATAAATTTTTGAAGGTTTCTCGGCTGATTAAACGCAGGACGTTAGCTAAGGAAGTTGCCGGTCAGGGACGCATTACCGTTAACGGCCAGCCGGCAAAAGCTTCTACTGTCCTTTCAGCGGGTGATGTATTGGTGATTAAGTTCGGACAGAAAGTTGTCACCCTGGAAGTAACAAGTTTAAAAGAGGCCGTGAAGAAAGATGATGCCGAAAGCATGTATAAAGTGGTCCATGAAGAGAGCGTGAATTAGGGTTCTATCCTTGTCCCTTCTATCATAAAGTAATAGTGATAAGGAGGGCGAATTGTATGAATGACTATGAACAGCAACCGGTTAAACGGACGCATGAGGATCATATGGTCAAAATGAATAACCGGAAAAACCTGGAGATAACCGGCGTCAAGGAAGTCGACAGCTTTGATAATGAAGAGTTTTTACTGGAAACGGTCATGGGTTATTTAATTATCCGAGGGCAAAATCTGCAAATGAAAAACCTGGATGTGGGAGATGGCCTGGTTACGATCAAAGGCAAAGTGTACGAGCTGTCCTATGTCGATGAACACCATCAGGAGAAAGCTAAAGGGTTCTTTAGCAAGCTATTCAAATGACACTCGATGTACAGTTCATCACGATGATTTCCATGACCTGCGGTGGCTTCTATCTGGGGATGGCGCTGGATACATTTCGGCGTCTTTCCATCTATTGGCGGCCTCGTGTCTTTCTTGTCTATGTTATGGAAATCAGTTTTTGGCTGACGCAGACATTGCTGTTATATTATGTTTTGTTTCGGGTAAACAGTGGTGAGCTACGATTTTATGTGTTTGTTGCCTTGTTACTGGGATTTGCCATGTACCAAGCCCTAGCAGCCAAAGTTTATAAACGGCTGCTGGAACGGGTGATCCGTATGACGATGTCGATTTATCATATGCTGGCTAATATGATAAGAGCGATCATTGTGACACCGATCCTGTTTATCGTACAATTGCTGGTGACGGTGGTTGTGTTTACAGGCAAACTGCTGTGGCATGTGGTCCGCCATATCCTAAAAATCGTATGGGTTCCGGTCTTTTGGCTGCTCCGACTTATTTACCGGATGCTTCCGTATTCAATCCAAAAAAATTTACACAAAATTGCAGGATTTTATAGTACAATAGAGAATACCTGTAAGAAATGGCTAAATAAGTGGCTGTCTAAAAGGAGGTAGACCTGTGCCTTTCAGGAAGAAAAACGTGACTAGGCTCGATTCAAATTATATGCAGCAGTATGATGCCTACATAGAGCGGCAAAAACGCAAGAAACAGCGGGTGATACGGCGGCTTGTTTTATTTTCCATTGTAGTGGCCATAGCTGTCGGCAGTTTGGCAACTTACCATTTTAACCAGCGTGCCCTTTATGAGAAAAAAGAATCGCAATATGAACAGCTGCAGAACGAGGTGGCCACACTGGAAAAAACGGAACAGAACTTGAAGGAAGAAATTGAACTGCTGAATGATGAAGAATATGTGTTGGATATTGCAAGGACCAATTATTTCTTCTCAAAAAAAGGCGAATTAATTTTTAAAATCCCTGAAGAAGACCCCTCTTATTGACACACTTTTACATGACTGGCTATAATATATAGGAAGTATACTTTTTAAAATTCTAAGGAGGAGCACTTTTTTTATGTCAATCGAAGTAGGCAGCAAGCTGCAGGGTAAGGTGACTGGTATCACGAACTTTGGGGCCTTTGTGGAAGTTGAGGAAGGAAAAACAGGCCTTGTGCATATCAGTGAGGTTGCCGATAACTATGTTAAAGACATTCATGAACATTTGAGCGTTGGTGACGAGGTAACGGTCAAAGTGCTCAATGTCCAGGATGACGGCAAAATAGGGCTTTCCATCAAAAAAGCAAAAGATAGACCGCCACGCCAACGTAATCGTCAACGTTCGGAATCATTTGAATCAAAAATGAACAAATTTCTAAAAGATTCGGAAGACCGTTTAGCCTCTTTAAAGAAGCACACGGAATCCAAACGCGGAGGTCGAGGTGCTAAAAGAGGATAGCACGTTTGCTGTCTACGAACAATTGATGATAAATTAACGATATAAATAAGCAGGTGCTGCGCTTGATCGCGGCACCTGCTTTTGCTTTTTTAGGGTAAAAAAGGAAATCGGCTGACTCACCGATTTCTGCAATTCCGGCCGCTGACCTCGCGGGTAGGTGCTAGCCGTATTTATCTTATAGTAGCGGTGGAGGGGTTCGAACCCACGACCTCACGGGTATGAACCGTACGCTCTCGCCAGCTGAGCTACACCGCCAAATTCAGTCACAAAAAATATAATACAACACCGTTGGCTGTGTGTCAATGGGGAAATTTGAAAACGGCTGAAATCGCCCGCCGCAAACCGAAAAGGTGACACCACTATACAGAATACGGAACCAGATGTAGAAAATCGCTTGTCCACTTAGAAACCAGTCGAACGATTTTTTGGATTCGCTCTGTTGTTTTGACAAAAATAGAATGCATCCTATGTTTTAATAGTTGGCAAGAGGGAGTGGTAGGATATGATCAATTCAGTCTCAGGAATGGAATCCAAAGGGCTTAGCGTTCATAAGGGCTGGTGGGAAAAATTCCATACGAAACTTTCCGCACAGATGAAAACCCTGCTCTTTGAACAAGGCTGGCTTTTTTATCTTGTTGGTTTTTTACTTGGACGGGCTGTCATCCTGTCGGTTGTCTCACCGTTTGCTATCGGGTTTTTGGCCGCGGTGTGGCTTATACATAGGGATAAGGCACCAAAAGTCATGCTGTCCATCCTAGCCGGAACGTTAAGCTTTTCGTTAATGCACAGTGCGTTTATCACATTGGCGATGATTACCTTCGTTTTTTTGGCCGGCATCTTTAAACATGTCCAAAAGCAGCAGATTCTGATACCGCTGTTTGTGTTCGTTTCCACAGCAGCTCCCCGGTTGTTTATTTATTCGATATGGGGGCAGCTGTCATCGTATGAATGGATGCTTCTGTTAGTCGAAGGGGTTTTGGGAACCGTTCTTGTTCTTATCTTTATGCAAAGCATTCCATTATTATCACCACAACGTTTTAAACCCACATTAAAAAACGAGGAAATTGTTTGTCTGATTATCCTTCTGGCGTCGATTCTGACCGGTACGATCGGCTGGGAAGTGTATAATGCCTCGATTGAACAAATTTTTTCCCGGTATTTTGTCCTGCTGCTGGCATTTGTCGGGGGAGCGGCCATTGGGTCAACCGTGGGCGTCGTAGCCGGTCTGATTTTATCACTTGCCAATGTGGCCAATCTTTATCAGATGAGTTTGCTTGCGTTTTCCGGACTGCTTGGTGGTCTTCTTAAAGAGGGCAACAAGATCGGCGTCAGTATCGGCCTTTTGGTCGGGACGTTTCTCGTGGCGATTTATGCTGATGTGGCGGGTATCATACCGTCCATTACCGAAACAACCATCGCGATTGGCTTATTTATGCTCACCCCGTCAAGCTGGATCAAGCAATTGTCCCGGTATGTGCCCGGAACCGAGGAACATACCAACGAGCAGGAACAGTATTTACAGAAAGTCCGCAATGTAACAGCCAAACGCGTTGAGCAATTTTCCGATGTCTTTGAGGCACTGTCGAAAAGTTTCTCGGCAGCGGAGGAATTGAAAGAAGATACGCTGGCCAATAGGCGCGAAACGGATTATTTTCTCAGCCAGGTGACCGAAAAAACATGTCAATCCTGTTTTATGAAAGAGCGGTGCTGGCAGCAGCAATTTGATAAAACATATTCACTGATGGAACATTTAAAGGATGACCTTGAAGAAGGTATAGAGCCGAATCGCAAGACCCTTCATGCATTTGAAAATCATTGTGTCAAATCCAAAAAAGTATTGGATGCGATGAATGAGGAAATCTCCTTTTTTGAAGCGAACAAAAAACTAAAAAAACAAGTGATGGAAAGCAAGCGGTTTGTCTCCGATCAATTGCAGGGCGTGTCAGAGGTTATGGATGATTTTGCCAATGAGATTCTTAAAGAGCGGCAGCATCACGAAATTCAAGAAATGCAAATCATCAACACACTAAAAAATATGGGGATCGTACTGGAGAAGCTGGACATTTACCGGCTGGAAAAGGGAAATATTGATATTGAGATGACCGTGTCATTTTATGATTACCGCGGAGAAGGGCCCAAGCTGATCGCCCCGGTTTTATCCGATATTTTAAACGAAATGATCATCGTGAAAAATGAAGAGGTCTCACCATTTCCGAATGGTTATTGTCAACTGGTGTTCGGTTCGGCAAAGGAGTATGTCGTGGATACCGGGATCGCGAATGCCGCAAAAGGTGGCGGGATTGTTTCGGGTGACAGTTATCGGACGATTGAGCTGGGTGAAGGCAAGTATGCGATGGCGATCAGTGATGGCATGGGTAACGGCCGGCGCGCCAGCGAGGAAAGTGAGGAGACTTTGCGATTATTGCAACAGATTTTGCAGACGGGTATCCCGGAAAGTGTCGCGATTAAATCGATTAATTCGATTTTATCGCTGCGCACGACGGATGAAATGTATGCCACCCTGGATCTGGCGGTCATCAACCTGCATAATGCGTTCGTCCGGTTTTTGAAAATTGGCTCGACCCCAAGTCTGATCAAACGGGGCGAGGAAATCATTAATGTTGAGGCCAGTAATTTGCCCATGGGGATTATTCAGGAATTTGATGTTGAAATTGTCGGGGAACAGCTGAAATCAGGCGATATTTTAATCATGATGAGTGATGGGATTCTGGATGGGCCGAAGCATATCGACAATACGGATGCATGGCTGAAACGGAAAGTCAGGGATATGAAAACCGATGACCCGCAGGAAATGGCCGATTTAATATTGGAAGAAGTCGTCCGGACAGGTGGGGCGATTGATGATGATATGACAGTGGTTGTTGCTAAAGTGACAAAAAATTCACCGCAATGGACCTCTATCCCCATGAATGCCGCTTATGCCGAAGCGGCCCAGTGACGGATGGTTATAACAGCTTTAGCAGTTCGATGCTGCCACAGGGAGAGGTGCGGCGCGGGCTGCTTTTGTTTTACGTCTCTGTCCACGTATATCGGCCGGCGATTGTGGCGATGATGGTAGTGGATAAGAGGGAGGTATGCCAGGTGAAAAAAGGAACGTTGAAGCAAATTTTGTTAATAACAGATGGCTGTTCGAACAAGGGCGAAGATCCGGCTGTGACAGCAGCGCTCGCCCAGCAGCAGGGGATCAGCGTCAACGTGATCGGGATTATGGATGATGACCAGACAGAGGAACCTGACGGGCTGCAGGAAGTGGAGGACATTGCTTTATCCGGCGGTGGGGTCAGCCAGATTGTTTATAAGCAGGCTTTATCCCAGACTGTCCAGACAGTCACACAACAGGCGATGACTCAGACACTGCAGGGGTTTGTCAATCAGGAACTGAAACAGATACTCGGGCCGGATCAGACCCTTGAGGAGATTGAACCGGACAAACGGGGCGAGATCATGGAAGTGGTGGAAGACATGGGTGAGACATGTGATCTGGAAGTGCTGGTGCTGACAGATACGAGTGCCAGCATGCATGATAAGCTGCCCACCGTTAAAGAAGCGTTAACCGATTTATCAATCAGCCTGAATGCTCGGATTGGGCGGAACCGGTTTGCGATATATAGTTTTCCCGGAAAGCGCAAAAGTATCGGCAAAGTGCTTGACTGGTCGCCTAAGCTCGATTCAATCTCGACGGTCTTCCCAAAGTTGACGAGCGGTGGCATCACACCAACCGGACCGGCCATACGAGAAGCGATGTACCAATTTGGCAAAAAAGGCTTGTTACGAAACCTGAGGGATGAAGATGAACCAGGCATGGAAGAAGCAGGGTATTAGCATAAGACCGGGCACCGTCATTACCGGAAAATGGCATCAGCATCGTTACGTCATAAGAAGGAAACTCGGTCATGGTGCAGTCGGGACGGTCTACTTGTGCGAACGGAACGGTCATTATGCAGCGTTGAAAGTCAGTGAAAATGCCACATCCATGACGATGGAAGTCAATGTCCTGAAGTCACTCGATAAGGTCCAAGGCAGTCGTCTTGGACCTTCTTTGCTGGATGTGGACGACTGGGAAGTTTCACAGCACAGGAAGTATTCATTCTACGTCATGGAATTTCTGCAGGGGGGATCGTTAAGCCGATTTATTGGCAGACACGGTCATGAATGGGTCGGTATTTTGATGCTGCAGCTGCTCGATGATCTTGAGCAGCTGCATCGGGCTGGTTGGGTGTTTGGGGATTTTAAACCGGATAATCTTATCGTGATCTCACAGCCCCCGAAAGTACGGTGGATTGATGTTGGCGGGACAACGCAAATCGGCCGTTCAATCAAGGAATACACCGAATTCTATGACCGTGGTTACTGGGGGCTTGGTTCAAGACGTGCGGAACCAGGTTACGATTTATTTGCATTAGTGATGGTGTTTTTAAATATATATTATCCTAAACGGTTTGAAAAAGGATCGAACCCAAAGGCAACGCTGATGAAAAAGTTACACGACGTCAGGCAGCTGCGCGTATACCAAGACACGCTGAAAAAAGCGCTGCTTGGCCATTATCGGACAAGTGCTGATATGCGGCAAGACGTTGTAAATGCGATCAACCGCCAGCGAACCCGGGGGAGGTCGGATAGCCGTACCCGTCACACGACACTCTCCCAGGCGCCCTTTAAAGAGGGTGGTGGGATTCTTCTGACCGCTTTAGTTTATTACCTTTCATCACTCTTGCTGCCTTGAGCTATACCGGCAACATGACGCTTTGTCAGGCTATCAAATTGTGATAGAATAAAAGAGGTAATCAGAGGGAACTTGCTAAATCTGGAAAGGAATTATGATGGATAACACAGTTCGCGCATTTATGAAGCATCATCAATTGATAAACGAGCATTCAACGGTTTTGATTGCCGTCTCGGGCGGGCCGGACTCCATGGCATTGCTTCACTTTTTTTACAAGGTGCGTGCGGAATGGGATTTGCGTCTGATTGCTATCTCGGTTGATCATCAGCTGCGCGGGCAGGAATCGCTGGACGATCTTGACTATGTCAGACAGATGTGTCAACAGTGGGGCATTGAATTTGTCGGGACATCATTGGATGTGCCAGCCTATAAGCAGGAAAAACAGATCGGGACACAGGTGGCGGCAAGAGAACGCCGCTATCAATTTTTTGCCGAACAGATGACCACGTACCAAGCAGACTATCTTGCATTTGGCCATCATGCCGATGATCAGGCGGAGACGATGGTGATGGGGCTTGTCCACTCAGCCAGTGTCAAATCACTGGCAGGTATTCCGTTGGAGCGGGATTTTGCTTCCGGGAAGATTATCCGGCCTTTTTTATGTGTCACGAAAGAACAAATCGAACACTATTGCAGGGAACATGGCATCACACCAAGACGAGACCCGTCCAACATAGAAAGTACATATACACGAAATGATTATCGGCACAACATCCTGCCCTTATTAAAAGAAAAGAATCACAATTGGCATCAGACGATCCGACATTTGAGCACATCACTTCAGGAAGATGAGGCCTTTTTGCAGCGGGAAGCCGAAAAGATGATTCAAGATGTCGTTATTTTCGGCCAGCCGGAGACCAGTGTTCATTTTAATATTCATACGTTTAAAGCATATCCCCGTTCTTTACAAAGGCGAGCGCTTCATCTAATATTGGGATATCTGTACAATGGGAATAAAATAGACATTACATATGTTCATGAAGAAGCGTTTTTGACGATGTTATTGAGTGACCATGGTCATGTCCAAGTTGATTTTCCACATCAATTACGGCTCACCAGATCGTATGGGACGATGTCTTTTGATTTCCAGCGCGATCAGCCGGAATCCTACCATATGATAATGGCCCTTCCTGGTGAAACGGCATTACCGGGCGGGATTACGTTCGCAGCGGATGTCACCAATGATCCACAGCGTGATCGTGAAACGGTCTATGTATGCCATAAAGGCGCGGTGGCTTTGCCATTGCATATCAGGACACGCGAGCCCGGCGATCGTTTGCGGTGGACAGGATTACACGGAAGTAAAAAAGTGAAGGATATTTTCATTGATGCTAAAATTCCAGTAAATGAAAGGAATACATGGCCAGTCATAACCGATAATAATAATGTTGTTTTATGGCTTCCGGGTTTGAAAAAAGGTTTGCCGCCAGTACAGACGGAAAATGGCACTTATATTCAAATCAGTTATACAAAACGGGATACATAATATAGGAGGAGCACCATGCACAACGATATTGAAAAAACATTGATTACAGAAGAGGAAATTGCCGCCAAATGTGAAGAGCTAGGACAACAGTTGACGAAAGAATACGAAGAGAGATTCCCGCTGGCAGTTGGCGTTTTAAAAGGTGCATTGCCGTTTATGTCGGATGTGCTCCGGCATATTCACACATATCTGGAGATGGACTTTATGGACGTGTCTAGTTATGACGGCGGTACACGTTCATCAGGCGAAGTAAAAATCGTCAAAGACTTGGATACGAAGGTTGAAGGTCGGGACCTTTTGATAATCGAGGATATCATTGACAGCGGTCTGACATTAAGCTACCTGGTGGATTTATTTAAATATCGGAAAGCAAACTCCATTAAAATTGTGACGCTACTTGATAAACCGTTAGGACGGACATCACATATTAAAGCGGATATGGTCGGATTTGAGGTACCGAATGAATTTGTGGTTGGTTACGGGCTGGACTATCAGGAGCGCTACCGCAACCTGCCATATATTGGTGTGCTCAAGCCGGAAATTTATGGAGGCGACGAAGCGTAACCCGGTCTCGGAAGGTCACATTTGCCCGGTATAAATACGCATGAAAGGTAAATACAATTAGTTGTGTTGGCTCTTTTTTTTATGGTACGATTGTTTATAGTTTTTCCCGCTTGGGAGGAGGTAAGGAATGAATCGGATATTTCGAAATGTCATATTTTATTTACTGATATTCTTAGTTGTTATCGGCGTCATTGGCGTCTTTAATGGACAAGGTGAACAAAGAGAACAGTATGATGTCCAGGAATTCATGAATGTATTAAATAATGGTGAAATCGATGAAATGACGATGCAGCCGGCTAATGGCATCATGCGTATCACCGGTAATCTGTCCGGGGGCGAGGAATTTATCGCTCAAGTACCAGATACGACAGACATTGTCACGCAAGTTTACGAACAAGCGGCAGATCAGAGTACTAAACTTAGTACAGCAGAAGAGGAACAACCAAGCGGCTGGGTCACATTTCTGACAACGATTATTCCATTTCTAATATTAGGGCTGTTTTTCTTCTTCATTTTAAGCCAGGCTCAAGGCGGCGGTGGCGGCCGTGTCATGAACTTTGGCAAAAATAAAGCGAAAATGGTCAGTGAAGATAATAAAAAGGTTCGTTTCAAGGATGTGGCCGGGGCAGATGAAGAAAAACAAGAACTCGTTGAAGTTGTTGATTTTCTGAAAGATCCCCGTAAGTTCTCGTCAGTCGGGGCAAAAATTCCTAAAGGGGTGCTGCTTGTAGGACCTCCGGGAACAGGTAAAACATTGCTGGCCCGTGCTGTTGCAGGGGAAGCGGGTACACCGTTTTTCTCCATCAGTGGTTCGGACTTTGTGGAAATGTTCGTTGGTGTCGGTGCATCCCGAGTACGTGACTTATTTGAAAATGCTAAGAAAAACTCGCCATGTATCATTTTCATAGACGAAATTGATGCCGTCGGTCGGCAACGTGGTGCAGGTCTTGGCGGCGGTCATGATGAGCGTGAACAGACGCTGAACCAGTTATTGGTTGAAATGGATGGATTTGGTGTCAATGAAGGCATAATCATCATTGCGGCAACGAACCGTCCGGATATTCTTGACCCAGCTTTGTTGCGCCCGGGACGTTTTGACAGACAGATTACGGTTAACCGTCCGGATGTCAAAGGTCGTGAAGAAGTACTGGAAGTGCATGCACGGGATAAACCATTTGATGATACAGTTGATCTCGAGACGATTGCGAGGCGAACACCGGGATTCTCGGGTGCCGATCTGGAGAACCTGTTGAATGAAGCGGCGCTTGTGGCAGCGCGCTTCGATAAAGATAAAATCGGCATGGAAGATGTGGACGAAGCGATTGATCGGGTTATTGTCGGCCCTGCCAAGAAGAGCAAAGTTATTTCCAAGAAGGAGCGCGACATTGTTGCCCACCATGAAAGCGGGCATACCATTATCGGTCTGGTCTTGGAGAATGCGGATGAAGTTCATAAAGTGACGATTGTGCCGCGCGGTCAGGCAGGCGGTTATGCCATCCAGTTGCCGAAAGAAGACCGGTCATTCATAACCAAACCGGAACTTTTCGATAAAATTACCGGATTATTGGGCGGTCGGGTCGCTGAAGAAGTGATGTTCGGTGAAGTGAGTACAGGCGCCCATAATGACTTTCAGCAGGCAACCAACATTGTACGCAAGATGATTACGGAATACGGCATGAGTGATAAAATTGGTCCGCTGCAGTTTACGAGCGGCGGCGGGGAAGTCTTCCTTGGCCGTGATATCCAAAACGACCAAAATTACAGTGATGCGATTGCGCATGAAATTGATAAAGAAATGCAAAACTTTATTAATTACTGCTATGATCGTGCCAAGAAAATCCTTACCGAGCATAAAGATAAGTTGGAATTGATGGCGCAGACCCTGCTTGATGTTGAAACACTGGACAGAGAGCAAATCAAATCATTGTTTGAAGACGGTGTGCTACCTGAACCGGAAGAAGACGATCAATCTTCTGATGATGTCAGAGTGAATATCCAGTCGAAAGACGATGACGGGGAACCGACACCTGTATCGTATGATGAAGCCAAAGAAAAGGCTGAAGAAAAACGACGGGAAGAACGTCAGGAACAAGACGAGGATACTCAAGAATCAACAGATCCGGAAGATAGAAAAGAATAATAGCGTGACAAATGATTCAGCCTCTCATGACATGAGAGGCTGATTTTTGCTCTTAGGCTGTATTATCTTGTAGAGGTTGTTCAGAAAGTCCGGTAACTGCAGAGTGTCGGCTCGAGAAGGCTTGGCGCGAGCCCGCGGAAAGCGAAATGTATGTCAACTGCGATGGTCTAAAGCAATAATATACTCGAAAAGCGCATAATTTTAAATGTCAAGCAGCTGACTATCCTAAGTTTTTCTAATCATTATAAGGCATATTTTTTCCCCGCATGTAATGGTCAGTAATTCCCCATACTATGGGGGATAACTGTCCGTGAATGTCCGATAAGTCTCGGGCCTGCACGATGCAGGTCACAAAGGCGTTGCCACAGGACGTGGCGGTTTTAGCCTTTGTTCCTTAATTTCAGCAGAGAAAAGCGTTCTGCTGAATGAAGTTTCGCTTTTCCCCGCATGTAATGGTCAATAAACCCCCGAAAAACGGGGTTAACTGACCATAAATGCCCGATAAGTCTCACTATCATTCAGCAGAGAAAAGCACTCTGCTGAATGAAGTTTCGCTTTATGATATAGTAAAAAGATAGAAAAGGTATATACAGGAAGGTTTGGTCATAAATGCTTTTTGTGCTCGACGCAGGCAATACGAATACGGTGCTCGGTGTTTTTAAGGATGATACACTCATTCACGAATGGCGCATCAAAACGGACAGGTATAAGACGGAGGATGAATTTGCTGTCCTGGTCAAATCGCTGCTCGAACACGTGAATCTGACATTCTCCGATATCACCGGGGTGATTATTTCTTCCGTGGTGCCGCCAATCATGTTTGCGCTGGAAAACATGTGCACCAAGTATTTTCATCTGGAACCAATGGTGATCGGTAAAGAATCGGTTCATGCCTTTTTGAACATGGCATATCCCCATCCTGAGGAGATTGGGGCTGACCGTATCGTGAACGCGGTGGGTGCGATTGACGAATACGGGGCACCGCTCATTATCATTGATTTTGGAACGGCAACGACCTATTGTTATATTAATGATGATAAGGCTTATCACGGCGGTTTGATTGCGCCCGGGGTGTTAATATCAATGGAAGCACTCAATAGCAAAGCATCGAAACTGCCGAAGATCGAAATCCAGCCGCCGGATCATGTGATCGGACGTTCAACCGTCGAAGCGATGCAGTCAGGCGTGTTTTACGGATACGTCGAACAGGTTGATGGGATCGTGAATCGAATGAAACGGGAAATGCAGGCAGAGCCGACAGTTATTGCTACCGGTGGTCTGGCATCGTTAATGGCCGACGCATCCGTGACCATTGATTATGCTGATAAATATTTAACATTAAAAGGCCTTTATCTGATCTATAAAAAGAATATGGAACGAAAAGTGAATACGTCTAAAGGAGACAATCAATCATGAAAGATTACCTCGTAAAAGCAACAGTCTATAACGGTAAAGTACGAGCTTATGCCATCAGCTCGACAAATACGGTGGAAGAAGCGAGACGCCGACAGGATACATGGGCGACTGCTTCAGCTGCTCTCGGACGGACGATCACCGTCAGTGCCATGATGGGCGCCATGCTGAAAGGTGAAGATTCGCTCACCGTCAAAGTCGAAGGGGATGGCCCGATCGGTGCGGTTATCGCTGACAGTGATGCAACAGGCGATGTACGTGGCTATGTCACTAACCCGCATGTTGACTTCGATTTGAACGCGCAGGGCAAGCTGGATGTGGCGCGTGCGGTCGGCACGGAAGGGAACCTCAGTGTCGTTAAGGACTTGGGGCTGAAGGAGCATTTTACGGGTCAAGTACCGATTGTATCCGGCGAGATTGGCGAGGACTTCACCTATTACTTTGCCAACTCAGAGCAAATTCCTTCAGCAGTCGGTGCTGGTGTTTTAGTTAACCCGGACCACAGCATCCTCGCTTCCGGCGGTTTTGTTGTTCAGGTCATGCCTGATGCTGAGGAAGATGACATTAAGCATCTGGAGCAAAAAATTGAGTCATTCCCGCCGATTTCCACGTTAATCCGGCAGGGGAATTCGCCTGAACAAATCTTGGAGCGGCTTTTTGGCGATGATGATGTGACCATTCACGGACGTTTGCCTGTCCGTTTCCAATGCAAATGTTCCAGGGAACGTGTTGAGCAGGCCATCACTGGACTGGGTCATGACGAAATTCAAAACATGATCGATGAGGATCACGGTGCAGAAGCCACTTGCCATTTCTGTAATGAAGTTTATCATCTATCCGAACATGAGCTGGAAGAACTTAAACAATCAGCCGATTAATCGCGAAGCATGTGACGATGAAAAAATGATTGCCCGGGAAATAGCACAGTTGACAACGATGCAGGATATATGACTAAGGTAAGACGGGACAAAAAGAAAAGCGTTGTATTCGGGCTGCGAGGCCAGTAACAACAATCTATACGAAAAGGGGCTATTTTGATTGACATTTCTCCGATTTGTGCGTATATTATACATAAAACCTATAAAGATACTAGGGATTAGGAGGGAACAGTATGAGAGTTGCTGATAATATTGCCGGTCTGATTGGGGAAACACCCATTGTCAAACTGAACCGCTCCGTTGAAAAGGGCAGTGCTGATGTTTATTTGAAACTGGAATTTATGAACCCGGGCAGTTCGGTAAAAGACCGGATTGCACTCTCGATGATTGAAGCTGCTGAGAAAAAGGGAGAGCTAAAAGAAGGCGACACCATTATCGAGCCGACAAGCGGAAACACCGGAATCGGTCTGGCCATGGTGGCGGCCGCCAAAGGCTATAAGGCGATATTAGTGATGCCCGATACGATGAGCCAGGAGCGTCGTAATCTATTGCGTGCATATGGGGCGGAACTGGTATTAACACCAGGTGCTGATGCCATGAAAGGTGCCATCAAGAAGGCGGAAGAACTGCAAAAAGAATACGGCTACTTTATGCCGCAGCAATTCAGCAATGAAGCCAACCCGGAGGTGCACGCACGGACAACCGGGGAGGAAATTGTTAAGCAAATGAGCGACGGGCTTGATGCGTTTGTGTCCGGGATCGGAACCGGTGGAACCATAACGGGAGCCGGCAAAGTATTAAAGGACCATTTTGACGGGATCAAGCTTTACGCGGTCGAGCCCAACGATTCTGCTGTTTTATCCGGCGATTCACCAGGCCCGCATAAGATTCAGGGACTTGGAGCAGGTTTTGTGCCGGAAATTCTGGACACCGCCCTTTATGATGATGTGATCCGCATATCCAATGAAGAATCCTTTCAAGTATCCCGTGATGTTGCCAGACAGGAAGGCATACTGGGCGGCATTTCCTCGGGTGCAGCCATAGCTGCAGCCAAAGAGGTCGCCAAACAATTGGGTGAAGGGAAAAAAGTGCTAGCGATCATACCGGATAATGGTGAACGTTACTTGTCAACACCGCTTTATCAGTATGACGACGAATAATATGGCGGTTAGCGATTAGGATTGGCATCAGACAATTGATGCTAGTCCTTTTTTTCATGCTGTGATAGGATAATGATAATAAAGATAATGAAAGAGGGTACGTTATGAACTTAGTTACCGATTCCAAGACCTTTCATTTAGCTGATCGGACACATATTATGGGTATTTTGAATGTGACACCTGATTCGTTTTCGGATGGCGGCCGCTACACGACAGTGGAAAGAGCCGTTGAGCAGGCTGTCTTAATGGAAAAGCAGGGTGCAGACATGATTGATATCGGCGGCGAATCTACTCGGCCGGATCACGAACCGGTGTCGCAGGGGGAGGAACTTGAGCGTATTTTACCGGTCATTGAAGCGGTCAGGCAAAACGTCAATGTTCCGATCTCCGTTGACACCTATAAAGCGGAAACAGCACGACAGGCGATTGATGCAGGTGCGGAAATCATCAATGATATCTGGGGGGCAAAACATGAGCCTGGCATAGCACGTATTGCCGCTGAGCGAAATGTCCCGATAATATTAATGCATAATCGGACAAACAAAAACTACACATCGCTCATTGATGATATGAAGGCTGATTTGCAGGAAAGCATTGATATCACGCGTGAAGCTGGTGTCTCGCCGGAAAACATTGTGCTTGATCCCGGTGTTGGTTTTGCGAAAACATCTGCTGACAATCTGACGGTCATGAATCATCTGGAACAATTCACTAATCTTGGTTATCCAATGCTTCTCGGTACGTCACGTAAATCGTTTATCGGCAAAATATTGGATGTGTCATCAGATGAACGGGATAATGGCACCGGGGCCACTACCTGTCTCGGGATTACCAAAGGTGTGCAGATCGTTCGTGTCCACAATGTCAAACTTCATGCCGAATTGGCAAAAATGATGGATGCGATGCTTGGAAAACAGGGAGTGACACCTCTTGGATAAAATTATTCTGAATCAAATGATGTTTTATGGATACCACGGCCTGTTTCCCGAAGAGACAAGACTTGGCCAGCGTTTTTATGTCGATGCCGAATTGATGCTTGATCTGAAAACGTCCAGCCGTTCGGATGATATGTATGATTCCATTGATTATGGTGAGGTGTACAACGTGATTAAAACGGTTGTGGAAGGGAAGCCGAAAAATTTGGTTGAGACGGTTGCGCAAACCATTGCTGATGAATTGTTTCAAGCGTTTGATCTGCTGGAAGCTTGCCAAGTGACTGTTACCAAACCCAACCCACCCATTGCGGGCCATTACCGGTCGGTTGCTGTGGAGATTTTCCGGGAGCGAGACGAATGAATCATAGTTACCTTGCCCTGGGATCAAATATCGAACCACGTAAAGACTATCTGCAGCAGGCAGTGAACGCCTTGAATACCCATCAGCACATCACGGTGACCAAAGAATCGTTCATTTATGAGACAGCACCTGTCGGCTATACCGATCAGGCTGATTTTTTAAACATGGTTGTTGAAGTGGAGACATCCCTTTCGTCATGGCAGTTGTTGGATGTTTGTCAGGGCGTCGAACAACAATTGGGGAGAAGACGAGGGATCCGCTTTGGACCGCGCACAGTCGACCTTGACATTTTAATCTATAATCAGGAAAATAGAGAAACAGAACGATTGACGCTACCGCACCCACGTATGCTAGAGCGGGCATTCGTACTTATTCCGTTAGGTGACATTGCACCGGAATTGACCATACCATCAACTTCCAGGACGATAGCGGATTATATGAAAGAACTTCCTGACAGTGATATAGAGGGTGTAGCACATTGGACAGAGAACGGCTCGGCAGAAGAATAAAAGCGTTTCGTAAATTGAAAGGCTACACGCAGATAGGCCTGGCAAAAGAATTGGGAATCCCGATCATCAAGCTTGGAAATGTTGAACGGGGAACGCAGGGAGCCACGGATGACCTGCTGGATCAAATAGCCGGCCGGCTGGGCATATCAAAATTGGAACTGACGGATTCTGACCCGGGGAAAAGAAGGAGGAATAGCTAATGTTTCAAATCGGTGATATCACCATCCCGAATCGTGTTGTTCTGGCACCGATGGCTGGAGTATCCAATTACGCTTTCCGCCTGACCGTGAAGGAGTTTGGTGCAGGGCTTGTCTGCGCTGAGATGGTAAATGACAAAGGAATTAATAACAAAAATGAAAAATCCATGAACATGCTCTACATTGACGAAGATGAAATGCCGATGAGCCTGCAGATTTTCGGCGGTGCAAAGGATTCATTGGTGCAGGCTGCTCAGTTTGTTGACCAGTACACAAACGCAAGCATTATTGATATCAATATGGGCTGTCCAGCACCGAAAGTAACAAAATGTGATGCTGGCTCCAAGTGGCTGCTCGATCCGGATAAAATTTATCGCATGGTGTCGGCCGTTGTGGCTAACGTCGATAAGCCGGTTACTGTCAAAATGCGGAGTGGCTGGGATGACGATCATATTTATGCGCTGGATAACGCCAGGGCGATTGAGGATGCCGGTGCTAAAGGGTTAGGTCTGCATGGTAGAACGCGACTGCAGATGTATGAAGGCTCTGCTGACTGGGATATTATTAAACAGGTAAAGCAGACAGTTGATATTCCGGTCATCGGCAATGGTGACATTGACAGCCCGCAAGTCGCCAAACAGCGACTTGACGAAACCGGAGTGGACGCCATTATGATTGGACGCGCGGCCCTTGGTAATCCGTGGATTATTTATCAGGTTGTGAAATACCTTGAAACCGGTGAGCTGGTAACGAACCCTTCACCAAAGGAAAAAATTGATGTCTGCCTGCTGCATATGGATCGCCTGATTAAATTAAAGGGCGAGAAGATTGCCATTATGGAAATGCGCAAACACGCCGCATGGTACTTAAAAGGATTGAAGGGGAATGCCAAAGTCCGGCGGAAGATCAATGAAACGGAGACCCGCGGAAATCTGACTGATATTCTCTACTCATTTGCCGAAGTATTGGAAGCATCAAGCAAAGCTTCCTGATCGATAAAACCATGGTTGACCTTTCGGGAAAAACGAAGGGTTTATTACTGAAAGCCGGGTTCCCAAAAACGCGGAGCCGGCCGTCTAAAATGGAGTGATAATGGTGACAGAAGAATTAAATGATCATATGCGGGCACGGCGGGACAAGCTTGCCTTTTATGGGGAAAAGAATGTGAACCCGTTTGGCGACAAGTTTGCTAGAACCCATTCAGCAGCTGACTTGATCAGCCAATATGATCAATTTTCCAAAGAAGAACTGGAAGAAAAAGACGATGACGTAACAATAGCCGGCCGTATGATGACAAAGCGCGGTAAGGGAAAAGCAGGCTTTGCCCACGTTCAGGACCTGAGTGGCCAAATCCAGATCTACGTCCGGAAAGATATGATCGGGGAAGACGCTTACGACATTTTTAAGTCCGCCGATATGGGGGATATTGTCGGTGTCACCGGTGTTATGTTCAGGACAAAAGTTGGGGAACTGTCTGTCAAGGCATCGACGTTCACGTTATTAACCAAGTCATTAAGGCCTCTACCGGAAAAATATCATGGGCTGAAAGATGTCGAACAGCGGTATCGGCAGCGTTACCTGGATTTGATTACCAATCCGGACAGTAAAGAGACATTCATTTTGCGCAGTAAGATTATCCGATCAATGCGTCGTTATTTGGATGAACATGACTTTCTTGAAGTGGAAACCCCGATGATGCACGGCATTCCGGGTGGTGCATCTGCCCGTCCATTTGAAACATACCATAATGCGCTGGAGATTCCATTATATATGCGAATCGCGATTGAATTACATTTAAAACGGTTGATTGTCGGTGGCATGGAAAAAGTATATGAAATCGGACGGGTCTTCCGTAATGAAGGGGTATCAACACGGCATAATCCGGAATTTACAATGATGGAACTGTACGAAGCGTATGCTGATTTTCATGATGTGATGGCTCTGACGGAAAATCTTATTTCCCATATTGCCAAAGATGTACTTGG
Source organism: Lentibacillus salinarum (assembly GCF_042679865.1). Lineage (NCBI taxonomy): Bacteria > Bacillati > Bacillota > Bacilli > Caryophanales > Bacillaceae > Lentibacillus > Lentibacillus salinarum. Next base: position 1,216 of record NZ_JBHTNH010000028.1, on the reverse strand, counting down.
CAGTATGCAGATTCAGTATGGCGACGAAACCATTAATCTTGAACCGGAATGGCGCAGACTGCATATCGTCGATGCCGTCAAAGAATATACAGGTGTTAATCTTTGGCCGGATATGAATGATGAACAAGTACGGGAACTGGCTAAAGAACATGGCGTTGTGATTGGGGAGAATATGACGTACGGCCATATTCTCAATGAGTTCTTTGAGCAGAAAGTGGAAGAGTCACTTGTGCAGCCAACGTTCATTTACGGCCATCCGGTTGAGATTTCCCCGCTTGCCAAACGGAATGCAGAGGATGAAAGGTTTACAGACCGTTTTGAATTGTTCATTGTCGGCCGCGAGCATGCGAATGCCTTCAGTGAGTTGAATGACCCGATTGATCAGCGTGAACGGTTTGAGGCGCAAGTAAAAGAACGAGCGGAAGGCAATGATGAGGCGCATTTAATGGATGAAGATTTTCTGGAAGCACTGGAATACGGCATGCCCCCAACAGGCGGGCTGGGGATCGGGATCGACCGTTTAGTTATGCTACTAACCGATTCCCCGTCCATCCGTGATGTATTGCTATTTCCGCAAATGCGTAGTAAATGATCTGGTCATGTGCCATCTCTCGGGTAATGACCCAAGTCGGAGCTACTACGTTAAAGTTCCGGCTACGGGTGTTATCCGTTCTGGATGAATCGTTAGTGACAATTGGGATATCGAGCGGTTGAATTTGACAGCCAACCGAGATCTTCCGGCAGCAGTGTTTTGCAGAAAGTCCTTGAGTTCAGGCGGTCAACATTTGACGCCTGTATTCGACCTTTGTTGCATTTGGATAAAAAAACCAATAACTTTTTTGTTTAATTCTATTGATTCAGGGAAAGAATCATGGTAAATTATTAAACGTCGCGCAAAGAGGTGCGGCCGGCAACAAAAATTCAATAAAAAAGTTATTGACTTTGTTGTTAGAAGATGATATATTAATTAAGTCGCTTTCGAGAGGCGACATTGAATTTGCTCTTTGAAAACTGAACAAAACAACCAGCCTGAAACAGATGTCAGGTTAAGAAGTTGAAAGCCGTGTTGATTTCGGCAGAAGACTTCGAAACCCTGTATCAATTTTTGAAGCTAAGATATGCATAAGATTGATCGGTGTCAATCTTATCGCAAACTTTTTATTGGAGAGTTTGATCTTGGCTCAGGACGAACGCTGGCGGCGTGCCTAATACATGC
>NZ_JBHTNH010000027.1:0-49949 GCF_042679865.1 Lentibacillus salinarum | reverse complement strand
TTGTGATTAAATCCTGCCAATTTCCAGTGAAAATTGAATTTTTTAGCCGAAAACCATAGATCCCCGTTCTTCCTGCCATGTTAAGTCTCGCTTCATGTCTAATCATCTCTTAAGCGTGGACCCTGGGCTTCGCACGAATAATTCCGGCTTATACGCCATTAAATAGGTGTATATATTTGGAATGGACTTGAATGCATATACCTTATCTTGAACCTCGCCTTTTTCTTTAATCAACAGACAAGGGACACTTTCAATTTTGAATTCCTGCATAAATTCGGGATTGAGTGACGCATTCATTTCATAAAAAATATCCTGCTGATGGACTGTCTCAATTTTATCGAGCATCGTCCGTGCCAGCGCACACGTACCGCAAAATGGTGTATAAATGTATAATAAATAGCGTTCGTGTTGTAAACGATCATCCGTTACCTGCAGCAAAAAATCACCCTAAATCAGAAAAATCGGATTAACCGCTATCCGCTTCCCCACCAGTTCAGTCGCCAGTATATTTTCCGGTGTTGTTGCCACTTCCCGGTACTCGCTGCTCACATAAATATGTCTGGCATGCGGAAGCTCACGGGACAACTGGTTGCGCAGTTTGATGCCCGGGCTATCCTCATCAACGAGAATATAAACATCCCGGTTGTCCAGATCGTGATTATCGAGAAGCTCATCAAACTTCTCCACCCCAAGTGTCCCATTTGTACAAATAATCTCGGCCTCTTCAGCAATCACTTTTTTAACCTGTTTCTTATCGGTTAATCCTTCCACAATGATAACTTTTTCCGTCCTATCTGTCATTCATATTGCACTCCTTAGGCAGGATATCATGATTATTATATGATGATTGCGAAAAGACATCCACCCGGTCACAGGTATAAAGTAAGAAAAACCCGGCTCCCGCCTCGTCTTTCTAGAGGTCAGAGGCCGGAAGTCAGATCGGCGAATTCACCGATTTCGATATTGCAAACGTCGTCCAAAAAAAAGCCGACTTTCCGCTTTTGGGAGTAAGCCGGCTTTTCCTATTCAGCTATTAACCTTTATTAACAGCTTCTTCATATTGCTCAGCGGATAATAACTGGTCAACATCTGATGGTTCGGACGGTTCGACGACAACCATCCATGCTTTGTCATAAGGTGATTCATTGACAAACTCCGGACTGTCTTCCAATTCCTCGTTAATCTCGACAACTTTACCGCTGATAGGTGCATAGAGTTCGGAGACAGTTTTAACAGATTCGACACTGCCAAATGGCTCATCCGCTTCCATTTCGTCCCCGACTTCAGGCAGCTCCACAAAAACGATGTCACCAAGTTCATCCTGTGCAAAGTCAGTGATTCCAATCCTTACCTTGCCGTCCTCTTTTTTAATCCATTCATGCTCTTCCGTATAAAACAAATCGTTCGGTAAATTCATCCGAATCCCTCCATTCATCATTGCGGGTGTTACCCTAACTATACTAGGCAACCGTATATTTTTCTAGTATTTTTTTGTTTTTAGAGCCAATTTTCGGTGAATGTTTCCTCTTTGAAGCCTATTGTAACCTTTTCCCCGTCCGTCACGATTGGCCGTTTAATCAGCATGCCATCCGTTGCCAGCAGTTCCGCCATTTCGTCAGTGTTCATATCCTTGAGTTTATCCTTGAGATTCAGTTCACGATATTTTTTCCCGCTTGTGTTAAAAAACTTTTTCGGCGGTAAGTCACTTTTGGACATGTAGTTAAGCAGCTGTTCTTTTGATGGTGGCTCGTCCACGATATGTATGCTCGTATAATCAATGTCATGTGCATCGAGCCATTTTTTCGCTTTTTGACATGTACCGCATTTCGGATACCAGTAAAACGCTAACGCCATTCGTCTCCCCCCTAACTTTTAAATGATTATGTTCATTATAGCAAATATACTGAAAACAAGCGAGACATATTCCGGGAATGTCGGGATTTCACTGAGACTCTCCATCTAATTGTGAACACTTCAGCGAAAAAAGTGTGAATCTCAGCGGATTTTGTAACACTTTCAGCCGAAAATTCATGAACTTCGGCCAATATTGTGACACCTTCAGCCAATTTGAGATGATTAGAGTTACCAGGTCTAATTGATTGTATAAGTTGCGAATTTCGGGATTCAAAAAATACCCCCCGGCCGTCAATCTAGGCTGGGGGTATTTTCATATTATTGTATTAAACAACATATTTTTCTTCTTCAATGATTTTCGCTGCAATCTCGCGTTTTTTAGCAATCACATTTATCGGTGTGTGGCGGGTTAATTTACGCAACGATGACAGCATCATTCTTAGTGTGTCGCCTTCCTCAACAGCGATGAGTGATTCTTTTGCATCAGCTTCAATGCGGTTAAACGCTTCTTGTACATAGACTTGTGTGTACAGACGTTTTTGCTTGTGTTTATCCTCGCCATCTTTGTTGATCGCCTTCTCCGTACGCAAAATGGCTGATTCCATGTTATAGACGTCGTTTACCATATCGGCCAGGTTCACTAAAATCTCTTGCTCATTCTCCAGTTTTTGCTGATATTTTTGAACAGCCAGACCGGCACCAAGCAAAATCATTTTCTTGGCATTTTTAAGCAAATATTTTTCCTGTTCCAACGTGGCCTCGCCAACTTCTTCAGGCATCATCATCATGAGTTCTTCCTGCAGGCTTTGCGCTTGCTGGAGAAGCGGCAATTCACCTTTCATGGCTTTTTTCATCAGTGTACCCGGTACAATCAGACGATTAATTTCATTGGTCCCTTCAAATATACGATTGATGCGGGAGTCACGGTACATTCTTGCTACTTCATATTCCTCCATGAACCCATAACCGCCATGGAGCTGTACGGCTTCATCAGCAACATAATCCATGCACTCGGTCGCCGAGAATTTATTCAAGGAACATTCAATCTGATACTCGGCAATCGCTTTGGCAATTTCCCGGCCGTCTTTCAACTGTTCATCGGATAAGGAACCCATCCGAGTCTCAAACAGACCGACTGTACGGTAGACAGCACTTTCATTGGCATACGTTTCCGCTGCCATTGTTGCTAGTTTTTCCTGTGTTAATGAAAAACTGGCGATAGGTGTATTGAATTGTTTACGCTCGTTAACATATTTCGTTGCCACTTCGATGCCGCGTTTCGATCCGCCAACGCCACCCATCGCGAGTTTGTAACGGCCGACATTCAGGATGTTAAAGGCGATTTTGTGGCCATTGCCTTTTTCACCCAGCAGATTTTCAACGGGGACTTCAGCGTCCTCCAAAGTCAAGGTACGTGTTGACGAACTCTTAATACCCATTTTCTTTTCTTCAGGGCCTGTTGAAATTCCCGGAAAATCACGTTCAACAATGAAAGCCGTAAATTGATCGCCGTCAACCTGAGCATAAACAACGAACACATCCGCAAAGGCCGAGTTGGTAATCCATTGCTTTTCACCGTTCAGAATGTAGTGGGTCCCCGCCTCATTTAATTTTGCTACCGTTTTCCCGCTCATAGCATCTGAGCCCGCACTTGGTTCAGTCAGGGCATAAGCAGCAATCATCTCACCGGTAGCCAATTTCGGCAAATAGTTTGCTTTTTGTTCATCATTGCCAAAAAATACAATTGGAAGTGTCCCAATGCCGACATGAGCACCGTGTGTGATCGAAAATCCGCCGGCACGGGCAAACCTTTCTGTAATAATGGCTGAACTGATTTTATCCAGGTCCACCCCGCCGTATTCTTCCGGAATGTCTGCACCAAGCAGCCCGAGTTCACCGGCTTTTTTCAATAAGTCTAGTGAGTGCTCAAATTCATGGTTCTCCAGGTTATCAATCTTGGGTAAAACATCCCCATCAATGAAATCATCTGTTGTTTTGCCAATCATTTCGTGTTCTTCAGTAAAATCTTCAGGTGTGATGACATCCTCGGCTGTCAGATCTTCGGTTAAAAATCCGCCGCCTTTGAATAATTTTTCTTTTGTTTCACTCATGTGAATCGTTCCTTTCCCTAATTGGATTTTTCCAAGACATTGAATTTTCTGCGATGCCTTTTTTTAATAAAGCTGTTTTCGTTTGTTGCCTTTTACGCAGTTGATATAAATTGCGACGTAACTGCTGCTTGGTTGTTTTCTATAAGTACGTGCTATTCCTGCCGTCCGGGATCGCTTCGGGCGGATGCTTTCCGCGGGCACGGCCTCAGCCTCCTCAGAAGCAAAGAACGCTTCTTCCGGGGTCTTCGGACACGTGCTGTTCCCGCAGGAGTCACCGCCCTCCGCTCACCCGGACTAGTTAAGTTGAGATGCGATTTACGATTACTGCCGTAAATCCAAAACTAGCGAAGGAAAAACACGGAGACTCCTGTGGGAGAAGAGGCCTAGATGAGACCCCGCAGTGCGTCAGCAATCTTTTCTGCGAGGAGCGTATGCCTCGCCGAAATAGCTTGCAACGCGACGAGCACCAAGTGTTTTTCCGCAGCGATGGACCAGCACTTACTCAAATTCATAAGTTTGGGAGGAATTCCTGATAAAGTTATGTCGCATTCTATGGCTTTTGTGTCAAAAACAACAATCTTTTAGATAACAGCTTTTATAAAATCCCTGAATTCTTGCAAGTTAGCATTCGCGCCTTCAATTGACTAAATCAAATTTCATCACGATTCATAGGTTACAATAACTCAAACACACCGGCCGCGCCCATACCGCCACCGATACACATTGTTACAACACCATACTGGACATTGCGGCGCTTCATTTCATGGATAAGGCTTAAGGTCAATTTTGTTCCCGTCATGCCTAGCGGGTGGCCAAGTGCGATGGCACCGCCATTGACATTGACAATCTCCGGATCAAGATCCAACGCCTGAATGACACGGACTGACTGTGACGCAAATGCTTCGTTCAGCTCAAATAAACCAATATCCGATCGTTCGAGACCGGCGATTTTCAACGCTTTCGGAACAGCTTCAACCGGCCCAACGCCCATAATTTCCGGTTCAACACCGGCAACGGCAAATGAATGGAATTTGGCGAGTGGTTTCAAGCCTTCTGAATCAGCTTTTCCACGATCCATAACCAGAACGGTGCCGGCACCATCGCTCATTTGCGACGAGTTTCCTGCTGTCACCGACCCGGTTGCGGAAAAGGCCGGCTTCAGTTTGCCGAGAACGTCTTTCGTTGTTTCCGGACGCACGCCCTCATCCATGTCAAACATGAATGATTGTTCCTCCACTTTATTCTTCTCCCCGATGACTCGCTCGGTCACTTCGACGGGAACGATTTCCTCCTTAAATCTCCCTTCTTCTAATGCCTTGGCGGCGCGCTGATGGCTGCGGACAGCAAATTCATCCTGATCATCCCGCGAAATGCCAAATCGGTTGGCAACTTCTTCAGCCGTGTGTCCCATTTGCATATAATAGCCTGGTGCATCCTGAACAAGTTTTGTATTTGGCTTGATCACGTGACCGCCCATTGGGATCATACTCATCGATTCCGCCCCGCCGGCAATGATCGTATCACTGGCACCGATCATAATCCGTTCGGCTGCATAAGCAATGCTTTGCAGTCCCGACGAACAATAGCGGTTAATCGTGACCCCGGGAACATCTTTATTGAGCCCAGCAAGACCGGCAATATTACGCGCCATGTTCATCCCCTGCTCTGCTTCCGGCATCGCGGTTCCAATAATGACGTCGTCAATGTTTCCATCATAATTACCGGCACGTTTCAACGTTTCTTTTATCGTCAATGCGGCCAGATCATCCGGCCTTGTGTTAGCCAGTGATCCTTTGTTTGCTTTTCCCACAGGGGTTCTGGCACCCGCAACAATGACTGCTTCCTTCACGTTTTTTCCCCCTCTATAATTAGTTTCGCAATGGTTTTCCTTTTAAAAGCATGTGCTGCATCCGCTGTTGTGTCAGCGGCTCGCCGATCAGGCTCAGAAATGCTTCACGCTCCAGATCTAGCATGACTTGTTCGTCAATTAACGTCCCTTCTTTAATCCGTCCGCCTGACAAAACATAAGCCAGTTTTTCAGCCATTTTCACGTCATGATCAGAGGCATAGCCGCTGAATTGCAATGACTTTGCCCCGAGCAGCATGGCGGCATAACCCGCATCACCAACGACAGGAATCTTTTCACGTTTTGGTGCCTGATAGCCGGCTTTCGCAAGCGCAAGCACGTTTTCTTTTGCGTCATGCAACAGGTGATCAGAATTGACGCTGATCGCATCACCACTGTCCAAAAAGCCATTTTCGCGTGCTTCTTCCGCTGATGTCGATACCTTGGCCATGGCCACTTTTTCAAAAACATCATTGGCGACTTTCGTAAGGTCAAAGTCTACCCCTTTCGGAAGGTTGCGGAGTTCTTTCAAATAAAGCTCTTTTGTACCGCCACCGCCCGGAATGAGCCCGACACCAAATTCAACCAGCCCCATATATGTTTCGGCTGATGCCTGGATGGACGCTGCCGGTAGGGACACTTCAGCACCGCCACCAACTGTCATATTAAACGGTGCGGTGACAACCGGTTTTTCGGCATATTTAATGGTCATCGCCATGTTCTGGAATTGGCGGACAACCATATCCAGTTCAAAGAAGTCATCGTCCTGTGCTGCCATCAGCATCATGCCAAGATGAGCACCGACACAGAAATGTTTGCCCTGGTTGCCAATGACTAGCCCTTCATAATTTTTATTCACTTCATCAAGTGCGTCATTGACCATTTTGATAATATCAAGACCGATCGCATTGCCTTGTGAGTGGAATTCCAATCCGGCAACGCCATCACCTAAATCGATTAAGCTGGCACCGGAATTCTTCTTGATAACCCCTTTTTCATCTTTTAACCGCTTCAGGTTGATTTCTTTCGGATTAAACGCTTGCTGCTTATAGGTACCATTATTGTAATAATAGACTTGACCGCTCTCAGATTGATAGAAGGATTCCTTACCGTCCTCAAGCATCTTAAGCACCCAAGGTGGCACTTCAGATCCTTCTTCCTGCATGCGTTCGACTGATTGGCGGACACCAATCGCATCCCATGTTTCAAATGGACCAATTTCCCAGCCAAATCCCCACTTCATCGCCTCATCAATCGATACAATATCGTCCGCGATTTCACCGGTAAGCTCTGCTGAGTAAATGAGTACCGGCTTTAATACGGACCAGACCAGATCACCAGCCCTGTCACCTTTGGCTGTTACAAGCGCTTTCAATTTACGATGCGGTCCTTTTTCCTGTTTCGCCATCTCAGTTGCATTCGTTTTTAGTTTCCGGCGGTCTTCGTATGCCATTGTTTCCGGATTCAATTCATAAATCACACTTCCGTCGTTGCCTTTTTGCTTCAAAAAGAAACCTTGCCCGCTCTTGGCACCGAGCCAGCCTTTCTCCTGCATTGTTTGCATGAAATCCGGTACGTAGAATATGTCTTTCTCCTTGCCTTCAACCTGATCATGTACGTTGTTGGCCACATGGATAAACGTATCCAGCCCGACCACATCAAGTGTCCGGAATGTCGCACTTTTTGGGCGTCCGATCATTGGCCCGGTAACAGAATCGACTTCCCCGATACTGTAACCACCTTTGAGCATCTCCTGTACGGTTACAAGTAGACCATACGTGCCAATTCGGTTGGCGATAAAGTTTGGCGTATCTTTGGCTTCGACAACACCTTTACCTAATACATCTTCACCAAATGTTTTCATAAATGCCAGCACGTCTGGGTCCGTATCTTTTGTCGGGATGACTTCCAGCAGTTTCAAATAACGCGGCGGGTTGAAAAAGTGTGTCCCCAGAAAGTGCTTACGGAAGTCTTCCGTACGTCCTTCCACCATCGCCTCCACTGAAATGCCGGATGTATTGGAACTGACAATGGTTCCTTCTTTGCGGTACGTGTCAACGTTGGCAAAAACCTTTTGTTTGATTTCCAGATTTTCGACAACCACTTCAATGATCCAATCAACATCCGCCAATTTTTCCATGTCATCTTCCATGTTGCCGACTTCGATTAAATCAAGGCTTTCCTTTGATGTAACAGGTGATGGCTTTTGTTTTAAAAGCGCTTTTTTGCTGTCGGCAGCCACGCGATTTCTTACTCCCGGATCTTCCAGCGTCAAGCCTTTCTTTTCTTCACTTCTGGTCAATTCCCGCGGGACAATATCAAGCATTATCGTCGGTATACCTGTATTTGCCAAGTGTGCCGCAATGCCGGAGCCCATAACACCGGTACCAAGGACGGCAGCACGCTTGATGGTTCGCTTCATGTTATATCCCCCTTCTCCTTTTGAATGAATACTCATTCATTTTTAGTCAGAAAATATAAGATAGTCGCCTATCTCTTTACTTAACAGTATAAGTTATATTCAGACAGTTCGCAATAAAAATGAGCACTATTTTTCAAATAAATATACGAAGGGCTTTTATGACTTAGCAGACTGCGTTAAAATAATAAAGGTTTGATAGGAAAAAAATCGGCTGATGCCTCGTATTTCTAGAGGTCAGAGAGTTAAAGTCAGATTGGCGGAACCCTGCGAGCGAATGCCGGTATTGAAAACGTCGTCCAACATTTAAATTTCATAAGCTTTAAAAACCGGTTGCTCCCCTTGCTTTTCAAAAACCAAATACTGGAAGTCAGTTAAGAGAAGTCAGCGAGGCTGCGAATTTCTTCTCATGCCTTCTGCCAAAGAAAGGATTTACACACTATGAACAAAAAACGTATGAGAGAATACACTCAAGTTATCATCGGTGCCACACTAGTCGCATTATCCTATAACTTGTTCTTGTTGCCATCCAAGCTTGCCGCTGGTGGCATATCCGGGGTCAGTACGATTCTGTTTGAATTATATGCATTAAGTCCGGCATTGACACAGTTTCTGATTAACCTCCCCATTTTTGTCATTGGCTGGATAACGCTAGGAAAAGATTTCAGCTGGAAAGCATTGCTCGGTACTTTTTGGGTACCGTTTATGATCTATCTGACAGCTGATTTTCCGTATACTGTATCAAACCCGATTTTGGGTGCTATTTATGGCGGGATCATTCTCGGTGTTGGGCTTGGAACAGTTTACAAAGGACGCGGATCAACCGGCGGAACAGCATCCATCGCTCAAGTCGTCAAAAAGTTCACCGGTCTCTCAAGTGGTTACTCCCAGCTGATTGTTGACGGGGTTGTGGTGATTTCATCGATTATCGTATTCAATCTGGAACTGACCCTGTTTGCCCTCATATGTATTTATATTACGAGCAAGACAATTGATATCGTTCAGCTACGCACTTCAGCGTCTAAATTGATTATGATCATTACGGAAAACGAAGAAAAAATCCAAGGTAAGATTAGTGACCAAATTGACCGCGGATTGACAAAAGTCCGGACCATCGGCGGTTATACCAACCAGGACAAAACCATGATCCTCTGTGTGGCTGACCAGCAAGAAGCAGTATGGCTTAAACGCATTCTGCAAGACGAAGAACCAACAACGTTTGTGGTGTTTATTAATGCCTCCGAAGTACTGGGGCGGGGATTCACTCTTGACAAATATTATGGACAAAACTTTTAATCACCTCCCGTTCAACAGAAATCGGCGTCATGCCGGTTTCTTCTTTTTTTGTCTTCCATTGATGTTGTGATTGTTCCGCTAATTCTTCCGGTTAATGTCATGTATTATGATGAATCATATCTTAAGCAAATTAAATTTCATCCAAATCGTAATCATTCCTATTTACAAATCGTAATCGTTACGATAATATAAAACTATCTTATTGGAAAGGACTTGGGGATATGAGAATTTACCGGGTAATGATATTATTATTGATTGCTGGAATCTTCACAGTGGGGTGTACTCAAACCAAAACTGAAACAGACACGAATACTGATTTAACGATATATACATCGATCTACCCGATTCAATACGCTGTTGAGCAAATTGGCGGCGATTCTGTTGACGTTGAGTCTGTTTATCCGCCTGGTGTTGATGCACACACTTATGAACCGTCATCCAAGGAAATGACAGCCATTGCAGAGGGAGATACATTTATTTACCTTGGAGCCGGAATGGAAGGTTTTGCAGAAACCGCTGCTCAAGCATTGGATTCACAAGATACTGCATTAATTGAAATAGGGGCGGATGAAGCGCTGTTTCATGAGGATACAGGCGCCCACAATTCTGGGAACGAAGAAAAGCACGAGGAGCATCATCACGGGCAGGCAGAAAGTGAAGCACATCATCACGACCAAAATCCGCACATTTGGCTTGACCCGGAACGGATGATTGACATGGCTAGCACAATCAAGGATGAGCTGATTGCGTTAAATCCGGAAAGCTCTGAACAATATACCGAAAATTTCAATGCCCTTAAAGACGATTTGCTGGCACTGGATCACCAATTCCGGGAAACACTGGAATCCAAAGAAAATAAGAAAATACTCGTTTCCCATGCTGCATACGGTTATTGGGAAGAACGATACGACATTGAACAGATTGCCGTTAGCGGATTATCGTCAAACCATGAACCATCACAAAAAGAACTGACCACTATCATGGATCAAGCAGAAGAACACAATTTGGATTATATTCTTTTTGAACAAAACAGTTCTGACCGTGTTTCAGAAATCATCCAAGACCAAATCGGCGCCAAAAGCTTACAAATTCATAATCTATCCGTTTTAACAGAAGCTGATATCAAGAACGGAGAAGATTACCTGTCGTTAATGAAGCACAACCTGGAAGTACTCGACCAAGCAACTGAGTAGTAGGAGGCATAGAACAATGAATGATCCAGTTGTTTCGATGAAAAATATTCATTACGCATACGAAAAGAAAGACATCCTCCACGATATTCATTTCGAAATCCCACGAGGCGTTTTCATGGGGATGCTCGGACCAAACGGTGGAGGAAAAACAACGTTAATCAAACTTATTCTGGGCCTGTTAAAACCTGCCAATGGGTCCATTCACCTATTCGGACAGCCCATTCAAAAATTCAGAGATTGGGATAAAATTGGGTTCGTTTCACAAAAAGCCAATACATTCAATAAAGGCTTCCCGGCTACTGTCTATGAGGTTGTATCAATGGGTTTAACAGGAAAAATCGGTTATTTAAAATTTTTTACGACGAAACATAAAAACAAAGTGCTGCACGCCATTGAACAAGTCGGCATGAGCGATTACGCGTATGAAAATGTCGGCAGTTTGTCAGGCGGCCAGCAACAGCGTGTCTTTATCGCACGCTCACTGGTAAGTGATCCGGAACTGCTGATTCTCGATGAGCCAACTGTCGGTGTTGACCAGGAAAACGTGCAACGCTTCTATGACCTGCTCCATCAACTGAATGATGAGCACCATATCACATTGTTGCTTGTCACACATGATACCGGTACGATGACAGAGCATGCGACAGACATCGTTTGCTTGAATCAGACATTACATTTTCACGGCGATCCTGATGAATACAACACATTAACAAATCAAGATCTATCGAAGTTTTATGGTCATCCGGTCAATATCGTAACACATGACCATTAACGTTGGAGGAAAACATTATGCTGACAGATTTTTTGGAATATGACTTTTTACGACATACATTTTTAACCGGCCTTTTAATCGGCATCATCGCACCACTTCTCGGGACGTTCATCGTTGTCCGGCGTTTGTCGCTGATTGCTGATGCCTTATCACATGTCACCCTGGCTGGGATTGCATTCGGCCTGTTTGTGGATAAAAAATTTTCTCTCGGTATTGCGCCGCTATACAGTGGAATGGGCTTTTCCGTGTTGGGGTCCATTTTCATTGAAAAACTTCGGGGTGTCTATCAGGCCTATCAGGAGCTGGCCATCCCGATCATACTATCGGGTGGGGTCGGGTTGAGCGTCATTTTCATTGCATTGGCAGACGGCTTCAATACGGAACTGTTCAACTATTTATTCGGTTCTGTTTCTGCCGTCAGCCGAACAGATTTTTATACGATTGTTGGAATTGCTGTCGTTATCGTGTTTATCATCGGGCTGTTTTACAAAGAACTGGTGACCTTATCATTTGATGAGGAGCATGCGATTGTTTCAGGCATTCATGCGAAACGGATTCATCTATTGTTCATTGTCATGACCGCTCTTGTGATTGCTGCTTCGATTCGCGTTGTTGGGGTACTGCTCGTATCCGCCCTGATGACATTGCCGGTTGCAGCAAGCATGCGGATTGCCCGCGGATTTAAACAAATGGTCATCTATTCGATTGTATTTGGTGAATCAGCTGTTATTATAGGGTTAATATCAGGCTATTATTTCAGTATTCCACCTGGAGGCACGATCGTTGTTGTTTCCATTTTAATCCTACTTCTCGCTATCGGAAGCAAACGTTTTTCATCCACTTCTCGGAAAAGGAGGCTCGCATATGGAACTGAAGGAAGCCATTCAGGAAATTAAAAAACAGGGTTATAAAACCACTGCTAAACGACAGGATATGCTTCAATTTTTCGCCGAAGCTGACGGGTACCGAACAGCCAAAGACCTGATTAACCATTTGGAGCCCACATATGAAGGCATTAGTTTTGATACGGTTTACCGTAATCTTCATTTATTTGATGACGTCGGAGTGCTGGAGACGACGGAATTAAATGGGGAAAAACACTTCCGTCTCAGCTGCAGCCATCATCATCACCACCATTTTATTTGCAAAGATTGCGGGAAAACAAAAGAAATCGACGTGTGCCCGATGGATGAAGTACATCAATCTTTGGGCAATTACGCCATTGAAGGACACAAGTTTGAGATATACGGTTTATGCCCTGTATGTCAGGCAACCTAAAACAAGGCTCCTAAAATGGCGCCTTGTTCTAGGTTATGATTCTTTAAACTGCTATCACTTTTGATTTGTCATGGTCCAATTGATTTTTCTAGATCAGTTCCGTCACAGGCTTGCTTATATTAAAACGTCAACTAAACGATTATGTCATGAGTTTCAGACCAACAGCTGCCGCAATAACCATGCTGATGAATATAATACGACGCCAATCAGCCGATTCGTTGAAAAAAATCATTCCCGCAACCGCGCTGCCGGCTGTACCGATTCCTGTCCACACCGCATAAGCCGTTCCCATTGGGAGATTTTCCATCGCCAGCGTTAAAAAGATAAAGCTGAACACAAACCCGCCAATCAACCATGTGAATGCGAAAAGGCTTTTTTCCTGATTCACTTTATTAATGCCCATCACACCTAATATTTCGCCAATCCCGGCAATGACTAAATAAATCCAGCTCATGATTCCCGTTCACCTGCCTGTTCATCTGTCACCATTTTCAATCCGATGACACCGCCCAATAAAATTAAAATAAGAATAATTTTGAGCAGTTGGAATGGCTCCCCGAATACAACAATCTCCAATATGACGGTCCCTGCTGTTCCCATACCGGCAAATACAGCATAAGCCGTCCCAACCGGAAGCTTATGGGTAGCATACACCAGCAAATGCATACTGAGATAAATCGCTGCAGCAGTCAAAATCCATGTCACCGCACTGTCAGCATGTTTTAAACCGACAACCCAGCCAATTTCAAAAAGGCCGGCCAAAAATAGGATATTCCAGCTTTTATTCATGTTCATCACCTCAAAATACTGCCTCGTAAATGGCGTCCTATGACAGCAAAAAAAGCCGGGAAGATATCTTCAACTAGATATCCTCCCGGGCTTTTGTCCCGCCGTGTACACATTTCGTGCGTTTTCTCTCGGACCAGACCAGTATGGACTGCGGAACCCTAGAAAACTTTAGAATCATGAATAGTATAGATGAAATGCCCGCCTTCAGTCAAACCATATCATTTCAGTTGCCACAACGGGGAAACATGCACCCGACTGCTTTTGCAATATAATCTACATGGATAATGTGAATGAATCATTCATATGAATGAATAGGACAAGTTATATGGTGTGTGATATGTTTGCTGCAAAAAATGGTATCGATCATAATCGGGAGTGCCCTAATTGCCATTGGGATAAACCTTTTCGCTATTCCAAATCACCTTGTTGATGGCGGCATTATCGGGCTAGGTCTGATTTCCAACTATACACTCGGTCTGCAGCCGGGCTTAACGGTTATTGTGTTAAACCTGCCTTTATACACTTATGCCTGGTTTCATTTCCGTTCTTATTTTTATAATGGTGTACACGGTGTATTGGCTTCAGCATTCTTTATTGATTATTTTCATCCACTGATGTCTTTCCATACACCGCCCATCCTGATCAGTGCCATAACATGCGGGTTATTACTTGGTACCGGAATCAGCATCATGCTGCTGACAAAGGTAAGCGCTGGTGGAGGCGACTTGTTGGCACTCATGCTGACGAACGTTATACGTCTTAATGTCGGGGTTATCATTATGATCATTGACGGTTTCGTGATTCTGCTCGGCTGGGTGGTTATCCAGGAAACAACACTCATTTATTCCGGTCTGATGGTTGGCATGACCGGTCTAACTATATTTACCATTACGCAGCTTTTTTCCACGTCAAAACAGCTGGAAGGTTAACAGCCTCCCAGCTGTTTGTCATGTCTTACAGAAAGTCAGCTAACTTGCCAATTTCCGCCAACCTTCTCGTGCCTGCAGTTTGGCGCTGGCGACTGATGTGGCGTATATGGCTGAACTTTCATTAAGGCCTCCGAAACAAGATTTAATCATCTTTTTTCGGTAGGGGTTCCTTCTTCACCATTCGTATAAACGCCACGACAATCAGCAGTAGAATAATCGTAAATGGTAATGCAGACGTAAGCGAAGCGGTCTGCAATGCATTCAATCCGCCGGCAAACAAAAGCACCACGGCAATCGCCGTAATCAGGATACCCCAGATAACTTTGACCGTTAACGCTGGGTTCAGACTGCCTCTGGAGGTCATACTTCCCAATATATAAGTTGCTGAATCGGCTGATGTGACCAGAAATGTGAAGATCAGAAAAATGGCCAGAATAGACAGGACGTTTGTAAATGGTAAATCACCAAATGTTTCAAACAATGCAACAGTCATGTCGGCATTTACCGCTTCTGCGATTTGTGTTCCATTAAACAAATCACTGTATATCGCCGTCCCACCAAATGCAGCGATCCATAAACAGGCAATCACCGGGGGTACAACCAACACCCCAAATACGAATTCACGGATTGTCCTGCCTCTCGATACGCGGGCAACGAAAGCGCCGACAAATGGTGACCAGGCAGTAGACCATGCCCAATAAAAGACAGTCCACTCGGTTACCCATGACTCGCCCGAATAAGGCGTTAGACGTAAACTGTAGTGCACAAAATTCGTTATGTAGTCACCTAAACCTAACACAAATGTGTCCAAAATAAATACGGTCGGTCCCGCCAAAAAGACAAACACGAGCAAAAACAGACATAAGCCCAGATTCAAATTACTCAACCATTTTATCCCTCTATTCAGACCGGTACTGGACGAAAGCAGGTAAGTCACCAGCATGACACCTGCGATAGCCATTTGGATCCAGATAGAATTCGGCACAGCAAAAACACTTTTTAAACCGCCATTCATTTGGGAAATGCCCAGTCCGAGTGACGTTGCCACCCCCATGACTGTCGCAATAACGGCGAGTGTATCAATCGTTCCACCTAAAGCTCTGTTTTGCCCGACAACCGGTGCAATCGCTGTCGAAATCAACCCTTTTTCGTCTTTCTTAAATTGCAGAAAAGCAATAATCAAACCAACGACAGCAAATACAGACCATTGGCTCACACCCCAGTGGAAAAAGGCATAGCCCATGGCCACGCGGGCGGACTCTTCCGTCTGTGCCTCCAACTCATTGAATGGTGTTGTGAAAAAGTGACTCATCGGTTCCGCCACACCCCAGAATACCAGCCCAGCACCAAATCCGGCTGAAAACAGCATGCCAATCCAAGTAAAGAATGGATATTCGGGACGCGACCCCTTTGGCCCAAGTCGGATATTGCCATATTTCGTGATTGAAAGCACTGCAAGAAATAAAACAAAAATAAATACTGCCAGCAGGTAAAACCAACCGAAGTTGATGGTCGTAAAACTGAATAATGTATCGGCTGTATTCTGAAATGCATCTGTGAAAATGGCCCCGGTTAATACAAGTAATGCGACGATGATGGCCGATACAAAAAATACCGGATTTTTGTATGTATGTTTTTCCATAACAAATCCTTTCTTTTTCAGGCTAAGGGTGTGCATGACGAATATGGCTCAGCACGTGGTCTACCCTCTGAACATAGTCGTTCACTGTCATAGCCTGTATTATCTTCTAAACCCTTAAGAAAATAGTGGAAAAGCCATGTTTTTCATTATACATTTTCTACTGGTAATTTTCGATCGATATGTCGTTATTATTTGCCATTCGGTTCCATTTTACTATGTAAAGGAAATGTTGTCTGTGAGGCTAAACGCCAGCTGTGTTAATTGATCGATCAATAAAAAACAAAAAAGATCTGCCCCAAAAGGCAGATCCTTCACATATTATTGCACACGGCGTACATGGCCACTGAAGTTCTTGCTCCAATACGTGCTGTTCATGTCAGCAACATCAACCCCGGTACTGCTTTGAGCACCCAGGAACTTGTTATCGCCAAGGTAAATGCCGACATGGCCGTTTGTTTTGTACGTGTCAAAGAACACAAGGTCTCCCGGTTGCGCATTGCTGAGGGAAACTTTTGACCCAACACTTTGCAGCGCTGACGTGCTGGACGGAATGGATACACCGGCTTGTCCAAATGCCCACGACACGAAACCAGAGCAATCAAAACCGCCAGGGCCTTTTCCAGCCGTTACATATGGAGTTCCCGTCTGTGTAAACCCTGCGTCGATAGCAGAGCTATACTGACCGCTCCCTTTATCGGTGTTATCGCTCAACTGTTTCAAATCACCATCGTCAGACGAATCAGCTGAAGATGAATTTGATGATGAAGCTGATGCAACAGCATTGGAATTATCGGACGAACCACCATTGGACTGATCCCTGCGCTCGCTGAGTTCCTCCTCGATAGAAGCGAGACTGCTGTCTTTATCTTCCAGTTCAGCTTTCATGTCGTTTAAATTCTGTTTTTTCTTTTTCAATTCTTCCTTATCGGCTTCATTTTGTTCTTTTTGCGCGACAATCGTTTCATTCATACCTTCCAGTTCCACTTTCATATCCTGAAGCCCGGACAGTTTATCCTGCCTGTCATCTTTTTTCTCCTGTAATTCAGCTTTATCCGCTTCCTGCTGCTCCATCAGCTTTTTATCCGAATCGGCAATTTTGGAAACAGCGGACATACGGCTAATCATATTACTGAAACTTTTCGATCCAAAGATAACTTCAAGATAGCTGATGTTCCCGCCGTTTTCCTGTAGGGATACAATCCGCTCTTTCAAAACCTCTTTCCGTTCGACGATTTTTTCTTCAAGAACTTGAACGTCCTCTTCAATTCCGGCTACTTCATCTTCTGTTTGTGTTATTTCTTCTTCCGTTTCGTTCATTTTCTGTTTATTTTTATCAAGTGCTTCATTGGTTGAATCAACTTTTTCATTCAATTCTTCCAGTTCAGCCATGACATCAGCAATTTCGGCTTCTGCATCAGACAGATTGTTCTGTACCTGAGCCCGTTCTTCCTGCACATCCTGCATCTGTTCCGCGTGAACTGTATCAGTCAAACACACGCTGCCAACCAACACGGCACCAGCCGTAATAGCTGTTCCAATTACTTTTTTCACTTTCTCTTCCCCCATTCTCATATCTGCAAAACGTTTATGTATACCTAAAAAGTTCTACGGTCGTCTATTTTGTCTATTATGTCCTTAATAGTTTTAGGCAATTCGAATTATATCATCAAAAAATGACATGCGTGTAATAGAGAGATTACAATTGTATTTCAAATGAAAAAATCCACCCATATTAAGGATGGATTTTTCATAGGTTCATAGGATGGGTTACCGTACAAATTGTGCTGTTTCCGTCGAGCCTTCAAGTGCTCCGGTAGAAGATGTGCCCCCTGAAATAACCTGGGCGACCTCATCGAAATAACCCGTGCCGACTTCACGTTGATGACGGGTGGCACTATACCCGTACGTCTCACTGGCAAACTCCTGCTGCTGTAATTCGGAGTATGCAGCCATCCCTTCTGTCTTATATTTTCTGGCCAAATCAAACATACTGTAGTTCAAAGCGTGAAAGCCGGCCAATGTAACAAATTGGAATTTATAACCCATTTTGCCGAGTTCTTTTTGAAAATTGGCCATTTCTTGCTCTGACAGTTTCCGTTTCCAGTTAAATGACGGCGAACAGTTATAAGCAAGCAGTTTATCCGGGTATTTTCTATGGATAGCCTCGGCAAAACGCTGTGCTTCCTGCAAATCAGGTTCGGATGTCTCACACCAGACCATATCAGCATATGGTGCGTAAGCAAGACCACGGGCAATCGCCTGGTCGAGCCCTGCGTTTGTCCGGAAAAAGCCTTCCGTTGTCCGCTCACTTGTTAAAAACGGTGCATCATATGGATCAAGATCGCTCGTAATCATATCGGCCGCATTGGCATCTGTTCGGGCGATAATGAGTGTTGACGTTCCCATGACATCCGCAGCCAGCCGCGCCGAAATTAGATTCCGTACAGCTGTCTGTGTCGGCAGTAACACTTTTCCACCCAGATGGCCGCATTTCTTTTCCGATGACAGCTGATCCTCAAAGTGTACAGCTGATGCGCCGGCTTCAATCATGGCTTTCATTAACTCAAAAACATTCAGCTGGCCGCCAAACCCCGCCTCAGCATCAGCGACAATAGGAGCAAACCAGTCAAAGGCATCGTCACCTTCAGCATGGTGGATTTGATCAGCACGCTGCAACGCCTGATTTATCCGTTTGACAACATTTGGAACACTGTTTGCCGGGTAAAGACTCTGATCCGGATACATCTGTCCAGCCAGATTATTATCAGCCGCCACCTGCCAGCCGCTTAAATAGATTGCCTTCAAACCAGCATTGACCTGTTGTACTGCCTGATTACCCGTCAATGCCCCAAGCGCATGCACATAGTCTTCATGATTGACAAGGTTCCATAATTTTTCGGCTCCCTTTTTGGCAAGCGTATGCTCGATATCAATCGATCCACGCAACCGGTCAACATCTTCTGCTGAATATGGGCGTTCAACATCTCGCCATCTCAAATCATTTTCCCATTCATTTTCAATTTTTTCGATTCGTGTTTTTCGGTCCATTATCCGTCCCTCCTCTTAATACATGCGATCCTTCTGTTACCTGCAATAGTTTTGTTATACAACAATAAATTAATGTACATTTTGTTATATAACAACTCGGCCAAAAAAATTTACTCTTCCCGCTTTGACAAACAGTAATCACATTCCAGTGTATAACTGTGCTGATCAATTCGTTCACCACATTCCGGACATGTCGGAAATGACAATGTAAAAAGCCCCCTTCCTTTTATATAACAATTTGTGTGATATTTTATTGTTATAATACAGTTTATGGGGTTAAATAAGAAATTGCAACCCTTTTTTCGGCATTTCCATAAAAAAATTTGCAAATGAGCGACAGACTTGGAAAAATGGAATGTGTCAGACATAAGAGCGGAGATGAAGTGGATGAAACGTTTTAAATTAGTGGGGAGCCGTGTCGTTAAAACCGGCGTGGCAATTTTTATAACAGCATGGATTTGTGTGTTATTAAATTGGCCGCCTGTTTTCGCAGTGATTACAGCTATCGTCACGATCGAACCCACGGTGTCGGATTCAATTAAAAAAGGCATCGTCAGGTTTCCGGCATCAGCCATCGGTTCAGCGTACGCGGTCCTGTTCATATCGCTTTTTGGCAATTCGCCGCTTACATATACACTGGCGGCTGTCTTCACGATAACGACATGCTTTCGGCTAAAATTGCATGCCGGGCTGGTTGTTGCCACGTTGACATCTGTCGCAATGGTTGAAGTCATTCACACCAATGTGCTCATTTCGTTTTTCATCCGGCTGGGAACGACAACGATAGGGCTTGTTGTTTCAACAGCGGTCAATTTGTTTGTACTGCCGCCGGATTATACGAAAGAAATCAGCAAAAAACTGCAGGCTGTAGCGAATAAAATCGGCGTCACCATTGAAAAGTCATTCCAGGATATTTTCCGTGACGGGCATCGGGATAATGAAATCGAACAGGAACGTGACGATCAACTGGCTAAAATGATTCGGCGGGCAGAAATATTGATCCAATTTCAAAAAGAGGAGACCAAATATCATCCGCTGGTTGGCAGTGAGAAAACACAATTTCGGGACCTGCAGAACCAACTTCTTCGTTTACAGCAGATTCATTATCATATTGGCAATTTGAATTACTCGCTGTTCAAGACCACAAAACTGTCTGCAACTGAGCGGGCCGTCATACTAAATGCTGTCTCTGATTTGGCACAATCTCTTAAACAGCCGGATACGTACGAGGAGCAGAAACATAACCGGCATCTGAACCAATTAACGGATATTTTTTGGGCAGACAATGAAGAAATCATCGAAAACCAGCAGCATCCAAATCGCTTCCCACCTGATCTGATTATTTTATATGAACTCGTGTCCATCTATAACTTGGTTGGAAGGTATTATAAAAAGCCGCACTCGATGGCGGCTTTTTCAACAAATAAGAAAGAATAAAATGTTGGATGACGTTTTCAATACCGAAATCGGCTAACTCGCCGATTTCTTCCAATCCGACTTCTGACCTCTGGCATCCGAAAAGACGCGTCAGCGTTTTTTTCTTATGTACGCCACGTTTCAACTGGGCGTCAATAGTTCATCAGCAAGCAATTCATACGACTTCTTCCGCGCTTCGTAGCTGTGGGTAATCGTGACGATCATCCATTCATCCGCGTGATAGGCCGACTGTAACAGCTTAAGCTGCTGTCCCACTTCATATGGATTTCCGATAATCGCCTTGTTCTTCATACGGTGTACCCTCTCTTTTTCGTCATCCGAAAACGTATAATTTTTTGCCTCTGCAACAGTTGGAACCGTTCCGTTGCCCTCTCCTTTATCGCGCTGGATCGACCATAAATGATTGCTCAGGGCAAGATCCCATGCTTCTGCGGTCGTTTCCGCACATACGACAGAAACAGTCCCTATTACTTCCGGTGTTTTGTCCGGATGCTGTTCAGTAAACCTGTCCTTATAGGTTTTGATAATGGATGGTCCGTCCTGATCACTCATGAAGTGGCCGAATGTATACGGAAGTCCTTTTTCTGCAGCAGCGATCGCACTCTTCTCACTTGTCCCGAGCATCCAAGGCTTAGGAGGCAATGTCGGGACAGGTGTCGGCTTAATCCTGGCGTACATGTCATCCGCAGCAAAATCAAGGTACAGAAACTTCAGCAATTCATCAATCTTCTCAGGGATTTGCCGGACATTTTCCAGAAAATTGCCTGACAATGCCATCGATGCCTCGGCAGATCCCCCTGGGGCCCGGCCAATGCCTAAATCAATTCGCCCTGGGAATAATGTTGCCAAAAGATTATATGTCTCTGCTACCCTGTATGGCTTATAATGTGGCAAAAGGACGGCCCCGGCACCAATCCGGATACGCTCTGTCTGCGACCCAATCATGCCAAGCATCACATCGGGATTGGGACAGGCGAGACCACGCATGTCATGATGCTCAGCGATCCAATAGCGCGTATAACCCCATTTATCGGCCAGACCGGCCAGCTCTGCTGAAGCATTCAAAGCTTCCTGCGGCGTTTTACCAGCTGCGATGGGTGACTGGTCCAGTATGCTTAGTTTCAATTGGTATGCCTTCTTTCTGTTGTTTTTTTACGAATCCTGATCATTTATCATATCGTCGACCAACTTCTCGGCAGCCCTGCGATAGTAATTGCTCATATTTGTAAACATGGCAATCAGCAACAGCTGTTCAAGATAGGTTTTGTCCGAATCATCATGGGTTTGGATTGCCTGATTGACCTCCTGCTGCTGAACCTGTATTTCGTCTGTAAATGTTTCCGTACTCTTTTCAATCAGCTGCAGATAACGCTGATAAAGCGCCGGTAATTCAAATTCGTCATGCGACACTTTTTCATTCAGCCTGTCTAACGTCGTCTTCACGTCATTAATCGATAACGCGCCTTTCATTTGATAAATCATACTAATAAGAATCAGGTGTTCTTTGGTGTATTTTTTGTTTTCAACCGGGAAAAATAATTTCCCCTTGGCATAATTATTGATCATTGTTTTGGTGAGGACTTTTTCGTCCGCATGACGTTTTGTGTCGGCAAATTTACGTTCGAACAATTGAATGACCTGATCCATGTACAAGTTTAAATCCGGTATGTCTTCCAGTGACAACTGACGGTTTAAGTGGAGACTCCCAGCTAATTCTTCCATATTTTTCATCGCAAAAACCTCACCTGTGTTTAAGTTTGTCTATGTTGATTATACGGCAGGAATTTTTTAAAGTAAACGATTGACGACTTAATGATATACCTATATGATGATTATATAGTTTTTAAAACTACTTAAGATTGTGAGGATGTTGAGTATATGCCTTTTCCGATTCGCGAACCCATTAACGGTCTGACCCATTTGGCCGGTGCTGTTTTATCACTGGCGGGATTGATTGCCTTAATTATCAAAGCTGCTATGACGGCAGAGTCTGCCCTTGCCTTGATGGCTGTCACGATATTCGGCGTCAGCATGATTCTGTTATACAGTGCTTCGGCCACATATCATATGGTCATAGCAAAGGATCATGTCATTGCTTTTTTACGGCGGATTGATCATTCGATGATTTTTGTCCTGATAGCCGGCACCTATACACCGCTTTGTCTGATCAGCCTGGGTGGTGTGACAGGATGGGTGCTGTTCGCAGTCGTTAACAGTTTGGCTTTAGCTGGGGTTGTTTTTAAACTGGTTTGGTTTCATGCACCAAGATGGCTGTCGACCGCATTATATATCGCGATGGGCTGGCTTATTATTTTCTTCAGTTCAACGCTTTTGCCTATTATCGGCGGCGACGGCATGCTTATGCTCATAATTGGCGGCATATTTTATACGATCGGGGCATTTATTTACTGGCTGAAACCATCTATCTTGTCATTTAAACATATGGGCTTCCATGAGATTTTCCATATATTTATTTTGTTCGGCAGTCTGTTTCATTTTATTTGTGTTTATGGCTATGTTCTTTAAGCTATTAATGTCGAGCTGACAGCCGATATCATGTGCCTTGGCCAGCCCTACCAGGTTTTGGCACAATCCGTAATGAAAGGGACCACTTGCATCTATTGGCATCCGTTTCATTCAAGAAAGCTCGCTAAACGATCGTCAATCAACCGAACGTCTTCATCACTTAAGCCAAATGCAGCCGCTGCATACTGATCAATTTGTTCATTTAACTGTTTTTCTTTTTGAATTAACTTGCCCATTGGCTGCAACTTCTCGCTTTTCTGACGCTGGACATGCAGCATTTGATCCACCGCTTTCGATAGCCGCTTCATTTCCGATTCTGACACATCAGGAATCGGAAACATCTTTAAATCTTTTACTTTAAATTGCGGAAATGTTCGTCGCTGGAACTTATCAAATTTATGGATGAACCAGAATGTGGTAATCTTTGAATTCAAGACACCGAGCAAGAACAGCGGATCTTTTTGGAAGTCAATAATGTTGTTGGCATTCCGGTCATTTAACATTTCCTTTTCAGCGTAAGCCGCGCTGATAGCATACATTGACTTTGCAGGGATCTGCCGGACTAAAATGCGAGGTAACGTGAACAGCGCCTCATGTCGTCTGGCTGCTAGATTCGGACCATACTTCAGCCAGGTGCCATGCCAGTCAAGCGAATAACGGCGGACATCTTTTCCTTCCAGATACATCCAATATGTTTCATCCAATGGCCGGGCACTGTGATATATCCTGTTTTCTTTCATGTTCCTCGTCTGTGCCGGATTTCCCCGCCCGACTTCATAAGCAAGCAAACCTGATTTCACTGTTGCAACCGATGCCAATTTGAAATGACCTGCTTCAATTCGATTCATAACCTCGTGAACCCGTTCATTTTTCATGAGCGATATATTGATGATGCTTTGTTCATTCAGCAGCTGTTCCGGTTCAACTTCCGCCACGATTTCCAGCCGTTCATTGATATATTCACCCAGTTTGACAGTTGTCGGCGCCGTTTTTTGGAAAATAAGTAAACACGTATCAATAGCCGCATCCGCAAACATGCGACCATGCATATTGATAATCTTTAGATTGCCGGTATGCTGCAGCAGAAAACGACGCATTTTCCGGCATGAATCAATTGTCAGCCAGTTGTTGGGAACAATAAAACCAAGCCAACCGCCTTCTTTCAATAATTCGTAGGAACGTTCAATGAATAGTAAATAGGTATTGAGCTGATAGGCTGACAAATGATAACGGCTTTTGAAATAGCTTTTCTCCTTCTGTATGAGTCCCTCATCCCTAGTAAAAACATATGGTGGATTGGCGATAATGATATCAAACCCACCGTCATTCATAATGGCCGGAAACGCTTCATGCCAGTTAAAAGCCTTGTCCGACACATCCGATTGATCAATGATCGAATTCCCCGTTTTCAGATTGTCTTGAAGTGAGGTCCATTCGTCATATTTATGACCGCTTTTAAGCCATAACGAAAGCCTGGCGATCCCAATACTTTCTTCATGCAAATCGACACCATACAAGTTACGATGCAGAATTTGCCAGTTGTCATGGCTGGAGGCCACTTGCCCTTCCTGAAGTTTTGCCAGTTTTTGCGTTAGCTTTTCGCGTTCCAAAACGAGCCTGTCAAACGCACTGTTAAGCAATGCACCACTGCCCGCAGCCGGGTCCAATATGGTTACCGAATTAAGTTGCTGTCGCAATTCACGGTAAAGTGTCATTTTCTGGTTAACCGTCAGCTGCATTTTTTCATAGCCGGTCGATACGGCTTCCTGAAGCGTGCCTTGACCATCTCCGGATAAACGCTTTACTATTTCTGCTCTCCTGTCTTCAATCCAGCTGTACAATGTTTCTTCCAGTAATTGTTCAGCAACACCTGAAGATGTGTAAAATATCCCGTTTTGATTTCGTATTCCACGCTCAGGTTCCGATCTGTGACCCAGCAGTTCCGTTTTTATGTATTCCATGTCATGGATGGATTGTTCAAACATATGACCCAATACGCTCACATCGAGCTCAGCTGCATAGTCATAACCAGTTAACTTCTCAATTGACGGAAAAATGGCATCCCGAACAGTCAATTGATCCAAAACATGATCTGTTGTCAGATAAGATGTTCCGGCAGCCAATTCCAAATTTTTGTGATAAAGAAAATCAAAAACACGATTCAACCGATGCCATGCTTTTGTACCGTTCGGGTCTACGGGCTGTCTGGCAGCTTGAATAGCTTCTCGGCACCCATTATGTGATAGTAAGCCATGATCTTCACAAAAACAAACCATTACAATGCGCTCAAGAACTTTCTGCGTTTTTTCCAAAATGACATATGCATTCAGATCGCTGTTTTGTGCCTGTAAATGTGCAAACAGGTCGTTCCGGACTTGCTGGTAGTCCTGATAAAACGTACGGGCAACCGCATCTGCTTTTTTGCTGTTACGCTCATTGATGACATCTGCTTTTGATCGGCCGCTGCTCGAATGGGAAAGATGTCTATGGACAGAACGCGCTATTTGATTTGTTTCATAAGTACCGAATTGGCTTTTTATATGTGTGCTATTGAATTTGTCATTTTTCATCTTGACACCCGCCAGAAAGAAATACAGACTACCTATATTATAACACAGCAGTTATTTTCTTTGGTTGTGCCGGTCATTTTAAATACAAATCCAGTCACAGTCAGGGCAAAATAAGAATCAGTTGACATCACCCATTATCCGCATTATGCTATTAATATAATTGAGAAATGTTTACCTTGGGAAACACTTAGGTACCTATCAAAAAAACATGAATTAATTGAGCAATTTTTTTCGTACCAAATCATATTCTAGTCAGTAATGAATCGATACTGATAAAAGAGAGGAGTATCAGCTGTGTTTGATTATTTTCTCGCGCTTGATCCTGTGATACAGGCAGCAATCGCCACTATCTTCACTTGGGGAATGACGGCACTGGGTGCTTCATTGGTATTTACCACAAAAAAATTTAACCAGCGACTGATGGATAGTATGCTGGGCTTTGCCGGGGGCGTTATGATTGCTGCGAGCTTTTGGTCGCTTCTTGCTCCGGCGCTGGATATGGCTGAAGGCGGAATTGTACCAGTTTGGGTCCCGGCTGCAGTTGGTTTTCTGCTTGGCGGTATCTTTTTATGGGCGGCTGATAAATTACTCCCGCACCTTCATCCAACATCATCATTTAATGAAGCAGAAGGCATCAATCCCGAGCGAAAAAAGCGCAGTACATTGCTTGTGTTGGCCATCACACTGCATAATATACCAGAAGGGCTTGCCGTGGGTGTCGCATTTGGTGCAATTGCTGCAGACTTGCCGTCAGCATCACTTGCAGGTGCTGTTGCATTGGCCATTGGTATAGGGATTCAGAACTTCCCTGAAGGGCTCGCTGTATCAATGCCGCTGCGGCGTGAGGGCATGTCACGTGGAAAAAGCTTCAACTATGGTCAGGCGTCAGGAATGGTTGAACCAATCGCCGGTATTATCGGGGCACTGTCTGTTACGGTCATTCAGCCGATTTTGCCATACGCACTCAGTTTTGCGGCCGGCGCGATGATTTTTGTTGTAGCCGAAGAGGTCATTCCAGGTTCACAAGAGAATGGTAATAAAGACCTCGCTTCCATGAGCGTCATGTTCGGATTTGCCATTATGATGATTCTCGATGTCGCACTGGGTTAACGATACGTGGGAACAATCCCCATTCGGTTTACCGGATAGCGGCAGATTTTTTCCATTATTTACAATGTTTATAAGAAAAGAAGGAACAACACATTAAATAAAAATGCGTTGTTCCTTCTTATTTTATATGAATTTATTTTACAATGAGAACTGGACAATCTGCTCGTTTAGCAACCTTGTGACTAACACTACCCAATATCATCGTTTGCAGGTTATTTAGTCCACGACTTCCAATAACAATACAATCAAAATCATTTGAATTAGCAAAGTCAACTATCGTAGGTCCCGGCTCTCCGTGCAGTATATGGACTTTAAAATCTATATCGAATTGCCGAATTTGATCCTGAACGGACTTAATCTTTTCTTTCCGTTTATGCTCAATTTCATATTTATTATCATGGTGCAAGACATCCGTTTTCGATGTTTGGCCATCGACCACATAAACGACATCAATGGTTCCATTATACTACGACTATTCCCGCCAACACTTCTCCCCGTATATTTCCAAACCATTCTTGTTTTATTTCCTGTAATTTCAATTTAGCACCTCTTAATTGTTTCATGGTGTTGTATAGTAACTTTTGTGCTAACAAAAGTCGTTTCCGTTTTTAACAAAGCAAATCATACCATAATTATTTTTGAACACAAAATGCCATGTAAACGTAGCCATTAATGATCAACTTTCATTTAATCGATATGCTATTTGAGAAAAAGTATAAAATTGTGCCCTTGTATGACAGCGATACTCACCACGAACGCGTATGAAAAAACGCTGACGCGTCTTTTCAGATGCAGAGGTCAGAAGTCAGTTTGGAAGAAATTAGCGATTTAGCCGATTTCGGGATTGAAAACGTCGTCCAACATTTTATGCTTGCTTATCTTACAAAAAGGGCAGATTATACCCCGTTTTTTCAGAAAAACAGGGATAATCCACCCTTCCAAACATTTTCATTAAGTTCGGCAGATGCGGTTGGTTCAAGACGTGCAAATGTTCACGTTGATCAGGCTTTTAATCGATAGTTTACGTTATGTTCCTTAAGTGTTTTGTCTTTACCAAACAAAAAGTGTTTTTCCATATCAGGGGCGTATTTAGAGTTTATCGTTTCAACTCCGGCAGCTTCTGCAACCTCCCGCAACATCGCTGGTGAAGCGCCACAACATAATCCAATATAGTTTATGCCAATGTCTTTGGCTTTCTTTGCCCATTCCGCTAATTCATAACGATTATGATAAAGCGGGTCTAAAGCAGTCGGAAAAGTTGTTTCTAAAGGTAAATGACAGCTGCATCCACCATCAGGTAAATTGAAAAATGTCGGATTCTCTTCCGTTGTTCGATATGGAATTGGTAACCCACCTACATAGCCATCCACATGTTTACGTATGTCAGCAAGGTATGGCTGCATTGTATCCGGGCCGCGGAAACAATTCATCCCGACAACTAACGCGCCTTTTTCGGAAAGAATTTGACACGATTCCTCTACCGTGTACCCATCCCTTAAAACACTTTCACCCATTAATCCTAATGTAATGACAGCTGGTAATCCGTGGTTTTGAATTTCTTCCAATGCTACGACTGCTTCTTCATGATAATAAAACGTTTCACCATTAATAAAATCGACGCCTTCTTCCTTGCACCATCTCACCATTTCAGAAAACATGTTTCTAACTTGCTCTTTTGACTTAGAATCTTCTGGATCAAAAATGTTCGTGTTTGATATGTTACCTGCTACCAATGCCGCTTCAATTGGATGCTCGTTTGCGACTTCTTTTGCCAGGCGTATTGCGTTCCTGTTCAGTGGTTCCAATAAATCTTCCTTGCCAATGATACGCATTTTTTCTCTATGGGCGTTGTATGTAAATGCTAACACCACATCTGAACCTGCATTCATGTAATCACGGTACGTTTGTTTAAGTGCTTCTGGATTATCCAATGCTACTTCTGGTACAAAGGATCCTGCTTGCAAATACCCTCTTCGTTCCAGTTCAAATAAATAACCTTCCCCAGCGATGACTGTTCCGTCTTTCAGCCTCTCTTCCAAGCTGCGTTTCATGCGACTCTCCTCCTTAAGATTTTTTGTGCGCCACTTGCAATTTATATGCAAAAAATAAAACCTCTTCTTGATAAAGAAGAGGTTTGGCACCATGGCTGTTTACTCTTCTTATCTCCAAGCCTTCGCTTCTGGAATTGGCACAGTACTTAAACAGCCTGTTGCCGAGGTTTCATAGGGCCAGTCCCTCCACCTCTCTGGATAAGAAAAATTTTGATATAAATGTTAACTTTAATTAACTATACACTTTTCCACATTTTCTGTCAATTGTTATTGACCGATTTCTTAGGCTTATTGTTGCTGTAATTAACTTAACAGCCGTCATTTTTAACAAGACGGAAAAAGAAAAGAACTCTTTCTTAAACAGAGAAAGCCTGAGAAACTGCGGAGAGAATCACTTCCCTCTCCCCCGTATCGTAAAAATATGTAAGAAACGAGTGCTAATATGCTTCGGGTCCCGCGATTATTTCTATTATAACGTTGGGGATCGCCGAATATACGTTGATTTATGTCCAAAGGTAATAAATAAAAAACCACCAACATATGTATTGGTGGAGACGGTGGGAATCGAACCCACGTCCAGAGATATCGCCACTCAGACATCTACACGCATAGTTGACATATTATCATTCGCTTACCGCTCAGCCTGCCAACAGGCTTCCCGGCAGCTAGTCTGATTGGATTCTGCCATCATCCTCAGACGGTGGACGACAGAATAGCCCGCTTGATTTGAGACCCTTCAATCTGCTACACGAGCGATAGCAGGAAGGATCGCTTTAGGCAGTGCTTAGGCAGCTGCTAAAGCTGGTGAATTGTTTTCTTCGCCAGTTATATTTAGGCAATAACGTTTTACGAGCCGTAACCTCGACGCGCAGTCTGAGCTCAATCTATCCCTGTCGAATCCGTAACGTCCCCATGAAAAAGATGGGAGAATACGCCCGGATAGAACGAGCACTATTCATTTACTTGTTATAACGACAATTTTTATTATAACAGAAATCCTTTGAAAGTCAAGGGTTGGCGGTCTACTGCAAGCTTTCCTTCGCGGCACGATCCGCGTCACGCTTCATTTGCTTCCGCTTCAGATCTTCCCGTTTGTCATATTTCTTTTTTCCTTTACCGACACCGATCAACACTTTGGCCACACCGTTTTTGATGTAAACCTTCAGCGGTACAAGCGAATAGCCTTTTTGCTGGATCAAGCCGACCAGTTTATCGATCTCTTTTCGATGCAGCAGTAATTTGCGCGAACGGGTCGGATCATGATTGAACCGATTTCCCTGCTCATACGGTGCAATATGCATATTGACCAATTGCACTTCACCGCGGCGATCAATCCGTGCGTGCGAATCCTTCAAATTGATACGGCCGGCACGAATCGATTTAATCTCGGTTCCCTGCAGCACAAGGCCTGCCTCATATGTCTCTTCTATAAAAAAATCATGCCGCGCTTTTTTATTTTGTGCGATTGCTTTCCCATTTCCTTTTGGCATACGTACGTCCTCCTACTGCTTCCGTGCAACTAATTTTAACAGAAAAGAACCGTTATGCCAATTGTCGGCGAGGTCAGCTACCCGTTTTCAATGCCTGCGTTAGGGCGACAGGACGTTGAACCTTAGCCGACCGATCCTTTCTAGCCTTTTTTGAACGCTGACTAAAAAGAGGTATTTCACACATATTATAGGCAATAAACTCAACATAACAGCCTCCCAGCAAACCATCCAGACCCGAGACTTGTCAGCTGAACACCTTAATTTGTTAATCCTTCGACAATCATATCCGCGTTCCATTCCAACATTTCTACATACGTGTCCCCTTCTTCACCCGGTTTTCCCAGAGAATCGGTGAATATTTCCCCGGCAATCGGCACCCCGGTTTCATCTGACACGGTTTCCATACTGCGTGGATCCACACTTGTTTCGACAAACAATGCGGGTACAGCTTTTTCTTCAATCAAATCCACGACCGACTTAATTTGATCCGGTGTCCCTTCATTTTCATCGTTAATTTCCCAAATGTAGGCTGCTTCAAAATCATATGCTGCGGAAAAATACTTGAACGCACCTTCACTGGTCACTAAGTACCGTTTATCTTCCGGAATTTCCGCTATCTTTTGTTTAATTTTTTCATCCAGTTTTTCAAGTTTTTCAATGTATGCAGCAGTATTATTCTTATAGGCTTCTTCATTATCAGGATCAATTTTTATTAAAGCATCCCGTGCATTTTGGGCATACCTAATACCGTTTTGGACATCCAGCCATGCGTGTGGGTCTTCATCGCCTTTATGCCCGCCGGATTGAAGCAATTTAGGCTCCACCCCTTCACTAATACGGAAGACAGGATCATCTTCGCCGTCTTTACCTGCCGTTTGGATCATTTTTTCAAACCATGAATTGCCTGCTTCCAGATTCAATCCATTGTAGAACACGGCATCTGCATCTGTCACCGCCTGAACATCCTCGGGCAACGGATCATACTGGTGCGGGTCGGATCCGATTGGTGCCAGATTCTGTACGTCGGCATGCTCGCCGGCGACATTTTTGACAATATCATAAACAATTGAATAAGTTGTTACAATATCCAGGCTTTCGTCTCCTCCTTCTGCATCACTTTTAGCCTGATTTTCCTCTGAACAGCCTGCCAGAACAACAAATGTAAGCACCAGTATAATAAATACTATTTTCCTCATAAATTCCCCTCCTGATTGTTAATAGGATAATCGTTTCCGGCGTGAACGCCACGCTTTCCACAACACACCATGTTTGGGTGATACGATGAACGTAATACCAAATAAAAGCGTTGCTACCAACACAATCGTCGCGCCTGAGGCAAGGTTCGCTTTATAACTGATGTATAATCCGACCACAGAAGCAATCACCCCAAAACCGGCTGATAAAAATATCATCGTTGAAAGCCGGTTCGTGATTAAATAAGCTGTCGCAGCAGGTGTTATCAGCATCGCAACCACTAATATGATGCCTACTGTCTGCAAGGATGCGACTGTTACCATCGTCAGCAACGTCATTAGGAAGTAGTGAATGACATTATTCGGCAGACCATATGCTTTTGCCATTGTCGGATCAAATGAGGTGACTAGCAGTTCTTTGTAAAAAACGTACACACTGATCAAAACGATCACACCTATAATCATTGTCATCCACATATCCGACGGACGAACGGCAAGAACGTTGCCGAACAAAATATGGTATAAATCTGTACTGCTTTTTAAAAGTGTAATCAGGATAATCCCCAGTGCAAACGCCGCTGTAAACATAATGCCGATGGATGAATCGTTTTTAATCCGGCTGTTTTGGCTGATGTATCCGATGCCAATAGCAGTCAGTACCCCTGTCGCAACCGCTCCAAAGAAAAAATTGATTCCCAGGAAATAAGAAACTGCTACACCTGGAAGAACCGCATGTGAAATCGCATCCCCCATCAGTGCCATGCCGCGCAGCACAATAAAACTTCCAATCACACCGCATATAATACCGACCATAATGGACGTGATCATTGCCTTTTGTAAAAAATCATAATGCATCACAGCTTCGAGGAAATTCATGATTCCACCGCCAATTCTTTCAGGAATGACAGCTGACCCTCATAAGCTTTTGCAATGGTTTCGGGTTGCATGACATCCTCTACTTCTCCAAAGTCCATTAATGCCTGATTCAACAAAATAACCTGCTGAAAATATTCTTTTGCTTTACTCAAATCATGGTGGACCACCATTATGGTTTTGCCACTTGTACTCAACTCCTTCAAAATAGTCATAATTATCTCTTCACTGCGAATATCGATTCCGACAAATGGTTCATCCAAAAAGAATACTTCCGCCTGTTGTGCCAGTGCTCGTGCCAAAAATACGCGCTGCTGCTGGCCGCCGGATAATTCACCGATCTGCCGATTTTTGAAATCCGCCATTCCCACTTTACCTAGTGCATGCATGGCTACTTCCTTGTCTGCTTTTTTCGGTTTACTGGCTATTTTTAAGGACGGATATCGACCAATCAGGACCGTATCAAATACAGAAATGGGAAAATCCCAGTCAACGTCACTTCGCTGTGGGACATAGGCGATTTTTTTCCTGATATCACGATTGCTTTTTTCCATTATTTTAATATGCCCTGTATCTTTTGGTATCAAGCCTAAAATTGATTTCAACAAAGTAGATTTTCCAGCACCATTGGGACCGATAATGCCAACGATATTACCGGCTTCAATTGAGAATGAAACATCACGAAGCGCAGTCTCACCGTAGTATGAAACGTTCAGTTGATCCACACTAATTGACTTGTTCACTCCAATCCCTTCTTTCTGAATTAAAATAATTTCTACAATAACACCTTTATTGAATTTATATTAATTAGTAGCATACACAACAATTATTTAAATGTCAACAATAAAGTTGTGCGTATGCAAAATATGGTCTGTTTTTAATATATGTATTTAGTGTCGTTTTGTTCCAGCAAAAATTTATTGCAAAAAATTGCCGCCCAATCCTTGAGCAGCTGGGATTATTTCTCTCACCGACTATTTCAATAAAAGTCCAACAAAATAAAAAAAGACCAATATGATGCTCTGAATCGCACCACATTAGTCTAAATTGTTATTGACTTATTTTTTAGCCTTTTTCGCCTTGATCTTTTTCTTGTTTTCCTTCTTAGGCTGCTTGATTGTTACCAGTTCAAAGTCAACCACACGTTCATCAATATCAACCTTGACAACACGGACATCGACTTCTTCACCGATCTTATACATATTACCGGTGCGTTCACCGATCATCGCATGATTACGGTCATCATAATGATAATAATCATCGGTCAAGTAGCTGACATGCACAAGCCCCTCGATTGTATTTTCCAGTTCAACAAACAAGCCGAAATTGGTAATCGAGCTAATAACACCAGTATATTCCTCACCGATTTTATCCTGCATAAACTCAGCTTTTTTCAGATCGTCAGTTTCCCGTTCAGCATCAACTGCCGCCCGTTCCATTTCAGACGAATGACGGGCAATTTCCGGCATCCGGTCTTTCCAGTGGTTGATCGTCTGGCCATCCATTTGCTTATCAATCAAATAGGTCCGGATCAATCGGTGTACCGTCAAGTCCGGATAACGGCGAATTGGTGATGTGAAATGGGTATAAAAATCGGTTGCCAATCCAAAATGCCCAACACTTTGTGGATCATATTTCGCCTGCTGCATCGAGCGCAGCATCAGTTTGGACACAATCATTTCTTCCGGTTTACCCTTTACTTCTTCGATCACTTTTTGAAGAGCCTGGGGATGGATTTCATTGGCTGTCCCCTTCACCACATAACCGAGTCCTGCAATGAATTCGAAAAAGTGCTGCAGCTTGCTTTCATCCGGGTCCTGGTGAATCCGGTGGATGAATGGGACATCCATCCAATGGAAGTGTTCGGCAACGGTTTCGTTTGCCGCCAGCATAAATTCTTCAATCAGCCGCTCTGCCACCGACCGTTCCCTTAGGACAACATCTTCCGGTTTTCCGGATTCATCAACAAGCACCTCAGCTTCTTTAAAATCAAAATCGATGGCACCGCGGTCCATCCGTTTTCTGCGAAGGATGTCAGCCAGGTCTTCCATATTTTCAAACATAGGGACAAGTGGCTTGTATCGTTCACGGCGTTCCTCATCCCGATCAGTTAATATTTTATTCACATCATGGTATGTCATCCGTTCGTCCGTCTTGATCACACTCTGGAAAATTTCGTGATTGACCACTTCACCTTTCGCGTTGATCTCCATTTCGCAGCCAAGTGTCAATCTGTCCACGTTCGGATTCAAGGAACAAATGCCGTTTGACAGCCGGTGCGGAATCATCGGAATCACCCGGTCAACCAGATACACACTAGTTCCGCGTTCAAAAGCCTCCTCATCAATCGGGGCGTTTTCTTCCACATAATAACTGACGTCGGCAATATAAACGCCGAGTTTGTAGTTGCCATTATCCAACTTTTTGACGGATACGGCATCATCCAGGTCCTTAGCGTCGGCACCGTCTATCGTGACAATTTGTTCATCCCTTAAATCACGACGGTGTTCCAGTTCGGACGGATCAATCTCGTCTGGTGTGTTAGCCGCCTGCTCAAGCACTTCCTGAGGAAAATCAACGTTGATGCCGTGTTTATGAATAATCGATATGATATCGATGCCTGGGTCATTTTTGTGACCAAGTATATGAATGATTTCCCCTTCAGCACTCTTCCGGCCTTCCGGGTATTTGGTAATATGGGCAATCACCTTATGCCCGCTCACCGCACCACCTGTCAAGCTTTTCGGGATAAAAATGTCATTGGGAATGCGTTTATCGTCGGCAATAACAAAACCGAATGATTTGTTATTCTCAAACGTTCCGACGACCTGATGGGTGGCACGTTCCAAAATCCGGATAACCGTTCCCTCCGGCCTGTTGCCATCAGCATTCCGTTTTTCAATCCGAACCATAACCTTGTCATTATTCATGGCTGAACCCAGATCGGAGTGATGAATATAAACATCTGATTGTGCCTCATCATCCGGAATCAAAAAGGCAAACCCTTTGGCGTGCATCTGGATTCGGCCGCGGACGAGATTCATTTTTTCCGGCAGTCCGAAACGGTTTTTGCGGGTGCGGACAAGCTCGCCGGCTTCTTCTAGAACATTCAGCGCTTTCACCAGTTCTTTGAATTCAACAGCATCCTGCAAGTTTAGTGCTTCCTCAAGCTCGTCCACTGCTAATGGTTTGTCACTATGTTCATTAAAATAATCACGTAAGCGTTCCTGCATCGTTTCACGCATGTTATCACCTTCTTTCTATAGCCTATTATTCACGTTTTCCTCATTTTATAATCATTCATTCCAATCAAGCGATTCCAGAAATTGATAGATATCGTCAAACAACTGCTCTTTTTCCTTGCCCATCGTAATGACATGGCCTGAATCTTCATACCATTTGATATCCTTTTGCTCTGCTTCAACATTGTCATAAATATATGTCGCACTATCGGTGTTGATCATTTCATCTTGGCGTGCCTGCACAACAAACGTCGGGACATATATCGTGTCAATATGGCCATTCACTTCCTTAATCAGATTCGCCAGATCCGAGAACATAGCGCGGGAATTACCGACCAGTTCCTGTACCTCTTGTTCGATGGTGTCCTTATCCTTCCCTTCCAGTTGCTTAAATTCCCGTGCTTTAAATTTATACCCTTTTGTCAGTTCTTCTTCGTTGTCAAAAAACATCGGTGCACACATTGGAATGATGCCTTTCACCTGTTCAGCGTAAGCCAGCCGCAGCCCGAGTACACCGCCGAGCGACAATCCCGCAACCGCTATTTCCTGATAGCCCAGTTCCTTTAGATGATGAAAAGCGTTCCGGACATCTTCCCACCAATCATCGGCACTCGCCTTCACCAGCTCTTCAGGTTCTTTTCCGTGCCCGCGGTAAATCGGTGCATGGCTGGTGTAGCCTTTTTTCTCCAAAAACCGACCGAGCATCCGCACATCCGCTGAATGACCGGTGAATCCATGCAATAACAATACCGCACGCGGACCAGCTTCAAACGTGAACGGTTCCGGTAATTTAATTTTCATGTCTTGTTTCATCTCCTTCTGTGATTCCAGCTCCATATAGTATACCTTACCCTATTATGAGACCATTTTAAAACAAATAAACCCTTATCACACGTTGCGATAAGGGCTTCGGCCAGAATGCCATTATTGAAGTATATAACCACTCAGAAAAGCTAGCACAAAGAACAGGACGCCGGTGACAATCGTCGCCCGGTGTAAAAATAAATCCGCGCCCCGTGCTTTTTGTTTACCAAAAAGTTGCTCGGCCCCGCCGGAGATCGCTCCGGAAAGTCCTGCGCTTTTTCCCGATTGCAATAAAATCAGGACAACCATAATCACCGCATCAATCAATAATAATATATGAACAAGGCCTTCCATTCTCAATTGCACCCCTAACTTTAAGACACTCGATACCTATAAGTACTTTAGCATAACTGGATGAGCCACCGCAAGTCATCGCTTGCTTAATTTTGGACGTTTCCTGATTTTCATTTTATCATCATGATAACACATATAGAAATGGATGATGCCGGCATGAATTGTTGCAAGAAATAAACCGGCATGAGATATACCGGATTTTACTGAACTGGCTCAATTGGATGACAAGGAGAAATGCTTGATTTGCTAGTGATAAACCATGTAAAATGTAGAGTGGTGTAAAAACTTATCGAAGGGTTGGTCGAACATTATGATTGAAGGAATTGCCGCATCGAGTGGAATAGCCATTGCCAAGGCGTATCAGCTCATGACGCCTGAGCTGACATATGAAAAAAAATCCATCGATGATCCAAATAAAGAAGTCGAACGTCTGGAAAAAGCGCTGACAACAGCTAAAGGCGAACTGGAAAAAATCCGGGAACACACCCGAAAAGAAATGGGCGATGAGCACGCCGAAATCTTCTCAGCCCATTTACTCATTTTAGATGACCCGGAAATGATAAACCCAATTAAAGATAAAATTACCAACGAGAATGTCATTGCTGAAGCAGCACTGGACGAAACGACCAATATGTTCGTCGACATGTTCAAAAACATGGATAATGCTTATATGCGGGAACGTGCTGCCGATATCCAAGACGTCACCAAACGTGTGATGGCCCACTTGCTGGGCGTTA
This sequence comes from Lentibacillus salinarum, assembly GCF_042679865.1. NCBI lineage: Bacteria > Bacillati > Bacillota > Bacilli > Caryophanales > Bacillaceae > Lentibacillus > Lentibacillus salinarum. Next base: position 12,385 of record NZ_JBHTNH010000027.1, on the reverse strand, counting down.
CATTCCCGAATCCTGCCTTAATCGATGAAGCGGTCATTGTGATTGCGAATGATTTAACACCATCCGATACTGCCCAGCTGAACCGGGAATTCGTCCAGGGATTTGCTACCGATATTGGCGGGCGAACATCCCATTCGGCTATCATGGCACGATCACTTGAAATCCCTGCCATCGTTGGCACGAAAGAAGTGACGGAAGCTGTGAAGCAGGACGATCTCATCATTGTCGATGGTATTGAGGGAAATGTCCTTGTGAATCCAACTGATGATGAACTGGCCGCATATAAAGAAAAGCAGGCGGATTTTGAACGGCAAAAAGAAGAATGGGCCAAGCTGAAAGACGAATCAACGCTAACGGCCGATAAAGAGCAAGTCGAACTGGCAGCCAATATCGGGACACCGGACGATGTTGACAGTGTTCTGGCAAATGGTGGTGAAGGCATCGGCTTATACCGTACTGAATTTTTATACATGGGTAAAAGCCAATTGCCGACAGAAGAAGAACAATACGAGGCCTATAAAGCTGTATTGGAGAAAATGGCGGATAAGCCAGTTGTTGTCCGAACACTAGATATCGGCGGTGATAAAGAGTTGAGTTATTTGGATCTGCCGGATGAGCTGAACCCGTTTCTGGGCTTCCGTGCCATTCGTTTCTGCCTGGAAAATGAGTCCATTTTCCGGACCCAGCTGCGCGCATTATTGCGTGCCAGTGTACACGGTCATTTGAAAATCATGTTCCCGATGATTGCCACCTTGGAAGAATTCCGCCAGGCAAAAGGCATTCTACTAGACGAAAAGCAGAACCTGAAGGATGAAGGCATCAGTGTCTCGGATGATATCGAAGTCGGCATTATGGTGGAAATCCCATCAACAGCCGTCATCGCTAAACAATTTGCCAAAGAAGTTGATTTTTTCAGCATTGGCACCAACGACCTGATTCAATATACGATGGCAGCTGACCGCATGAACGAACGCGTGTCCTATTTGTATCAGCCATATCACCCGGCTATTTTAAATTTGGTCAACAATGTGATTGAAGCAGCACACGATGAAGATAAGTGGGTTGGCATGTGTGGTGAAATGGCAGGCGACACCATTGCCATCCCGGCACTGCTTGGTCTCGGGCTTGACGAATTCAGCATGAGTGCGACATCCATCCTGCCTGCACGCACACAAATCCGTGGGCTGTCGAAAGAAAAAATGACTTCCTATAAGGACAAACTGTTAGCAATGGGAACGGCTGAAGAAGTTGTTGAATTCATTAAAGAAAAAACCGAATAACTGGTTGAACGCCCGGGGCACTTTGTGCTGATCGGGCGTTTTTTATGGCAATTCAGAGGAGCTGGCGTTTTCTGCTGACCATTTTGTTGATTGTGATCATGCGCTTGTTCTATTGATATTTGTGTTCTTCTATTGATATTGCACTCTTCTGCTGATATTTCCTGTCTTCTGACGATACTGCTGCTCTTCTGACGATGTTACTGCGCTTCTGTTGATATTCCCCGTCTTCGGATGCTATTTCGTCCCTGATACTTTCATCTTTTCAGCAAAGTTCATTCTGAAACAAACGCCATTTTATCAACAATCGGCGTTCTCCCTTTATCACGGGGAATTCTTGCCGGATAACCGATTTGCATCACAGCGGCAATTTTCTCGGTTTCACTATCCAGGCCAACTTCGGTAGCAAACCCGTCGTCATGCATGTACGGGGTAATCGTCCACAGCATCCCGACGCCATATTCCCAAGCGGCGAGCTGGGCATTTTGAATAAATGCACAAACACTGGCATACGCTTCTTCATACCTGATAGGATCTTCTTCTTTTGGAAAATAAATCAGGGCATGGTGCGGAATCTGCAATAAAAATTGTTGCATCGATGCGATCATTTTTTGCGTCTTCGGGTCATCATCCGCTTTCAGCATGCCTATCCGCTGATAACTGGCGATAATCGCATCAACAAACGCTTTTTTACCGTTCTTTTCATAAAGTCTGATGTTCCATGATTCTTTCATATAATGGGACGGCGCATAAGAACCATAAGTAAAAATGTCCCGCAAAATATCGCGTTCAACTTCTTCGCTTTTAAAGTTATGAATAGACCTGCGTGCTTTAATAGCTGTTAACAAATCGATTGGGATCACCTCAAATCGTTCTCCCCTTTATTATGCCATTCATTAAAAGGGCTGCCCAGTCTGCTCAACCAAGTGAGTCAAGTTTGAGAGGCTTTATTATGCCATTCATTAAAAGGGCTGCCCAGTCATGATCGACATGAATTGATTATAAAATTGCCAGTAATCCAGATTAAGAGCAATACGATGATGCTTTTCCTCCTCCACTTCCGTCTCCAGGACATCAACATACGGTCTGATGTCCGCAATACTTTGCCCCCTGTCAATGTCATGGTCCCCTTGAATAATATTAACCGGCAAATATCTGTACGTGAACATATTATCATAGACGGTTGCCATCAAGGTGACCACATCATGCAACGGGCTCCCTTGTATGCTCGGATTTCGCTGTTTATAAAAATCGTAATAATAATCCAGCAGTGGCTTGATAATTTTCGCATGCCCCACTTGATCGATATAATCGACCATTTGTGGTGTCGCAATCGCTTGCAATGTTACATTCAACGGGACAATCGTAATATTGTTAGCATTTTTCAGAACCAGTTGTGCGGCAATCGGATCGCCATAAAAATTAGCTTCCGATACTGCTGTAGCATTCCCAGGAACCCAAAACGCACCGCCCATCATATAAATATGCCGCACATTTTCCATGACAAATGGATACAGAATACACATCGTGGCAAGCGACGTCAACCTGCCAATATTTACAATCACCAAATCCTGGTCTCGATACCGCTCTATAATTCCTACAACTTCAAAGAAATTTTCAACAACACCCTCATCATTCAAAAGCGGTGGCTCAATTGGGCCAAGTCCATATTCACCATGAATTTCAGGGAAAAAAATTGGATCCTCACCGGTCATCGGCTTTTCGGCACCCAAAATAACCTCTATCGATGGATCGATATTAAACAACCCTCTTACGTAATTAACATTTGCCAGTGCCTTTTCCCTTGGTATATTTCCATAATTAGCTACCACACCAACAATATCAATCCTGTCATCAAAATAGCCATAAATCAGGGCGACAGTATCGTCAATGCCAATATCACCGAATACCAGCACCTTTTGTGCCACATAAATCCTCTCCCAAGATTGGAATAGTTACCCAGTTAACACTATTCGTTGATGTATTTGTCCTATACCAACTTAATGACACCTTTCCGGCGCTGCTTTTGGGCAGCAGTATCAGAAAGGTGTCGTATCAGAGGGCGTTATCATTTACAGCGGTCAAGCAGGTCCAGCAGAAAAGATTTCATATCGACAAGCCGCGGGTATTGTGGCTTGATGGCGGTCCCTGCAATCACCAGGGGCACCAGCGTTTCCTGCTTGTGCAATGAACCATGTGCAGCACCACCAAGATGGAATGGTGTCGATTGTGCTTTAAATTCACACCCAGGTTTTGCATTAACCACAATGAAACGGCCTGGCTGAGAGTGCAAAGCACCGTAAATACGGGCTAATCCATCGGGATAATCACCATACGCAATTTTGTTGTCACTTGAAAGCGTTACATCCAAAAGCTCAGGGTTTCCTCTCATGTGCCATGTTTGCTGGTACATGTCTGAATATTCACCGCCTGGACTATAGTGCAATGAACCTTCTCTCATGCCTGATTCGATCCGAATGCCGTCTCCGGATTTCCAGGCTATGATATCAATCCGGGAATCTTTCATTAGTTGTCCGGCAACAGTTAAGAGCGGTAACGTATCATCCAGTATGTAAACATACGCCATGCGCTGATTCACACTGAGTACTATCTGATCTTTTTTTCGGATGGGACGCTGAATTCGTGCGATGCGATATTTTTTCAGTATTTTGCGAAGATCGATCACAAAGTCACGGTACCTGGACCCCATCGGCGCATGACCGTTATCCCCCATAACCATCCATACATTCCGGTTAAGCGCTTCTTCCCAGCTCGGGTACAAATTGAGCGTTTTTTGGATTTGACGATCAATTTTGGCGATTCCCTTTATATCCATCGGTCCTTTAAAATGAATGCGGAAATCCAGATCCTGAAAGATGCAAAATGTAAAGCCCGGAAGTTTATTCCGGCGGATTAAATGGCGCAGCTCCCGGGCCGTATATTTATAATTTCCGGCTGCGATTTGTGTTGCCACACTACGCTTACGCAGTTTGGAAAAAACACCTAAGGAAAAAATCGATGTGGCTTCCGCTGTCCACTGATCATCTTTAAAACGGGTAAATCCGCGAAGCAGTCCGGGAACCTGCAGCTTTTGCGGTGTATTGCCGCGATAAACAAAGGAATTAATGGAAGCAGATTGAATTCCCCTGTCTGCCAATTCTTCATAAAGCGTTCGGACATGACTGCTCAAATGCTCATTATTCAGGCGGTAAAGCATGTTATGGACTGTCTTTTTGAGCCCTGACTTATTCGTCTCCCTGAATCCCGTACCGTAGTTAATAATCTCTTTTTTAGAATCATCGAACCAGTTTAAACCGGGAATTTGGTGCTGATCAGCATAAGTGCCTGTCAGAAGACTGCTATCAATCGTCACTGACATTGTAGGGAAAGAACTGACCACATTGGAAATATAGCTGCCATTTTCCATCAAAAACTTCAAAGCTGGTGCCTTTCCGGTTTGTACCGCTACTTCCAGTGGTTCAGGCATCAATGAATCGATATTTAATAGAATGACCGGTTTTCGTGGTTTTACATGTTGATCCACTTTGTTTCATCCTCACTGTATGTAATAGATCTCCTCATAAAGTCATCATTTTTTATTACTGCCCAATTCATTTTCACCTATTCTGGCAATATTTGAACTTAAGCTGATCAAGGTTATTGGAAGGCTCTTGTTATAAGTATTGTTGCAGATAGGAAGGCTTATCATTTCCTGTCTGCAAAAAGAAAGATGACTCTCCTCCTGGATAGCCATCTTTCTTTCTGTTTCATTTCACTTACTTTTTCAAATTATAAAATGCATCCAAACCGGCATATTCGCCCATTCCTGCCAGTTCATCTTCAATGCGCAACAGCTGATTGTATTTGGCAACACGATCCGTTCGGGACGGTGCGCCGGTTTTAATCTGTCCGGCGTTGGCTGCAACCGCAATATCAGCGATACTTGCATCTTCTGTTTCGCCGGAACGGTGGGAAATGACCGCTGTATAGCCGGCCTTTTTAGCCATCTCAATCGCCTCAAATGTTTCGGTCAACGTTCCGATCTGATTCACTTTGACAAGGATAGAGTTACCGACACCCTGTTCAATACCACGGGAAAGCTTGCTCGTGTTCGTCACAAACAAGTCGTCGCCAACAAGTTGAACACGGTCACCGATACGGTCGGTCAGACGTTTATGGCCTTCCCAATCATTCTCGTCCAATCCGTCTTCAATCGAGATAATCGGGAACTTCTCAATCAGGTCTGCATACCAGTCAACCATTTCTGTTGCCGTACGGGTAACACCTTCGCCTTTAAGGTGGTATTTGCCGTCTTCATAGATTTCCGAAGAAGCAACATCCATCGCGAGCTTAACTTCTTCACCCGGTTTGTAGCCGGCAGCTTCAATCGCTTCAACAATCGTACCAAGTGCTTCTTCGTTGGAGCTAAGACTTGGTGCAAATCCGCCTTCATCACCGACACCGGTATTGTAACCTTTGGACGTCAACACCTTTTTCAGGGCATGAAAAATTTCCGCACCTGTCCGCAATGCTTCTTTGAATGTTGGGGCTGCCACAGGCATGATCATGAATTCCTGAATGTCCACGTTATTATCGGCGTGTTCACCGCCATTTAAAATATTCATCATTGGTGTTGGCAGTGTTTTGGCATTAAATCCGCCGAGATAATTGTACAATGGCTGTTCAAGATAACTGGAGGCCGCGTGGGCAACTGCCATGGATACGCCAAGAATCGCATTGGCCCCGAGACTTCCTTTATTATCAGTGCCGTCAAGTTCCTGCATCAGCTGATCGATAATGTTCTGCCGGGTCACATCAACACCGAGCAGTTCAGGGGCGATCACGTCATTCACATTCTCGACCGCTTTTTCGACACCTTTTCCAAGATAACGGTCCTGGTCACCATCGCGCAATTCCACGGCTTCATATTCACCTGTTGAAGCACCACTTGGCACCAATGAAGCACCAAAAGCCCCGGATTCCGTAAACACTTCCACTTCAACTGTCGGATTGCCACGGGAGTCAAGGACTTCACGGGCATAAACGTCTGTAATGTATGGCATCAAACCACTCCTTTATTTTTTTATAAGGGATTCACCGGTCATTTCCGCCGGTTTTTCAATCCCCAGTAAATCCAGTAATGTCGGGGACAAATCGGCCAAAATACCGCCATCACGCAGTTCGGCTCCCTCTTTCGTCACGATGACCGGCACAGGCCGCGTCGTATGTGTTGTCATCGGGTCGCCTTCCAGTGTGACAACTTCATCCGAATTACCGTGATCAGCGGTAATAATCGCATTGCCGCCCAGTTCCAAGATCTTATCCACGACTTTGCCAAGACACTCATCAACAGCTTCAACGGCTTTGATCGTTGGCTCAAGTTTACCGGAATGACCGACCATGTCCGGGTTGGCAAAGTTAAGGATAATGGCATTGTGCCGCTGTGAATCAAGTTCTTCAAGCAAGGAATCCGTCACCTTGTAAGCACTCATTTCCGGCTGTAGATCATAAGTAGCCACTTTCGGTGAGTCAATCAGCACCCGATTTTCGCCCGGAAATTGATTTTCACGGCCGCCGCTCATGAAAAACGTCACGTGCGGATATTTTTCCGTTTCGGCTATACGCAGCTGATTCATCTCATGCTGGGACAAAACTTCCCCCACCGTGTTGTCTAGATTAGCTGGCTCATAGGCAACATAGCCGTCAATCGCTTCACTGAATTCAGTCAACATAACAAAATCCAGGTTTTTCGGCCGTTGTTCGCCCCGGTCAAAATCACGGAAGTCTTCATTGGCAAACGTCCGGGAAATTTGGATCGCCCGGTCAGGCCGGAAATTGTAAAAAATGATCGCGTCTTCATCCTGCACTTTACCAACTGGTTCACCGTTTTTGTCCGTCAGAACAGACGGAATAACAAATTCGTCATAAATGCCGTTTTCGTAGGAATCGTCAATCACCTTATATGGGTCTTCATAAGTCGGACCTTTGCCATATACCATCGCATCATAGGCTTTCTGAACCCGCTCCCAGCGTTTATCGCGATCCATCGAGTAGTAGCGACCGGAAATCGTAGCGAACTGACCGACCCCATATTCGTTTATTTTGTCCTCCGTCTGTTTGATGTATTCCTTCGCCGTTTGCGGGCCGACGTCGCGGCCATCCAAAAAGGCGTGGATGTAGACGTTTTCCAGTTCATGATCTTTTGCCAGTTTCAGCAGAGCAAAAAGATGGCTGATATGACTGTGCACGCCGCCGTCAGACAAAAGGCCAAAAATGTGCAGCGCCTTATCGTTGTCTTTGGCATGCTGGATGGATTTCAGGAAGGCCTCTTTTTCAAAAAATTCTCCTTCCCTGATGGATAGATTAACCCGCGTCAGGCTCTGGTAGACAACCCTGCCCGCTCCAATATTAAGGTGTCCAACTTCCGAGTTGCCCATTTGTCCTTCAGGGAGTCCGACTGCCTTACCAGACGCCTGTAATTGATTATGGGCACAGGTTTTCCAATAGCGGTCCAGGTTAGGTGTATGGGCCTGTTTGACGGCATTGCCTTCCGCTTCATCACGCAGGGCTAATCCATCAAGGATAATCAATGCCGCTAATTTATTATCACTCATGTTGTACCTGCCTCCACAAGCTGCTGAAATGATTCCGCTTCAAGACTGGCACCTCCGACAAGCGCGCCATCAATGTCGGATTGTGTCAGGAGCTCATCAATATTGGCCGGCTTGACACTTCCGCCATATTGGATGACCACTTGTTCGGCAATATCGCCGGATGTCATCTCTTTAACAACGTTGCGGATATGTGCACAAACCTCATTGGCATCGGCACTTGACGCTGTTTTGCCGGTACCAATGGCCCAAATCGGCTCATATGCGATAATGGTGTCCGCCACCTGATCATGACGCAATCCTTCCAAGCCTTTTTTGATCTGTTGTTCAGTATGATTCATGGTTTGGTTGGCCTCACGCTGTTCGAGTGATTCACCTACACAAACGATCGGTGTTAAACCATGATTAAAAGCCGCGTGGACTTTCTTATTCACCGTTTGATCTGTTTCTGCAAAATGTTCACGACGTTCAGAGTGGCCAATGACAACATACGTGACGCCAAGATCCTTCAACATAACCGGGCTGACTTCACCGGTGAATGCGCCACTGTCTTCAAAATGCATGTTTTGTGCACCAACCTGCAACCGGCTCCCTTTCGTCTTCTCCACTAGGGATGGCAAAAAGGGAAACGGGGCACAAACGATCGCTTCGACGTTATCGTCATTCGGGAGCTTGTCTGTCACGTTATCGGCAAATTGCTCAGCCTCAGTCAGTACTTTGTTCATTTTCCAATTTCCTGCAATGACTTTCTTTCGCATTATATCACCTCTCCTGAATTATTTATCGTCAAGTGCCTTTACGCCAGGCAGGACCTGTCCTTCCATAAATTCAAGTGATGCGCCGCCGCCTGTGGACACGTGATCCATATCACCGGCAAAACCAAATTTTTCGACAGCCGCTGCTGAGTCGCCACCACCGATAATCGTATAACCGTCAGTATCGGCCAAGCTTTCGGCAACAGCGCGTGTTCCGCCAGCAAATGGGCTGTATTCAAACACACCCATTGGGCCGTTCCAGATAATCAGCTTGGACTCCTTGACGATTTGACCGTATGATTCACGTGTTTTCGGCCCAATATCCAGCGCCTCCCAATCAGCAGGTATGTCGGTGATGTCGACGATTTTCGTGTTGGCCTCTTCGGAAAAGTCATCGGCTACAACGACATCTTCCGGCATAAAAAACCGGACACCTTTAGCTTCTGCCTTTTGCATGAATTCATTGGCCAGGTCCATTTTATCTTCTTCCAGCAATGATTTGCCAATTTCGTGGCCTTGTGCTTTGACAAATGTATAGGCAAGTCCGCCGCCGATGATTAGATTGTCTACCTTGTCCAACAGATTATCAATTACATTAATTTTGTCTTTGACCTTGGCTCCGCCGATAATGGCGGTGAATGGCTGGTCAGGGTCCGCCAATGCGTTGCCGAGCACTTCTATTTCCTTTTCCATTAGAAAGCCGGCTGCGGCAGGCAATTTTTCAGCGACACCAGTTGTTGAGGCGTGGGCCCGATGTGCAGCACCGAATGCATCGTTGACATACAGATCGGCCATATCCGCAAACGCCTGGGCCAGGTCTGGATCATTTTTCTCTTCACCCGGTTCAAACCTAACATTTTCAATCAAGACAATATCACCATTGCTAACTTGTGACAGAGCCTCATTCACTTCTTTTCCATGTACGGCATCGGTTTTAACCACATCTTTTCCAAGTAAATTACTTAAACGCTCAGCCACCGAGTCAAGCCGCAATTCCTCTACCACGTCACCTTTTGGCCGGCCGAGATGGCTCGCTAAAATAACGATGGCACCTCTTTCTGTCAAATGTTCAATCGTCGGCACTGCTGCCCTGATCCGTGTGTCATCCGTCACCTGGCCGTCTATCATCGGCACATTAAAATCCACACGGCAAAACACTTTTTTGCCTTCTACATCCAGATCCTGCAGTGTTTTCTTATTCAAATGAGCGTCCTCCTTCCAGGGGATATGTACAGTTTAGAAATGACGGTGCTGCCGCCTCATGCCAAAGGCGGAAGCCCGACAGTCAGATGTAACAATCGCTAAGTCAGTCGATTTCATTATCGTTGGATTCGAAAAAAGGAGGAGGATGGCCCTCCCCCTATCATCAACCTTATAGTCCCTGTTTGCTGATATAAACAGCCAGGTCAACACAGCGTGCAGAATAAGCCATTTCGTTGTCATACCAGGAAACGACTTTCACCATGTTGTCTTCAAGGGTCATTGTTGACTGGGCGTCAAACAATGACGAATACGTGGTGCCGACGATATCACTGGAAACGAGCGGCGCTTCACTGTAGCCGACAATTCCTTTGAGTCCTTCTTCTTCAGCAGCTGCTTTGAACGCTTCATTAACTTCCTCTTCTGTTACGTTTTGCTCAAGTTCAGCGACCAGATCAGTCAATGAACCATCAGGTGTCGGTACGCGGACAGCCATACCGTTTAGTTTGCCGTCCAATTCAGGCACGACTTTGCCAACCACTTTGGCAGCGCCGGTTGTTGTCGGAATAATATTTTGGGCTGCTGCACGGGCACGGCGGTAGTCTTTATGCGGCAAGTCAAGAATTTGCTGGTCATTCGTATAGGAGTGAACAGTTGTCATCAGACCGCGTTTGACACCGAATTTGTCATGCAATACTTTGGCAAGCGGTGCAATGCAGTTTGTCGTACACGATGCATTGGACACAATGTGGTGTTTTTCAGGGTCATAGTCTGTTTCGTTAACCCCCATGACCATGGTCAAGTCTTCTTGTTTTGCCGGTGCTGAAATAACCACTTTTTTCGCGCCTGCGTCAAGGTGTTTTTTCGCATCGTCACGCTGCGTAAAATGGCCGGTCGATTCAATCACAATGTCAACCCCGATATCGCCCCAGCCAAGATTAGCGGGATCGCGTTCCGAAAGGACTTTAATTTCTTTTCCGCCGACGACAATGTTGGAGCCATTAACCGTCACTTCCTCATCCAGTACACCGTGGACAGAGTCATACTGCAGTAAGTGTGCCAACATATTCGCATCTGTTAAGTCATTCACAGCGACGACGTCGACGTCATCATTTTTTAGTGCTTGACGGAAAACGTTACGTCCAATACGGCCAAATCCGTTAATTCCCATTTTTAGTGCCATGTATATTTCCTCCTAATTGTTGCTAGTAATTTGATTTATTTTAAAGGGATTGATTATCCCTTAAAATCGTTTCTGCCGCTGCCTCATCGGTTATTAAAAGATTGCTTCTGCCTTGTTTAAAAAAAGACGTAATGGCCTGTGCTTTTGACTTGCCACCGGCCACCGTAATAACACGTTGGTCGGCTCTGGATAAGTCTTCGAGGTGAATCCCGATTGTCCTGACTTTGTGGACTACCGCCCCAGACGCATTGAAATAATAACCAAATGCCTCACTGACAGCCTTTTCCTTCTCTAATTTTCCGATGATATCCGGCGATGTTTTACGCCGCTCTGCCATTGTGATGGCATCACCGATCCCGTGCAGGACAACAGAAGCATGCTGAATGCGTTGTAACACGTCGATGACGGCAGGTTCCTGTATCATTGTTTGGTATGAGGTTTCACTTAACGGGTCCGGCACATAAAGCAGCCGGTAACTCCCTTTTGCCTGTCTTGCCATTCTAGCAACGATTGTATTGGCCTGATTTTCCTCTTTTTCGCCAATACCGCCTCTAGCCGGGACAAACAAGCATTTCGTGTTGTTTTCGAAAGGACTCATCATCTCAGCAACTGCCGCCATGGTCGTTCCACCAGTGACAGCAATCGATTCATCTGATGACACGTGTTCTTTCAAATACTTCACACAGGCTTTTCCCATTTCTTGTTTTACCCATTCATGCTCATCACTATTACCGGGAACAATGATAATATTGTCCAGTTTTAATGTTTCCTTCAATTGGCTTTCTAAAACACTCAAGCCCATTAAGTCATGCATAAATGCTGCCAATTGGTCAATGACTAATTTCCCCTCTTTTGTCAATTGCATACCTTTTAATGATGCATCAATTAACCCTTGACGCGACAGTACATCAACCTCACTGCGTACATGGCGTTCGGTTAAATTGGTATTGGCTGCCAGAGCACGGCGCCCAATCGGCTGCAAAAGTTCGATATTTTGCATGAGTGTATATCGCTGCTGCATGACTTCCAGCAAATCAGGGTATAATTTTTTCTGCATGTCGATCAATTCGCGCATCCAAGAACTCCTTATCTGGTCAATTTTTGTCCCGGCATTTTATAATATGTCCCGCATAGACCAAAAAAATATAGATGGGATGCCTTCCGTTCATTTTCATTGTATCATATCTCTATTTTTATACAAATCATTTGCTGTTCGCCACCTGCAATGCTGCTCGGGAGTTTGACACCCAAATTGAATAAAAAGTGACCGTAAGCCAACTCAGGCTTATATTTTTTTGTCAAATTTTACTTAAAATTATTGCGTACTATTTCGTACTATCGTATAATAAGGATACTAGC